>NZ_JAFIMU010000007.1:311250-622500 GCF_017302985.1 Corallococcus macrosporus
GCACAATGGGGGACGCGGGCTCCCCGTGCAAAGCCTCCGCGCGGTGCTACGGTGCGCCCCGTGCCCCAGAGCGAGTCCCTGTCAGAGCGGGTGGAGCGGTTGGAGCTGCCCTTCAACGAATACGGTGTCGACCCGTACGGCATCTCGAAGAAGCACCTGAAGCTGGCGCTGGAGTTCTTCGCCTTCCTCTACCGGAACTACTTCCGGGTGCGCTGCACCGGCGTGCAACACATCCCCAAGACGGGCCGGGGCATGCTGGTGGGCAACCACTCCGGCGGCGTCGCGGTGGACGGGATGATGGTGCTCACCTCCACGATGCTGGAGATGGATCCGCCCCGGCTCGCCCAGGGCATGGTGGAGCGCTTCATCCACAAGTTCCCCGTGGCCTCGCTGTGGGCCAGCCGCACCGGCCAGTTCACCGGCCTGCCCGAGCACGCGGTGCGCCTCCTGGAGGACGACCGGCTCCTCATGATTTTTCCGGAAGGGGCCCGCGGCACCGCGAAGCTCTACCCGGACCGCTACTCGCTGGTGGACTTCGGCACGGGCTTCATCCGGCTGGCGCTCCAGACGCGCTCGCCCATCATCCCCTTCGCCTTCCTGGGCGGCGGCGCGGCCATCCCCACCATCACCAACGCGTACGCGTTAGGGAAGCTGATGGGCATGCCGTACATCCCGCTGACGCCGTACCTGCTGCCCATCCCGCTGCCGGTGGGTCTTGAGATCCACTACGGCGAGCCGCTCGTCTTCGAGGGCACGGGCGACGAGGAGGACCACGTCATCCAGGGCTACGTGGATCAGGTGAAGGCCCGCATCCAGCGGCTCATCGAAGACAACCGCGCCGAGCGCAACCTGCGCCGGACCCGGAGGCTGTTGCCATGAGGGTGTTGATTCCAGGCATCGCCGGCGGCATCGCACGCAGGCTGGCGCTGCGGCTGCGCGAGGGCGGCCACGAGGTCGCGGGCATCGACATCCGTCCGTGGCGGGACGCGCCCAAGGACATCCAGGTGCACCCGGTGGATGTCCGCAAGCGCGCCGCCGAGGACGTCTTCCGCCGCTGGAAGCCGGAGGCGGTGGTGCACATGGCCACGGTGACGGCGTTCACCGTGCCCGGCGGCGAGCGCGGCCGCATCAACCTGGATGGCACCAAGGCGCTGTTCGACCACTGCGCGACGCACGGCGTGAAGCAGGTGCTCTTCGTGGGCCGGCACACGTTCTACGGCGCGGCGCCGGACTCGCCCCTGTACCACTCCGAGGACGAACCCCCGCGCGCGCTGGAGGCCATCCCGGAATTGGCGGACCTGGTGGCCGCGGACCTGTACGCGGCGACGGCGCTGTGGCGCATGCCGGACGTCACCACCGCGGTGCTGCGGCTCGTGTACACGCTGGGCACGCCGGGCACGGGCACGCTCGCGAACCTGCTGCGCGGCAAGCGCGTGCCCATGGTGCTGGGCTACGACCCGCTCTTCCACGTGCTCCAGGAGGAAGACGTGGTGACGGCGCTGCAACTGGCGCTGGAGAAGAAGGTGCGCGGCATCTTCAACGTCGCGGGGCCCGCGCCGGTGCCGCTGTCGGTCATCATCCGGGGCACGGGCCGCACGCCGGTGCCGCTGCCCTCGCCGGTGCTGTCCATGCTGCTGGGCCGCGCGGGCTTCCCCCGGCTGTCGGTGGGGGCCACGGACCACCTGAGGTACCCCATCGTGGTGGACAACAAGCGCTTCCTGGAGGCCACGGGCTTCCAGTACGCCTACGACGAGGGCCGCATCCTGCGCGCCTACGCGGACGCGCTGCCGGTGGACCGGACGGGCCATGGTGGCTGAGAGCGTGGGCGCGTCTCCCGCCGCCTCGCCGGGCCTGCTGCGCCGGGTGGAGGCGGTGGTGTTCCTCACCGTGTTCCTGGACCTGGTGGGCTTCGGCATCGTCATCCCGATGCTGCCCTTCTACGTGCAGTCCATGGGCGGCTCGGCGCGCACGGTGGGCATCCTGCTGGGGTGTTTCAGCTTCACGCAGCTCCTGGCCACGCCGCTGCTCGGGCGGTACTCGGACCGGCACGGGCGCAGGTCCGTCATCCTGCTGAGCCTGCTGGCGAACGCGGTGGCGATGGCGCTGTTCGCGCTGGCCAGCTACCGGCTGATGCTGCCGCTCCTGTTCGCCTCGCGCATCCTCGCCGGGGCGACGTCCGGCAACATCGCCGCGTGTCAGGCGGCGCTCGCGGACGTGACGACGAAAGAGACGCGCGCGAGGGCCATGGGCCGCATCGGCGCGGGCATCGGCCTGGGCATGGTGCTGGGGCCCACGCTGGGCGGATTGTTTTCAGGCCTGGGCCCCTGGGTGCCACCGCTGCTCGCGGGAGGGCTGGCGCTGGTGGGCTTCGTGGGCGCGCTCGTCGCGATGCCGGAGACGCACCCGGTGGAGAAGCGCGTGGCGGCGAAATCCCAGTCGCGCTGGTCCGCGATGCAGGACCCGTCCCGGCGCAAGGCATTGGGGATGGTGCTGGGGTTGTTCTTCGCCGTCTTCCTGTCCATGACCACACTGCAGGTGGCGTTCGCGCTGCTGGTGCAGGCGCGGCTGGGCTGGGGCTCCAAGGAAGTGGGCTACACGTTCGCGGTGGTGGGCGGGCTGGGCATGGTCATCCAGGGCGGGCTCATTGGTCCGCTGTCGCGCGCGGCGGGTGAGTTCCGGCTGCTCATCACCGGCGCGCTGCTCATGGCGTCCGGCATGGCGCTGCTCGCGGTGGCGTATCAGGCGGTGCCGATGATGGCCGCCGTGGTGCTGGTGGGCGTGGGCACGGGCTTCTTGCAGCCGTTGATTTCCAGCCAGGCCTCGCAGGTCGCCCCGCCGTCGCAGCAGGGCGCCGTGCTGGGTCTGGCGCAGTCGTGCGGCGGACTGGCCCGCACGGTGGGTCCGGTGGCGAGCGGCTGGATGTATGCGTCCTGGAGCACCCAGGCCCCGTTCCTGACGGGCATGGTCTCCGCGCTCGCGGCGGCGGGGTTGAGCGTGTTGCTCCGTCGGGAAACCCGCGACGACGCGGGACGCTAAAGCCTTTCAGACCCACCCGGGTCCCTTCCTTCCCGGAATGCCATACCTCCTTTGGGGGGCTTGTCTTCACCCGACCCGGGGGAGCAGGCTTTTCTTCACGAGGGGCGGTGAAGGCATCCCCCTCGCGGGGGGTTGTGCTTGCCATTGGCGGGAGAGGTCGCGCTGCTGGATGCGTTGGACCGCCAGGCCCGGCGCCGGGCGGAGGGCATCGCGACCCTGAGCGTGCTGGAGGGACCGGAGACCCTGGGGGGGAGCCTCTGGAACCAGTGGGCCGCGAGGCACGGTCAGGGGGTGGTGGAGGTCTCCGGGGAGGACCCGCATGCGGCGGCGCTCGGCTGGGCTCGGGCGCTGGCGGCGACCCGGGACCTGGGGGCGGACGCGGAGGCGCTGGCGACGTTCAGCCTGACGGCGGCGAATCCCAGACACACGCCGGTGTTCCGGGGAAAGACAGCGCATGAGCGGCGCGTGTTGTTGGACGCGGTGCCGCCGCCCGCGATGTTGCCGGAAGCCACCTGGGCGCTGTGCCGGGAGCTGGTGATTCACCGGGAGGCGGCGGAGCCCGGGGCATTGCCAGACGCGGTGCGCACGGCGCTCCAGAAGAACCCGGGCACGGGGCTGCGCGCGCTGCATGCGCTGGTGCCGCCCGGGAAGGCGCCGGTGGCGCGGGTGGCCGCGGGGCCCGCGCCCTCGTGCCCGGGGCTCACGCTGGCGGCGAAGTTGAGCAGCGCGGTGCCGTCGCTCGCGGTGGCGTGCGTGGTGTCCAGCGAGGCGCTGGAGGCGTTCCTGGCGGGCGGGGAGACGCGGCTGAAGGCGCTGGTGCGCGAGGGCGTGCTGACGGTGCCGGAGCCGGCGTCGGCGGCAGTGGGGGCGGTGGCGAAACTCGAGGAACTGGAGCGGCAGGGAGCCTCCGAGACGCGACGAGCGCAGGCAGCCGAGGTGGCGCTGGCGGCGCATACCGGCGCGAGCAACCTGTCCGAGGACAGGGTCCGGAGCACCTACGAGGCCTATCTCCGCGACCGGCTCGCGGAGCACCCGACCACGGCAGGCGTCTTCAAGCTCAATGCCCCTGTCGACACAGGAGGACCTCGCCCGTGGGTGGTGGACTTCCTGAGCCGGGAGCTGCGGCTCGCGGTGGAGCTCGACGGCTACTACCACTTCAGTGACCGGGACCGGTTCCGGCGCGACCGGCGCAAGGACCTGGATCTGCAACGCGCTGGCTACTGGGTCTACCGCATCCACGGAGACGACCTGGTGCCCCGGCTCGAAGAAATCCTCCAGACCCTCAACACCCTGATCGATGCCCGCAGGCGTGAGCTTGCAGAGCGGGAGCGCTGACATGAATACCGACACCTCCGATAGCCGGCTTCAAGGCCTTGCCCTCGCATGGCTGGCGACACGCACTGAGAAGAAGCCGGGAACACGCAACGACCTGGCGAAGACGCTGCATGGCTTCGTGGAGCACCGCTGGAGCCGGGGAGAGTGGAACGAGCGGTTCGACTCCCTGATGGAGCAACTCCTGGGCGCGGGGCTCGTGCAGAAGCGGTCCCGCACCGCGCTGGTGCTGACCGCGCAGGGACGCCAGCAGGCCTTGACGTTCCTGCGGGTGGATTCCCCCAAGGGCCTCACCTGGAAGCGGGTGCGGCAGCAATACCTGCTCGCGAAGGACCTGGGCCTACCGACCTCCAAGGCGGCGCTGGGACGGCTATCGAACGCGGATGGCATGCGGGCCCTGCTGCTCAAGCGCACGCATCAGGTCGAGGGCCCTGAGTTCCCGACGCTGGCCCAGGTCCGGGACCGGCTGATGTGGCGGAAGCTGGGCGTGGAAACGAATGAGAAATTCACCCTGCGAGCCATCCAGGCCCACCTGCTGGGCAAGCTGCTGGAGCAGGAGGTCAGCGATCCGAAGCGCGGCGTGGAGCAACTGGCGGCACGCGCGGTGGGGGCCTCCCGGGTGGACGCGGAGGCCTTGCGACTGGCGACCCTGCGGAAGTGGGTGCTGCAGGAGCAGGCGCCGGAGACCGCGAAGAAGTCCGTCCAGACGGTTCCCGTCGAAGTCCCACGGGAGACACCGCCGTCGGACCCCGCATCCTTCGCGAAGAACGTCCTGCGCGTCGCGAGGGCCCTGCCCACCGGACGCTTCGGGGACGACAAGGTCTTCATCTCGCACGTCTGGAAGGCGATGCAGCCTGGATGGACCCGCCGGGAGGACTTCGACTCGGCGCTGCTCGAGGCCAATCGCAAGCGCCATCTGACGCTGACCCGCGCGGACCTCGTGTCGGTGATGAACCCGGCCGACGTGGCGGAGTCCGAGGTCCGCTTCTACGGCGCCACCTTCCACTTCGTCGTCGTCTAGTCCGCCTCCGAAAGAGCCTCCATGCCCACCGACGCGCGTCTTCAAGCATTCCTGGCTGATGGCCCCGAGGTCTTCGCCAGCGTCCAGCAGGCCCAGTCGTTCTGGAAGCCAGACCCCTTCGACGTCGAGTCCATCAACGTTCCCGCACGCCAGGCCTTCGAGCGGCTCGTGAAGCGCGCCACGCGGAACCCCGACTCCGGCAAGCTGTTCCTCCTCAAAGGCGAATCCGGCAGCGGAAAAACCCACCTGGTCCGCGCCTTCCGCCACGGCGTGCACTCCCGGAAGCGGGGATACGTCGGCTACCTCCCCATGACGGTGGATGCCGCCAACTACGACCGGTACATCCTGTCGAACCTCATCGACACGCTGGACCGCACGTACGACGTGACCGTGGACGAGGACGACACGGGGCTGACCCGCCTGTCCAACGCGCTCATGAAGTACTGCAAGAGCGCGTTCGAGCCGCTCATCCACGACGAAGGCATCCTGGAGGAGCACGAGCTTCACGACATGATCCGCTCACTGGCGGATGAGCTTCATGAGAACCCGCTCTTCCGCCACGTTGACGTCCAGCTCCTGCGCGCCCTCATCTACCTGCAACGCCGGGAGGCCAAGTACCACCACCGGGTCCTGCAGTGGCTGCGCTGCGAGGACATGGTTCCCGCCGACCGACAGGTCCTCGGCGACATCGTGCCGCGCACCGCGGACAACGACCCCATGCGCATGCTTACCCATCTGGGAAGGCTCATGGGGGCGATGGAGCAGGCGCTGGTCCTCTGCGTGGACCAGGTCGAGGACATCAGCGATTTCGAGAAGAACCCCGGCATGGAGACGTCGTTCCGGCGTGCCATCAACAGCCTGGCCGCTTTCGCGGGCAACGTTCCCTCGGCGGTCATCGTCGTCTGCTGCCTGTCTGACTTCTGGACGGAAATGAGCAAGCAACTCACGCGGGCGATGCTCGACCGCATCGAGAACGACCCCGCGCCCGTCACCCTGGACCATCTGCTCACGGAGCAGACCGCGCAGGACATGGTCGCCCAGCGGATGCGCGTGCTCCTCAGCCATCACGGGCTTGAAGTGGACCCCGGGGATCCGACCTATCCGATTCCTCGCCCCGACCTCGAGCGGTTCAGCGGCCTGCGAGTGCGGGATGCGCTCAATGCCTGTCGTCGCTTCCAGGAGCAGGCCTGCCAGGACGGAAAGCTGCCTCGACATCTCCTCCTTCCCGGAGAGGACAAGAAGAAGAAGGACGGCGAGGAGCTCAAGCTGGTCCAGCAGGCCACCATGGACCAGAAGTGGACCGACTTCCGGGCGAAGTTCAACGGCGCCATCCCTGAAGAGGATGCGGAGATCGTCTCCCTGCTGGCCTGGGCCATCGAGGCAGGAGGTGACGAACTGGGGGCAACGGATCAATTCAAGGTCAAGCCGCGCACGGAGGCGTCCATCGACGTCGTCCTCCCGACCCATGCCCAGGGACTGTTCGTGGCGCTCTGCAATCGCTCGCCCCGAGGTGGCGGGCTCGGCCGTCAGATGGCCGAAGCTCTCCGGTCCGCGGCTCGCAAGCTGCCGGTCATCCTCCGCACCGCGGAGTTCCCCGGCAATCCCAACGGGCTCGTCGCGGAGCAGGTGGGCGCACTCTTGCGAAGGGGCGGCAGGCGAGCCGTGGTGAGCAACAGCGACCTGCGAGAAGTCGTGGCCCTGCAGTCCTTCCGGAAGGAGCATCCGGAGGCAGCGTTCCGCGAATGGAGCCGGTCGGCGCGCCCCCTCACCCGTCTGAAAGTGATCTCGGACGTGCTCGCGCTCGAGAAGCTCCCTCCCTCCCCCCCGCCTGCCCGTGAGCCCCCTCACGCCGCTGACTCCCCCGGGAAGGCGGCTGCCCCGGCCATCCTGAAACCAGCCCAGGGCGAGCGCCGCACCGCGCAGCTTGAGAGTGCGCGACGCACGGACGCCCCCGTGGAGACGGGGTCGGCCGGGGTGCGTGATTCGCAGGACGAGGTCGAACTGGAAGGACGGCGCATCCAGTCCATCAGCGAGCCGCTGGTGAGCAAGGGCCCGGGAAGGACCCGGACGCCCACGGAAGTGCAGCAGCAGAAGACCTCCAGCGACACGAAGCCGGGCGCGCTGCGGATCGGCGAGTCCGAAGGGGTCTTCACCAATCCGGTCTTCCTGCAGACGGAGGAACTGACGAAGCACAGCGCGTTCCTCGGCGGCTCCGGCAGTGGCAAGACGACGCTCGCGTTGAACCTCATCGAGCAACTGCTCCTGCAGGGCATCCCCGCGCTGCTGGTGGACCGCAAGGGCGACCTTGCCGCGTACGCGCGTGACGAGGCCTGGGAGGAGGAGCTGAAGGACCCCGCGATGGAGCAGCGCCGGCGTCTGCTGCGAGAGCGCGTGGACGTGGCCCTCTACACGCCGGGACGCACCGACGGCCGGGCGCTCGCGATTCCGGTGGTTCCTCAAGGGCTGGAAGCACTGCCGCCCGAGGAGCGCGAGCAGAGCGTGCAGCAGGCCGCGGACGCCATCTCTAGCATGCTCGAGTACCGCAACAGCGCCAGGGACAAGGCCGCGAAGGCGTTGCTTGCGCAGGCCCTGCGGCTGCTCGTGGAACGGCCCATCGGGCAGGAGCTGAGCCTCGACCTGGTGCAGAAGTTCATCGCGTCCGAGGACATCACCCTCGTCCAGGAGACCAGCGGCATCGACCTCAAGGTGTTCCCGAAGCTCGCCCAGGATCTGGCGACGCTGCGGCTCAACGCGCGGAACCTCCTGGCCGCCCAGGGCGAGAAGCTGAACATGGAGGAGCTGCTCGGGTTGGGGAGCGCGAAGGTGCCGGGCAAGACGCGGCTGAGCATCATCAGCACCAAGTTCCTGGGTGGAACGCAGGGCGCGCTCTTCTGGGTGTCGCAGCTGCTCGTGGAGGCCAATCGCTGGGCCAGCCAGCACCCCTCCTCCAAGCTGCAGGCGGTCCTGATGTTCGACGAGGCGGACATGTACCTGCCGGCCGTGGGCATCCCCGCGACCAAGCAGCCCATGGAGAACCTGCTCAAGCGCGCGCGCTCGGCGGGCATCGGCGTGATGCTCGCGACCCAGAGCCCCGGCGACTTCGACTACAAGTGCCGGGAGAACGTGCGCAGCTGGTTCATTGGCCGCGTGCGGGAGGACCGGGCGCTCGGAAAGCTCCGGCCCATGTTCTCGGATGCGCGCGTGGATCCGGCCACGCGTCTTCCGGCGCAGAAGATGGGCCAGTTCCACGTCCTGCGCGACGGCCAGGTGGAGCAGCTCAAGGCGGACCGGAACATCATCAAGACGGACCAGCTCTCCGAGGACGAAATCCTCCAGCTCGCGCGCCGCTCCCGCGAACAGGGCTCCTGACGTCCGCTCCACGGCCGCCCCCTTCCCCGCTGGCTTCAGGGCCCGCGGGCAGGGCGGCGGTCGCTTCGCGTGGACCGGACTGGCCCTCGGGCGGGGAGTCGTCCCGGGTGCCCTCGCGCGGCCTCCGTGGACCGCGAACCCCATACTTCCCCCAGGTGTCTTCCGTGGGGGGAGGCAGCATGGTGGTGCGACAGGGCCAGGAGCGGACCACGCACGGGCGCGCAATACCCGGGGAGTGCTCGTCCCTCCAGGCCCTCGAAACCCTGGAGCGCATCTCCGATGCGGTCGTCTCGCTCGACCGCTCCTGGCGCTTCACCTACCTCAACGCGCGCAGCGAGTGGCTGCTGCGCCGCCCGCGCTCGGCGCTCATCGGGCGTGTCCTGTGGGAGGAGTTCCCGGAGGCGCGTGGCTCCATCTTCGAGCGGGAGTACCGGCGGGCGCTCGAGGAGCAGGTCGACGTCGCGTTCGAGACCTACTTCGCGCCCCTGGAGGCCTGGGTTGACGTGCAGGCGTACCCGTCCTCGGAGGGCCTCACCGTCTGTTTCCGGGACGTCAGCGCCCGCAAGCGCGCCGCACGCGCGCTGCATGAGTCGGAGCAGTTCCTGCGCTCCACGCTCGACTCGCTGTCCACGCACATCGCCATCCTCGATGGCCGGGGCACCATCCTCGCCGTCAATGCCGCGTGGCGCCGCTTCGCGCACGACAACGGCTGCGCGGAGGTGGACGGGCACAGTCCGTGCGGCGTGGGCGCGAACTACCTGGGCGTGACGGAAGCCTCCAAGGGCGAGTTCTCCGAGGAGGCGCCGTCCGTGGCGTCGGGCATCCACGACATCATCGCCGGCCGCACCGAGCCGTTCCTCCTGGAGTACCCCTGTCATGACCCATTCAAGGGCCAGCAGCGCTGGTTCCTGCTGCGCGCCACGCGCTTCGCCGGGCCGGGGCCCCTGCGCGTGGTGGTGGCCCACGAGGACATCACCGGCCGCCACGAAGCCGACGAGGCCCGGCGCCAGCTGATCCGCGAAGAGGCCGCCCGCGAGGAAGCGGAGGCGGCGCGCGAGCGCATGAACGCGGTGCTCGAGCGCATCACCGACGGCTTCGCCGCGTTCGACCTGGATGGCCGCTTCACCTACGTGAACCGGCCCGCGGAGGCGCACTTCGGCCGCAAGCGCGAGGCGCTCCTGGGACGGCGCCTGGAGGAGGTCTTCTCCGGCACCCAGGGCGCGGCCATGGCCTCGCTGCTGCACCGGGCGACGGAGGCGCAGGTCCCCGTGGAGGAGGAGCAGCCCTCGGTCGTGGACAACCGCTGGCTGCGCGTCGTGGCGTACCCGTCCCAGGAAGGACTCTCCGTCTACTTCCGCGACATCACCGAGCAGCGGCGCGTCGAGCTCTGGAGCCACTTCCTCTCCGACATGGGCGCCGCCAGCACGCGCTCGCTGGACTGCGGGGACGTGATCCGCGGCGTGGTGACGCACGCGGTGCCCACGCTCGCGGACGGCTGCGCCATCACCACGCGGGACGCCTGCTCCGAGGAGGAGCCCTCCACCGAGGCCGTCGCCATGACGCCCGGGCTGGGAGACGCGCTGCGCGCGGCGTGCGCACCGGGAGCCCAGGGCGCGCTGGGCCAGCTCGTGACGCAGGCGGTGGGCACGGAGTCCGGGGTGTTGATGCAGGAGCCCTCTCCGGGCGCTCCTGGCGTGGAGTCCGCGGTGGCCGTACCGCTGGCCCTCCAGGACCGCTCCCTGGGAGTGCTGCTGCTGGTGTCCACGCGCCCGGGCGTGCGCTACGGCGCGGAGAGCCTCCCCCTCGTGAGCGAGCTGGCGCGGAGGACCGCGCTGGCGCTGGAGAACGCGCGGCTGTACCGCACCGCCCGCCAGGCCGTCGGCGCGCGCGACGAGACGCTGGGCATCGTGTCCCATGACCTGCGCGCGCCGCTGAACACCATCTCCCTGCTGTCCCGCAGCGCGGAGAAGCGCCTGGTCCAGCGGGCCGAAGGGGCGGAGGCCGCGGAGGCGCTGCGGAAGATCCGCCTCGTGGTGGGCAACATGGAGCGGCTCATCGACGACCTGCTGGAGGTGGCGCGGGTGGAGTCGGGGCGCGCGCAGCTGGACGTGGAGCCGCTGGAGGTGCCCCGGCTGCTCGCCCAGGTGCAGGCCTTGAACGAGCTGCTCGCGGCGGACAAGGCGCTGCGCCTGGAAGTGGACTTCGAGCAGGGCCTGCCGCGGGTGCGCGCGGACCGGGCGCGCGTGGCGCGCATCTTCCAGAACCTGCTGGGCAACGCCATCCACTTCACCCCGCCTGGAGGCCACATCTTCCTGAAGGCGGAGCGCCGCGGTGAGCAGGTCTGCTTCCGCGTGAAGGACTCGGGCCCCGGCATCGACGCGGCGGCGCTGCCCCACGTGTTCGACCGCTTCTGGCAGGCCATCCACGCGCGAAAGGCGGGCGCCGGGCTGGGGCTCGCCATCGTCAAGGGGCTGGTGGAGGCGCACGGCGGCCGTGTCTGGGTGGAGAGCCAGCCGGGCCAGGGCGCCGCGTTCTCCTTCACGCTGCCAGCCCTCCCGGAGCCCCCCGCGAGCGTCCGGCAGGAGGGCGGAGAGGCCAGTCCCTGACGGCCTTCCACGGGACCCCTCGCGCGGCTCTACACTGGCGCCATGCCCGCGCAGCCCTCCTCCTTCTCCACCGTCACCGTCGATGGCGTCGTGCAGCGCTGGGAGGACCTGCGCCTCCAGGACTTCGCCCAGGGCTTCTTCTTCGGCGCGGGCTTCTTCACCACCTTCCGCATCGACGCGGGCCAGCCCCGCTTCCTCGCGCGGCACCTGGCCCGGCTGCGCGCGAGCCTCGACGCGTTCCCCACCGCCGTGCGCGCTCCGGCCCCGGAGTTCCTGTATGAGGACGCCGTGCGCGAGTCGCTGCGCCGCTGCCTGACGGCGGATGCGGCCCTGGGGCCCCGGTTCTCCGGCGTGGGCAAGCTCGCGGTCAGCGACGGCCACGTGCTGTGCACCTTCCGGCCCTTCGCCCCGGACCTGGAAGCGCTTCACCGCGAAGGCCGCGAGCTGGACGGCGTGGAGGCCGGGGCCTACCGGCGCGCGGAGCGCACCGTGAACCACAAGGGGCTCGCGTACTTCCGCCAGCACGCGCTCCTGCCGCGCCTGCCCGTGCTGACCAACGAGGCGGCGGAGGTCTGCGAGCTGCCCACCGCCAACCTCTTCGTGCAGCTCGACGGGGCGCTCGTCACCCCGCCGCCCTCCGCGCCGTGCCTGCCGGGCATCGCGCGCGCGGTGCTCCTGGCCATGGCCGCCGTGGACGGGCTCCCGGTGGTGGAGCGCGTGCTGCCGCTCGCGGACCTGGCCCGGGCGCAGGCGTGTTTCTACTGCAACGCGGTGGCGCTGGCCGTGGGCGTGCCCCGGCTGCTGGGGCGGGAGCTCCCCGACAGCCTGCGGCTCGCGGAACGGGCTCGCGCCGCGCTGGAGGCCCGGGCCGTGCGCGAGGGTTGAGCACGTCCCCGGCGAGTGCGGCACACTCGGGGCCATGACCCGCTCCCTCGTCATGGTCCCCCGCTGGGCAGGAAGCCCCGACACGGACTTCTACCCGTGGCTCACCGCGAAGCTGCGCACGCCCCCTCCCCTCTTCGACGACGTGCGCACGCTGGCCATGCCCACGCCGGGCGCGCCCACCATCGACGGCTGGGTGTCCACGCTCGCCTCCGCGGTGAAGCCGGTGCCCGCGCCCTCCACGGTGTTCCTGGGCCACAGCGTCGGCTGTCAGGCGGTGATGCGCTACCTGGCCACGCTGCCCCCGGGCCACACCGTGGAAGGGGCCGTGTTCGTCGCGGGCTGGTTCGAGGTCGACACGCCCTGGGACACGCTGCGCCCGTGGCTCGACACGCCCATGGACCTTGAGCGGATCCGCGCCGCGCTCCGCCGCTGCGTGGTGGTGCTGTCCGACGCGGACCCCTTCACCTCCGACTTCCGCCGCAACACGCGCCTCTTCGAGGAGCGCCTGGGCGCCGAGGTCCGCCTCGTCCCCGGCAGGCGCCACTTCAACAACCCCCAGGAGCCCGCCGTGCTGGCCGTGCTCCAGGAGCGCTTCGACGCCTCCCGCTGAGCAGCCGGGCAGCCAGGCGGCGGGCGTGGCAATTTTCGCCACCACCCCCATCTTTGGAGGACTTCGAAGGACTTCCTTCCAACGACAGGGGGCTCGAGATGGAGACGAAGAAGCCAGACGAGAAGCAGGTCCAGCGCCAGGGCATGAGCGAGGACGAGAACCTGCGCCACAAGGGCCCGGACCGCGAGTCCGAGGCGGACCGCCACGCCGGCCCGAAGCCCGAGGGCAACGGCGGCACGGGGCAGCCCGCGGCGTTCCCGGAACACAACTGACACCGGGCGCGTCACGGATTTCCACCGGACGGCTCGAAGGCGCTTTCGCGGCAGCGGGGAGCCATTAACCTGGGGCGCATGGCCCCTCCCGCTCCCTACGTCTCCCGCGTCCCCTTCGAGTCCGTCCACCCGAAGACCCTGGCCGTGTACTGCTCGGACGGGCGCTTCACCGAGGCGGTGGAGGACCTGGCCCACCACCTGGGCCACTCGCGCATCGACACGATGACCCTTCCTGGAGGCCCCGCGCTGCTCAACCGCTGGGCCTCGGACTACCTGGAGAGCGCTGGCTTCACCAAGGCCGCGAACTTCCTCATCGAAGGCCACCACATCGAGGACGTGCTGCTGCTGGCGCACGCGGGGTGCGGCTACTACCACGCGAAGCACAGCGCGCTCGGGCCGGAGTTCGCCGTGGAGCAGCAGCTGAAGGACCTGCACTTCGGCGCGAAGGAGCTGCAGACGGCCTACCCCCACCTGCGCATCCACCTCTTCTACGTGCGCCCCAAGGGCAACACGGTGGAGTTCGAGCCCATCCCCCGCGAGGCCTGAAGCTCGCGGCGACAGGCGTGCTCCGGTCTGCTACTGGAGCCCTGTGAAGACGCAAGACGTAGGCCGGGCGCTCCTGGCGCTGTCCCTGGGTGGCTTCGGCATCGGGACGACCGAGTTCGCCACCATGGGCATCCTCCCGCAGATCGCGAGCGGGCTCGGAACGACGATTCCCCGGAGCGGGCACGTCATCGCCGCCTATGCGATGGGCGTGGTCGTGGGGGCGCCGCTGGTCGCCATCGTGACGGCGCGGATGTCGCGGCGGGCGCTGCTGCTCGTGTTGATGGCGGCGTTCACCGTGGGCAACACGGCCTCGGCGCTGGCGCCCACCATCGACACGCTCATCGCGGCGCGGTTCATCGCGGGGCTGCCGCACGGCGCCTACTTCGGGGTGGGCTCCGTGGTGGGCGCGGAGCTGCTGGGGCCCGGGCGCAAGGGGCGCGCGGTGGCGCTGCTGATGGCGGGGCTCACCATCGCCAACATCATCGGTGTCCCGGCGGCGACGTTCCTCGGGCAGCAGCTGGGCTGGCGGAGCACGTTCCTGCTGGTGGGGGCCATTGGACTGGTGACGCTCACGGCCCTCTGGCTGTGGGTGCCTCACGTGGCCTCGCTGGGAGGCAGCAGCATCCGCCAGGAGCTGTCCGCGCTGCGCCAGCCGCAGGTGTGGTGGACGTCGCTGGTGGGCGCGGTGGGCTTCGGGGGGCTGTTCGCGGTCTACAGCTACGTCGCGCCGACGCTGACGTTCGCGTCGGGCCTGCCGGAGTCGGCGCTGCCATGGGTGCTCGCCCTCTTCGGCGTGGGCATGACGGTGGGGGCGATGCTGGGCGGCCGGCTCACGGACCACTCGGTGACGCTCGCGATGTGGGTGGGGTTTGGCGCGACGACGCTCGTGATGGGCCTGTTCGCGCTCACGGCCACGTCGCCCTGGGCGGCGGTCCCGCTCGTGTTCCTCATCGGAGTCTCGGCGCAGTTCCTGGCGCCCGCGGTGCAGGTGCGGCTCATGGAGGCCTCGCCCGGAGCGCCCTCGCTGGCCGCGTCGATGTCCCACTCCGCGCTGAACATCGCCAACGCGGCGGGGGCGTGGCTGGGAGGCCTGGTCATCGCGGCCGGCTGGGGTTACCTCGCGCCGGCCTGGGCCGCCGTCGTGCTCACCCTCATCGGAGCGGCACTCTTCGCGGTCGCGAACCGTGGCAACGGGCGTCCCGAACAGGAACGCGCCGGGCGCGCCTGAGCCAAAGGAAACCGGTCCCCATCGCCGCCGAAACAGGGCCTGCGGCACGGCTCCATGCACCGAGCGCCCCGTCAGGGGCACCCATCGCCGAAGTCGGGGATCGGGCCTTGGCGCGGCTCAATGAACGGAGCAAGGCGGCTCGCAACTGCCGTCCCGAAGCAAGTCAGCGCGACCAACCGTCACGGACCGCCGCGTCCTGGAGCCCGCGCCGGAGGGCGTCCAGCAGCGACGGAGGGTCGCCCACGCGGAAGGCCTGGAGCCCCGCGTCGAAGTCCGCGCGAGCGCCGGTGACATCCCCTCTCTGAAACCGGAGCCCTCCCCGCTCGTACAGCAGCTCGGGGTCCACCGCCTCCCCCTGCTGGGACGCAAGGGCTTCAGTGAGGTCCGCTTCCGCCGCGTCCACCCGTCCCGCGCGGACACGACAACGGGCCCGCTGCTGGAGCAGCCACGGGTTGCCCCGGTCCTCCGCCAATGCGGCCGTCCAGTCAGCCTCCGCCTCGGCCAGCCGCCCCAGCGCTTCGAGCGACTCCGCGCGCTTCATGTGCAGCACCAGCGCCTTGCGGAAGCCGGCGACCTCCACCTGCGTGAAGCCCTCCACCGCCTCCGCGTGCCGCCCCAGCCGAGCAAGCGCAAGGGCCCGGTGATACCGCGTGGCCACGTGGCCCGGCGCCAGCTCCAGCACGCGGTCGAACCAGGGCAGCGCCTCCGCCGGCTGGCCGCCCCACACGCCCAGCGTCAGCCCCACCTCCACCAGCACCCGCACCTGCGACGGGTGCGCCTCCGCCAGGGACCGGGCCAGCGCGAGCGCCGACGTGTAGCGGCCTCCCCGGCGCAGGCGGTCCACCTCGCGCAGCGGTTCGGACAGCTCCGGGGGCCAGGCCTGTCGTCCGTTGCGTTCCATGGGGCGGGGGCGGTCATCCGGCATTTCGCAGGCACGCCCGAGGGTGTCAAGGCAGCGACTTGACCCGGAAGCCCGGTCGCGAGAAGAGCGCTGACATGAAGCCCTGGGAAACAGTGGAGCGAGCGCAGGTACCGGACGTGGGCGAGGTCGTGCTCGCCCGGCGGGATGAGGAGTTCGTGCTGCGCGTGCGCGGCCAGACGTTGATGTCCAGCCGTCAGCATGGCTCGGAGATGGCCATGGCCGAGGCCGGCTGCGCCAACCTGACGGCGGACGCGCCCGCCCGGGTGCTGGTGGGCGGGCTGGGCTTCGGCTTCACGGTGCGCGCGGTGCTCGAC
Source organism: Corallococcus macrosporus (assembly GCF_017302985.1). NCBI lineage: Bacteria > Pseudomonadati > Myxococcota > Myxococcia > Myxococcales > Myxococcaceae > Corallococcus > Corallococcus macrosporus. Next base: position 327,392 of record NZ_JAFIMU010000007.1, read on the forward strand.
CGGCTGGGGCCGGGGGCGCGCGTCGTGGTCGCTGAGCTGATGTCGCCGGTGGTGGAGTGGAACCGGGGAGTGCTCGCACCGCTGGCGAAGGCGCCGCTGGAGGACCCTCGCGTCACCGTGGTGGAGGGGGACGTGGGCAAGGTGATGCGCAGGCAGCAGGGTGCCTTCGACGTCATCCTGCTCGACGTGGACAACGGCCCGAAGGCCATGACCCACCCCGACAACGACAGCCTCTACGACCTCACCGGCGTGTCGCACGCCTTCAACTCCCTGCGCTCCAACGGAACGTTGGTGGTGTGGAGCGCCGGGCCCTCGGTCGCGTACGTGAAGCTGCTGGAAGAGGTGGGCTTCTCCGTCCAGCTCCTCCACCCCACGGCGCACGGCACCAAGGGGACACGTCACACCCTCTTCGTCGCCCGGCGAGTGCCCAAGGCCAAGAGCACATCGTCGTCCCGGCCGCCGTCCCGCCGCTGAAACCCACCACTCCCTTCAGGAGGTCACAGCCCATGCGGTGCATCCGTCTGTTGTTGCTCGCCGTCGTCCTCGTCAGCGGCGTGGGACACGCCACGGAGCCGGAGCCGATGCCTCCGCATGTGACGTTCCTGCTCTCGTCGAAGGCGCTCCGGGAGCAGCGCCGCATCAACGTCTACACGCCGCCCGGCTACGCCACGACGAAGGGCGTGCGCTACCCGGTCCTCTACATGCCCGACGGCGGCGAGCAGGAGGATTTCCCGCACGTCGCCACCGCCGTGGACACCGCCATCCGAGCCGGAGAGATGCGGCCCGTCATCGTGGTCGGCATCGAGAACACCGAGCGGCGCCGGGACATGACCGGCCCCACGCAGGTCGAGAAGGACAAGGAGATCGCCCCCAGGGTCGGCGGCTCCGCCGCTTTCCGGACCTTCCTCCGCGACGAGCTCATGCCCCATGTGCGCCGCAAGTACCGGGTCACCGACGAGACGGCCATCCTCGGCGAATCGCTCGCGGGGCTGTTCATCGTGGAGACGTTCTTCCTCCAGCCCGGGATGTTCGGAACCTCCATCGCGCTGAGCCCCAGCCTCTGGTGGAACAACGACGAATGGGTGCGTAAGGCCGGAGAGCGGCTCAAGGCGAAGCCGGACCTGAAGGGCACGCTCTACTTCGCGTCGGCCGGTGACGACATCGAGGAGCAGGCCACACGCCTGGCCGAAGCGTTCCGAGCGAACGCGCCCACAGGACTGAAGTGGAAGTACGAGCCCCGGCCCGACCTGCGCCACGCCAACATCTATCGCTCGCTGGAAGCGAAGGTGTTGAGGGAGGCCTTCGCCCCCGCCTCCACGAAGGCCGTCCCCTGAGCAGGTCGCCAGAAGCGCCATGACGCATCCGAAGTGGCCCCACCGGATGCCCTCCAGGCCGTTCATGCAAACGCCCCGCAGCGGAGAGCGGACACGAAGTGCGGTCGCTGCTCACGACGAAGGGCGTCCCAGGAACCGGGCAATGAAGCGCCAGATGCGCGCAGCCCACCGGCCCGGGGAGCCCTGGGGGACGTGAAGCGGCCCATCCGCCACGCGGGCCGTGTCGCCAAAGGCCGCGCCCGTTACCTCCCCATCCGCGCACTCCGCACCGGGCTCACCAGAGACGAGCCCCACGACAGCAGGCACTCGCAGCGCCCCACTGTCGGGCTCCTGGGGAACGTCCTGCACCTGTGAACCGGTGGCAACCCCGGACGCCTCGGAGTCCGCGGCAGTCGACGCGGAGACTTCGAGGCCATGCGCCTCAACGCAAGGGCACGACTCCAACGCATCGTCCCGCCCAGGCGGTGCCACCGCCGCGCCGAAGTCACGGGCCTCCAAACAAGGAGGTGTCTCCAAGGTATCGGAATCGCAGAGGGAGTCCTGAGCAAAGTGGGCCTCGGTGGCCGGGGGTTCCCGAGGAGGAGCGAAGGCGCCCAGCAAGCCCTCATCGCACGCCTTCAGCAACGCCGGCAGCTGGAGCTGGAGCGTCCGCACATCCCGCTCGTTCAGGGCGTGCATCGCGCACGTGGCCCACTGGCCCAGGGCCTCGCCGCCCATGAAGGACAGCAGCCGTACCGCGTTGCCTCGCAGAGCCCGTTGCAGTGACTGGATGAGGAGAAGGTGTCCGGGACGCGCTGCCGCATGGGCCGCCAGCCGCAGCAATTCGAATTCCAACTGCGCGCAGCGCGCCCCGGGCTCCCAGCGCGCCGCGTCCCGGAGCGCGTAACAGACGGACTCCAACTGGCCTATCTGCGACGCGGAGGCCTTCGCGCAGCAGTCAACCAGGAGTTCCACCAGCACCTGCCGCTTGAGGCAGAAGAAGCCCTCCAGCAGTCGCTGACCCTCCTCGGAGCGCGGGTCATGCAACGCCAGGCCCAGGTTCTCCAGTGTCAGTGACTCGTCCAGCGCCACCGCGCGCGTCTTGCGCCCGGGACGCTGCACCACCAGGCCCCGCGCCGCCAGCCGCCGGAACGCCTCACGGACGGTGCCTCGACAGCACCCGAATTCACGCGCCAGCTTCTCTTCCGAGGCGAACTGCCCTCGCGGCAGCATCCCCAGCGAAATGTAGCGCTCCAACTGCTCCTCTACGTACGCAACGAGCCCCACCCGCACCATCACCGTCCTCCTCCTCGCCCAAGCCACGCGCATCCAACCAGATGGGTCTGACATGGACATGAGGGCCCACCGTCCTCGCCAACCGCCGACCCGGTCCGCCCCCCGGACCCATGCGGCGCGAACCTGTCCGACAGTCGGACAGGTTTGTCGGAACCGGGCTCCCGGCGGGCGCGGCTTCCCGCAGGCCCTTCTTCGCGTCCGCGTCAGCACGACGTCGCGGCGCACCGTGAGAAGGACTGCTCCCGTCTGACCGTGGCGGTGTTCGGAAGGCCTTCCCGATGATGTTCAGCCTCTGGAGGTCGCGACGCGCGACAGGCGCGGTTCACGTTCTTCAACCAGGGTGTGCAGCCGATGGACCTCCAGGCGCCCGCGGGGCGGCTGCTGGAGTTTGTGACGAGGGAGGGTGCCATCGACATGGCACACGAAGCGCCCCGGCCGTCTTGGCCTTTCGTGGCATCAACCCTCTTGAGTTGGGGGCCCAAGGCAGCCCCTCAGTCCACGCGGCCAGGGCAGCGTCCGGCATCCTGACGCCCGCTGCTACGGCGCGAGCCGCGCGGCTCCCGTGCCCGTCGCCGCTCGCGGTCGCATCATTCCTGCCGCGACACGCAGGCCCAGCCAGCGGGGCGTGAAGCGCGTCAGGTTGGCCTGGAACCAGTTACGCCATCCCGGCACCACCGACGCCCGGCCCTGGTCCAGGGCCTTGAGGCCGCGCAGCACCACCTCCTCCGCCGTCGCCATGGGGCCCACGGCAGCCTGCTGGGTGCCCACCACTTCGAAGAATGCCGTCCGCACGGGCCCCGGGCACAGGGCGAGCACTCGCACGCCTCGCTCGCGCGTTTCCTCCGACAGCGCCTCCGTGAAGGACAGCACGAACGCCTTGCTGGCCCCGTAGATGGCCATGTACGGCACCGGCTGGAAGCCCGCGATGGAGGCCACGTTGAGGATGCCTCCCACGCCGCGCGCGAGCATGTCCGGCAGGAACAGGTGGCTGGTGTCCACCAGCGACGTGACGTTGAGCATCACCTGTTCATGCTGCCGCGCGAACGGCGCCGCGTCGAAGGACCCGTGCGTGCCAAAGCCCGCGTTGTTGATCAACAGGTCCACTCGCAGCCCCTTCTCCTGGCAGCGCGCGTGCAGCTCACGGCCCGCGCCCTCGCGGCCCAGGTCCAGCGCGATGACCTCCGCCTGGATGTCGTGGGTCTTCGTCAACTCCGCCGCCAGTGCGCGCATCCGGTCCTCGGAGCGGGCCACCAGGATGAGGTCCATGCCGCGCGCCGCCAGCTCTCGGGCGAAGACCTCGCCCAGGCCGGATGACGCGCCCGTCACGAGCGCTCGATGGCCTGCGTAGGGGAAGGCCTTGCCCCGGGGGGCGGGCGGGGCAACCACGGGACGAACAGGAGAGGAGGACGAAGTCGTTTGCATGGGGTTAGAATGTGAGCCAGCGCTCACGTTCTCAACTCGCGTGGTGCTCACATTTCCTTTCGGAGGCCTCATGCCCCGCCGTCCCCCGCCTTCCCGTCGCAGGGCGCCTCGCCAGGAGCGGGCGCAGGCCACGGTTGACGCCATCCTGACCGCGACTGCTCGCGTTCTGCTCAGGGATGGCTACGAGGCCGCGAGCACCAACCGCATCGCCCAGGAGGCAGGGGTGAGCGTGGGTTCGCTCTACCAGTACTTTCCCAGCAAGGAGGGGCTGGTGACGGCGCTGATGGAGCAGCATCGCGCTCGGGGACTGGCGGACTTCGAGGCGGGCCTGGTGCCGCTGGCCGGGCAGCCGCTTCCGGTGGCGATGCGCGCGCTCATCCGGCAGGTGCTCGCGGTGAAGCGGGAGAACCCGCGCCTGCACCAGATGCTGCATGAGCTGATGCCGCGGATGCGCCAGTGGGGCTTGTCGGATGTGTATTCGCAGCGGCTGCACCGGCTGGTGCGAGCGTTCCTCGCGCCCCGCTTCGAGGACCTGCGTCCCCGGAACCTGGACATGGCGGTCTTCATCCTGGTGAACGCGGTGGAGGCGCTGTGCCACACGGCGCTGACGGACCGGCCGGACTACGTGGAGGACGACGCGTTCGTGGATGAAATCGCCGCGCTGGCGATTGGCTATCTGCGTCCGGAGCCGGCCCTGGCGCGGCCCCGGCGTGCAACCCGGGAGCGGGTGGCTCGGATGTGAAGGGCACCACGTCCTTCCGCGAGGAGGGTCCGACGCGCGGCCTTGGAGGGGCGTTCGCGCGCGTGGACCCCCTCCTCGCCGGAAGGAAACCGGTGCGTCAGGGCGGCGCGGGTGCGCGGCCCAGCGGAATCACCAGCGGCCCGGGCAGGTCCGGTCGCGCCAGCACCTCCACCTGCAACCCGAAGGTGCTCGCGATGAGGCCGGGCGTGAGCACATGGGAAGGCGTGCCCGTCTCCACGCACCGGCCCTGGTCCAGCACGGCGAGGCGGTCCGCGTACCGCGCGGCCAGGTTCAGGTCGTGCAGCACCGCGAGCACCGCGCCTCCTTCCCGAGCGAAGGCCCGGGCGCGCTCCAGCACCAGGTGCTGGTGGGACAGGTCCAGGCTCGCCGTCGGCTCATCCAGGAGCAGGTAGCGGTGGCCCTGCGCGGGCGGCGTCCAGAGCTGGGCCAGCACTCGAGCCAGTTGCACGCGCTGGCGTTCTCCGCCGGAGAGCGTGGTGTACGCGCGTGAGGCCAGGTGCTGCGTGTCGGTGGCGTCCAGCGCGGCCCGGGCAATCTCCAGGTCGGACTGTTCGCCGCGCCTGCGGGCGTGCGGGCTGCGCCCCAGGACCGCGACTTCCAACGCGGTGAAGCCGAAGCCCAGGGAGGACTCCTGCGGCAGCACCCCCAGCCGTTGTGCGCGCTCCACGTAGGGCCACTGGCGCAGCGGGCGGCCCTCCAGGAGCACGTCGCCGGACTTGCAGCGCAGCTCGCCCGACAGCGCCGCGAGCATGGATGACTTGCCCGCGCCATTGGGCCCCACCACGGCGAGCACCTCGCCGGGGTGCACCTCCAGCGACAGGGGACCGGCCACCCGGCCCCGTCCCCGCCATACCTCGATGCCGCGCGCCTCCAGGCTCATGCCGCGCTCTTGCGCGCGAGCAGCGCGATGAAGGCGGGCACTCCCAGCACCGACGTGAGCGCTCCTACGGGCAGCTCGGATGGAGCGGCCAGGGTGCGGGCTAGCAGGTCCGATGCGAGGAGTAGCGAGGCTCCTGACAGCGCGGAGGCGGTCAGCAGCCTCCGATGATCAGGACCCAGCGCGATTCTCAGCAGCGCCGGCACCAGCAGGCCCACGAAGCCGATGATGCCGCAGAAGGCTACCGCTGCCCCCACTCCCAGCGCGGCGGCGAGGATGAGCTTGCGCTTGAGCCGCTCCACGTCCACGCCCAGGTGCCATGCCTCACGCTCGCCCAGGAGCATCAGGTTGAGTGCTCGTGCTTCGCTCAGGAGCAATCCCAGCGTCACGCTCAGCGGCAACGCCGCGGCGCCTGCCGCTTCCCACGACGCACCGCCCAGGCTGCCCAGGCTCCAGAACGTGATGGAGCGCAGCTGCGCGTCCGTCGCGCTGTGCGTGAGCAGGCCCATTCCCGCGAACGCTCCCGCGCTCACCGCCACACCCGCCAGCAGCACTCGCGGCGTGTCCGTGCGCCCTCCTCCCGTGCCCAGCCGCAGCGCCAGCAGGGTCGCTCCCAGCGCGCCCACGAACGCCGCTCCCGGCACCACCAGCATCCGGAGCGGTCCCACGCTCGCGGCCAGCGTCACGTCCAGCACGATGGCCAGCACCGCTCCCAGCGCCGCCCCGCTGGAGGTGCCCAGCAGGCCGGGCTCCACCAGCGGATTGCGGAACAGGGCCTGGAGCGCGGCGCCCGTGGTCGCCAGCACCGCGCCCACCATCACGCCCATCAGCACCCTGGGCAGGCGGAGGGTGAGCAGCACCGCGCGCTGCGTGGAGTCCAGCCGGTGGGAGGCCTCGCCCAAGCCCAACGCCTCCCAGAGGCTCCCCAGGATGGCGGACGGTGGCACCGTCATCGAGCCCACCGCCAGCGACACCAGGACCATCAACCCCAACAGCAATCCCAGCGTCACCCAGGGCCCCGCGCCCGGCAGCCTCGCGGGCACCGGACGCGACGCGGGGACGGGCATGGCCTCCGACGCGCTCATTTGCCGCCGCCCTTCCCGGCCGGCGCCGGCGCCACCGCGTCCTGCACCCGGGCGACCGCCAGGCCCAGGGCGGGCCCCAGCCCCATGAAGTCCACGTCCTCCACCGTGACGAGCTTCCAGCCCTTCACCTGCGACAGGCCGGGCAGCTTCGCCAACCCCTCCGCGCCGCCCACCGTCGCCACCGAGCCCGCGGGCAGCAGCACGAACTCCGGCGCCGCCGCCACCACGGCCTCCGCGCCCAGTGGCTTGTAGCCCTGCAGGGACTCCGCCGCGTTCACCCCGCCCGTCAGGCGGATGAGCGTGTCCGCCACGGTGCCGGCGCCCGCCACCATCATCGCGCCCGCGCCCCTCGCGTAGATGGCGAGGATGCGCGGCGGCTTCGTGCCCTTCACTCGCGCCGCGCGGGTGGTTGCCTTCGCCAGGTCCGCGTCCAGCTTCGCCACCAGCGCCCGGCCCTGCTCCGGCATGCCCAGCCGCTCCGCGATGCCCTGGATGCGCGAGCGCGCGGACTCCACCGTGGGCTCGTTGGCGTACGTCTCCACCGTCATGCCCGCCTGCTTCAACTGCGCCAGCACGGCCGGAGGCCCCGCCTCCGCGGAACCCAGCAGCACACCCGCGCCCAGCGACAGCACTCCTTCCGCGGACAGCGCGCGCTGGTAGCCCACCGTGCGCACCTTCGACGCCTCCGGCAGCGCCCCGCTGGAGTCGTCCACGCCCACCACCCGGTCGCCCGCGCCCAGCGCGAACACCGTCTGCGTGATGGCCGGACCAATGGTGATGAGCTTCGGCGCCGGAGGCGCCGCTTGCGCCGCCAGCGCGAACAGCGCCGTGAGCAGGCCCCACCTCGAAGCCGTGTGCTTCATGACGCCACCTCCACCGCGGGCAGCGTCCGGGCCAGTTCCTCCATCAACGCCCGCCACGCGGGGGACTCCAGCTCGCCCGGCTTCCGCTTGCCGAACAGCAGCGCGATGTTCTCCCCCGCCCGGTCGAACAGCTCCAGCGAGGTGACGTCGCCGTCGCGCGTGGGCTTGCGCACCACCCACGCCGTGTGGACGTGGTCCGCTCGGACGTGGAGGTTGAAGCCCGGGTCCATCACGTTCACCCACGGCCCCATGGGCCGCACCGTGCGCACCGGGCCGGTGTGGATCTGGATGGCCCCCGGGTTGCCCACGAACACCATGAGGGGCAGCTCCGTCGCCGCGGCTCGCTCCAGCGTCCAGCCCAGCGCGTCCGGCGCCACCGGCTTCGCGAACTCCGTCCCCGCGAGCCTCAGCGCCTGCGTGCGCGCCGCCTTGAACCGGCCCAGCAGCGCGAAGAACTCGTGCGTGTCCTGGAGCGCTCGCCAGCCGGCCTTGAGCCCCTGCACGTCGATCTCCGCGTCCGGCCGGGGGCTGGCGGGGGGCGACACCGGCATCACGCCCAGCACGTGGCCCTGGTCCTCGTGCTGGAGCTCGCGCACCAAGCCCTCGAAGGCGGCGACGTTCGCGTCGTCCTGGAGGTAGATCTTGTGCACCGCCGTGCCCGCCGCGTCGAAGACCTGGAAGCTGCGGCGCACCTGGCCGGCGAGGTCCTCGCGCAGCGCGAACACGAAGCACCAGCGCGACAGGAACAGGCGCAGGTCGATGTCCTCGTCCAGCACCAGCGCCCGCGCGCCGTGCAACTCCACCTTGCCGTAGACGCCCTTCTTCTCGTGCACGGCGGACGCGTTGCGCGTGAGCGCCATCACCCGGCCCAGCGACTCCAGCCGGGGCAACAGCACGTCGAAGCGCGGCTCCAGCCGCACCAGCTCGCCGTTCAGGCCGGTGGCGAGCAGCTCCGCCTCGCTCACGCCCAATTGCTCCGCTGCGTCGCGGATGCGCATGCGCGGCTGGGCTTCGCGCAGGGCCACCCAGCGCTCCCTCAGCACGGCGTGCGGGCTCGCCACCTCCTCCGAGCGGTTCATCACGGCTGCCCCCCGGCCGGCGCGGCCACCTTCGCCCAGAGCAGCTTCACCATCGCGGGCGTGCCCGCGGTGTCGTAATAGGATTGCATCTGTACCTTGAAGTACGTCCCCGCATCCGAGCGCACGACGTAGAGCTGCGCGCGCGGCATGAGCGTGTGGGACTGGAGGTCGTAGCTGTACCAGCCGTCCCCCGCGTTGAAGACCGTGTCCGGGCTGTCGCCGGTGTCGGGGCCGTCCGCCGCGTCCGTCAGGTAGCCGGACGCCGGGGCCTGGGTGAGCGCCGCGAAGGACGTGCCCGGCACGATGGCCACCTGCACGCCGCCCGTGCCGCTGACACCTCCGCGCGTCTTCACCGTGTAGCGCTGGAAGGACAGGTCCCAGAGCGCGTCGTCCGCCGCGCTCACCTGCTTGCCGGAGTCCAGATCCACGGCCACCCACAGCGCGCCGTCGGTCGCGTCCACGACGGAGGTGAAGGAGCCGTCGCCGTTGTCCTGGTGCTTCAGGTTCGCGCCGTCCTGCGGCGTGACGAGGGGGTCGTCGTCCTCGGGCCCCGGCGTGGGCTGGAGGTCGTCACCGCACGCGGTGCCCAGGCCGGCGAGGAGCAGCGCCGCGCAGGCGCGGCCCAGGAAACCGGGACGGAAGGGAATGGGGAACATGCGGACTCCTTCAGGGTGCGGGGTGGAAATCAGAACCGGGTGGAGACACCGGCCTGGAGGGTGCGGGGCGGAATGGGCAGATCCTTCGGATTGCCCGCACCGGTGAGGTTGCTGCCCACAACGAAAAGCTGGAGCCCGCCCGCTGGCATGAGCCAGGCGACACGGGCGTCCAGGGAGACGGTGGGGCTGGCACGGTAGGAATCCGCCACACCGTCTCCGTTGGTATCCGGGTAGAAGGGGCGCTCGCCCGTGAGCGCGCCGCGCACGTTGGCCTCCAGGCCCCACGCGCGGTGGCGCCACGTGGCCTGCGCGGTGAGCCGGTGCCGCGCCTGACCTTCCAGCGCGCGGTCCAGCTCCTGGTCGGTGCCGTCGGTGAGCGCGTAGCCCAGCTCCACGTGCACGCGTCCGGGCAGGGACTGGCGCAGGCCCAGCTCGCCGCCGCGCACGCGGGCCCGCGCGATGTTGATGTACGAGTAGCGCAGGAAGTCGCCCTCGGACTGGAGCGACGCGGCAATCATGTCGCGCAGCGCGTGCTGGAACGCGCCGGCCCACAGCACGGTGTCCCCCGTGGGCCGGGCCTCCACGTTGACGCTGAAGCTGCGCGAGCGCTCGGGCTTCAGGTCCGGGTTGCCTCGCACGGTGTAGCCGACGGACGGGTTCTCGAAGTCGATGAGCAGGTCCTGGAAGCTCGGCGCGCGGTAGCCCCAGCCGTAGCTGCCTCGCACGGTGAGCCACGACACGGGGTCCACCTTCAGCGCCACGCGCGGCGTGGCCGCGAGCCCGAACTGCGAGTCCACGTCCAGCCGTCCGCCCGGCACCAGCACCAGCCCGGGCCCTTCCGCCAGCGTCCAGCTGTCCTGCGCGTACACGGAACCTCGCCCGCGCCGGCCGCCGCCACCGTCCAGACGGTCCGAGCGCAGCCACTCGCCCAGGTACTCGGTGCCCGCCACCAGCGCGTGTCCGGCGCCGGGCCGCGCGTCCACCTGCGCGCCCACGCGGGCCTGCTGGTCGCGCGTGTCCTCCACGGTGTCCAGCGCGGAGGCGTTGCGCTGGTCTCGCAGGTAGCGCCGGTCGAAGTGCGCGTAGGAGGCGTCCGCGCGCAGCGTCGCCGTGTCGCCCAGGCGCCAGGACGGAGACAGGCGCGAGGAGAAGCTGTGGTCCCGGCTGGCGCGGTCGAACACCGCGCCCGCGCCGCCCAGGTCCACGCCGCGTTGGACGCGGTGTGAATAGGACGCGGCGCCCTCCAGCGACATCGCGCCCGTGCCCCGCCAGTCACCGCGCGCGGACAGGTCGTAGCCGTTCAGCGTGCTGCCCGTGGTGCCGATGTCCGAGACGTCCAGGTCGTAGGCGGAGCGCCGCTGGAGCCCGGCGCTCATGCGCAGCCCCCAGGCGTCGCCGCGCGTCTCCCCCGTGGCGTCCAGGTCCAGACGGTGGAGCGTGCCGTAGGCGGCGCGCAGGTCCGCGCCCAGGGTGCGCTGTGCCCGGCGGGTGATGAAGTTCACCACGCCCGCCATCGCGTCGCTGCCGTAGAGCACGGACGCGGGGCCCTTCACGATTTCGACCTGCTCGATGTCCTCCAGCGACAGGCGCGACACGTCGATGTTGCCGTCCACCTTGCCGGTGACGCGCTCGCCGTCCACGAGCACCAGCACGTACTCCGGGGCCAGCCCCTGCATCGACAGCCCGGCGCCCGCGAAGCCCTGCTGCACCACGAGGCCAGGACGCGTGGAGAGCAGCTCCGAGGCGTCGCGCGCTCCGCTGGCGACAATCTCCGAACGGGTGATGACCTCCGTGGCCACCGGCGTCTCGCGCAGACGCTCCTGCGTGCGCGAGCCCGTCACCACCGTCTGGAGCGCGGCGGGTTCGTCCACGCCTCCGTCCATGGACGGCACGTCCTCCGCCCGGGCCTGGCCGGACAGGGCACTCCACAGCAGCGCGCACAGCCACCAACGCCCGGACATCCCAGGTCCTCCCGGCACGCAAGCCGGGGGGCTTCCGCTCACGGGAAGCCTGTCGGGCGCTGGGCTCGGGGGCCTCGGGCCTCAGGAAACGCACTGCACCGGTCCCACGCGGGGGACCCGTTCCTTCAAAGCACTCTCAGCCGCGCTCACCCCGGGGCACACCGCCCCGCCGTGGCTCCGCCAACGCGGACTCCAGCGGCACCACCTGCGTCCGGTGACACCGGCGGCACTTCAGCTCCACCCCGCCCGGCACCAGCCGCGCCAGCAGGCTGCCGCACATGCAGCGCAGCTCCCCGGCACTTCCCTGCGGTCCGCATCCCTCGTGCATCGCGGCTCCCTGCGTTCGATGGGGCCAGACGATATTGATACTGAGTATCAAAGTCAAAAGACTTCCGGTGAACACCCCGAGGGAGTGTCCAGGGGCGGACCGTCTACTTCGTGCCCGTCTTCGCTTCGGGGCGCGGGGCGGGCGCGGCCTTGGGCACGGGGAGCAGCGGCACGCGGCCTTCGGGATAGAGCGCGGTGGCGCGGTCGCCGCGCAGCTCCAGCGCGGCCAGGTGGCGGCCGTAGTGGGTGCTGAGGCCCGTGTCGATGACGATGACGCGGCCCCCGAAGCGGACGGAGAGCCGGCCGTCCTGCGACGGCGTGTGGCCCATCACCATGCGGCGGGCGCCGAAGCGCTCCAGCACCTGCGTGAGGCCCGCGTCCCACTTCGCCTCGTCATCGATGGCATAGCCGCGGAACCACACCGGGCCCTGCGGATCCACGCCGCCGCCCGGCGGCTGCCCGGGCGTCAGGTCCTGCCACACCCAACGGTTCACCTCGTCCAGCGTGGTGCCCGGGACGGTGGGGGCCAGGCCGCCGTGGAGGAAGAGCGTGTCGTTGATGCGGATGACGGCGGGGTGCGTGCGCAGCCACTTCCCGTAGCGCCCGTCCGCGGCGTAGGCGGCGGCGTGGCCGTGCCGCCCCTTCGGCTCACCCGGACCGTCCGCTGTAGGGGATTGATCCGCGAAGGAGGCAAGCTCGCCGGGCGTGACGTAGCGCAGGTCGCCGCGCATGTTCATCAGCTCGTGGTTGCCCAGCAGCGGGTGCACGCGGCCGCCCGCCTTGCGCGCCTCGGTCTCCAGGCGCATGAGCAGCTCGAAGGCGTCGCGGGTGCGGTCGCCCCGGTCCGGCAGGTCACCGGTCTGCACCAGGTGCGCCTTGCCACCAATCCAGCGGTCCTTCGCGTCGATGAGGCCCGCGAGCCGCAGCACCTCCTTCAGCGCGTCCACGTCGCCATGCACGTCCGCGACGGCGACGATGCGCTCCACGCCCTGGAAGACGAAGGGCTCCTCCGGCTTCGGAGCGGCGGCACCCGCGAGCGCGGGCAGGAGCAGCAGGGACAGGAGAACGGGACGCACGGGGCTTCCTTCCTTCGCGGTTCGACGAAGGCGGAAAGCCTAGCGCACGTCCCGTCCGGGCTACGCCCTGGCGGCGGCGTAGATGTCCAGCAGCGTGATGCCGGCGACGGCGCCCGTGGCGGCGAGGAGACGGCCCTTGCGCACGCCGGGCTCCTTCAGGCCCTTGCCCATCGTCGCCAGGTCCAGCGCGTCACCGGCCACGCGCGCCCACAGCCACGGGCGCTTCTTCGCCGGGCTCAGCAGGGCCACGCCCGCGGCCAGCTCCCGCGCGCCGTAGCCGCGCACCAGCTTGTCCCCGCGCGAGATTCCGAAGAACCGGAGCAGGTTCCACGCTCCCAGCAGCTCCGTGATGCCCAGGCCCACGCTGAACCAGCCCAGCGCGCGCGGCAGCTTGCTCTTTGCCTTCGCCATGCACCGCCTCCTTGAAGCAGAAAGGTCCGGAGGAAAGTTGGAGGCGCCCCAGGCGCGCGCCAAGACCCTCGGCGGGCCGGAGGCTGACGCGTCCTGGGAGGCAGGCAGGCGATGGAGCCCCTGCCCTACTGGGCGTTGCCCCGGAAGCGGGCCGGGATGGCGCGCAGGAACTGCGGATCCTTCCAGTCCCAGACGCGCTCCGGCGCGCTGTCCACGTCCACCGGGACGGAGTTCCAGAAGTGCACGTCGTAGGAGGTGGAGGCGCGCCAGTGGAAGAAGAGGCTGAACGCGGCCGTCACCGCGAGCACGCCTGAGAGCACGCGGTGCTGGCGGGGCGCGTCCAGCGCGAGCTGCACGGGGAACGCGAGGAAGAAGACCAGGTACGGCAGCACGTCCGTGAAGAAGCGCGGCCCCACGGAGTGCCCCGCCCACCAGATGGGGAACGCGGAGATGGCCACCCAATGCAGGAGCACGATGACGGCGAAGGCCTTCTCGTACGGTTCAAGCTCCCGGCGGCGCCATCGCTGGACGAAGCCCACCCCGGCCAGCCCCAGGAACGGCGAGTAGAGGATCAACCCGCGCGACGGGCTCACCAGGTTCGCCGCGAGCGCCATCAGGAAGCGCGGCCCCGCGACGTCCAGCGGGTGCACGTAGTACGGCGACAACAGCGAGCCGTAGAGGTGCAGGTTGTAGCCGCAGAACGGCAGCGCCACGAGCGCCGCGCCCGCGAAGTACGCGGGCAGCAGCCGCCGGAAGCGCAGGAGGAAGTACGCGGTGACGACCACCACCGTGAGCGAGTGCGTGGGCCGGCACACGTACGCGAGCGCGACCGCGAGCCCCGCGACGAACGCCGTGCGCGACGTCTGCGCGGGCCGCGCCAGCATCAGGACGACACAGGCGATGGCCAGCAGCCCGGGACCGTGCTGCCAGAGGACGCGGCTGGCGGTGGAGTACGCGGTCGTCCCCAGCCCGAAGAGCAGCACGGTGACGAGCGCCGCGCGGGCGGACACGCGCCGTCGCAGCGCGACGAACAGCACGCCCGCGGCGGCGCACACGTAGAACGAAGCGATGAGCTGCTCGGTGCGGTGGAAGGAGCCCAGGTCCACCTTGCCCGTGCTCCGGAACAACTCCAGCCACTCCAGCGCCCGAGCCCCGGGCGTGCCCAGGTGCGCGAGCAGTGGCCGGCCCAGCGAGAACAGCGCCTCCGCGCCCGCCAGGAACGGGAGCGCGGAGACCATCACCCCGGGCGGGTACTCGTAATAGACGTGGCCGCCGTAGACGCCTCGCGCGTACGCGGTCGCCTGCGTGAACGACGGCGCGTACTCGTCCAGGTCCGCGTTGCCCTCGTGCAGGATGCTGGCCGCGGACGGGATGGACCACAGCGAGTCCGTCTGCATCTGCACCTGGCTCGCGGTGTAGACGCAGAACAATCCCAGGCACAGCAGCCAGGGCGCGAGGGACGAGGCCGCGAGGTCGCGCCGGGAAGAAGGAGTCGCCGGAAGCACGACCGCGCTTCTAGCGAATCTTCCCGCCTAATGCAGGGCGCCCAGGCGCTGCTGGAGCCGCCTCGCCACGCGGGGCAGGTCGTCGGGGGCCTTCACCGGCTCGAAGCGGCTGGTCATGGGGTCCATGCGGCCCACCTCCACGAAGGCCACCGACAGGAGCGGCTTCCCGTCCGGCCCCGTGAGGCTGCTGGCCTCCGCCGTCACCTGCTCGAACTGGAGCACCGGTTGCCCGTCCACCTTCTTGGACACCACCCGGTACGGGATGGGCAACTCCCGGCCCAGCATCGCCTCCAGCGAGAAGGTGATGTTGTTCGTGGAGATGAAGGGGTGCGCCGAGGGGTCCACCTTCTCCACCAGTTGAAGCTGTCCCCCCAGGCGCACCGGCGCGGCGCCCGCGTCCAGCGCTCCGCTGGGATTGGCCCTGGGCGTCACCTCCACCGTCATGTCGCAACCCAGTGTCAGGTGCATCCCGATGACGGCGGGGTCCAGCGAGGCCGCCAGGTTGTCCACGTTGGAGAAGTACACAAAGCGCACGCCGCGCTGCTGGAGCCGCGCGCCCACGCCGCTCTCGCGCAGGGCGCGAAAGACGTCGCCGTGACCGGAGGGTGCGAAGGACAGCCGGCCGTCCGATTCACGGAACAGGTCGCCCTTCGGGGTGAGCCTCGGCAGCATCGCCTGACGGAAGAGCAGCACGTCGTCCATCTGCCCGCGCGAGCCCAGGTGCGCGGCGATGGCGTCGTGCGTGAGGAAGGACGTCATCACCGCCATGGGCACCGGCCGGCCCATCTGCCTGCCCCAGCGCCGCGCCTCCTCCAGCTTGAAGTCCAGGAAGGTGAGCCCCGCCATGACGGAGACCAGCCCCTTCACGCTGCCGCCGAAGCGCGTCCCCGCGCCTCCCGCGACCACGAGCGCCGCCACCTGGCCCTGGCGGAAGGCCTCCTCGCCCCGGGCCCGGTACGCGTCGTATTCCGGCGTGCCCTCGGCCGGGAGCGGACGGATGTCACCCGAGCGCAGCGGATGGAGTACGCCTTCGATCGGCCGTGACTCGCTCAGCTCGCCGCGCTGATAGCGGGCGAGCAGCATCCGGAAGCGGGCCGCGTCGAAGCCGTCGTGCTGGAGCCTCGGGTCATCCAGCTCTTCGTCCAGGGTCTGGGTATTCACACAGGCCAAGATGGAGTGCCTTTCGGCCGGAGCCATCGTCCCCGGGGACGGGGGCTGCTGGCGGCGCCTCCGCTCCTGTCGGGCAACCTCACGGCCGGGCGGTGGCCGCTCCCTCCGAGCGTGGCTGGATGCCCCTCGCCCGGGTCAGCTGGAAGTGCGTCCACTCCGATATGCTCCGGAGCCGAGGGACCGAAGCACCCACCTTCGCTGCGGGGCTGTCGCCATGCGTTTCCGGACCTGCAGCACCCTCCTGCTCCTGTGTGTCCTCTCGGCCTGCGCGACGTCGGCGCCGCATTCCGGCACGCGGAGCCCGAGACTCGCCAACCTCCAGCGGGCCGCGAAGCTGCCCTGGACGGACGAGGGACGGTGCGTTGTCCGCGAAGCGTCCCAGCCGTGGCCCGTGCTGATGGAGCAGTGCTATCCGAGCCTCGACCATGACCGGCTCGAGTTCCACGACACGGAGGGAAGATGCGCGGTCGCCTCCGCGGGCGCGGGGGCCCTGGGAGTCGGGCTCTGTGTGCTGGCGGCTCCTGAGATTGCCGTGGGAGCTGTCATCGTCCTGGGCGTGGTGGTGGTCGCCGTCGCCATCAAGGAAGAGCTGGACGCGTATGAGCTTCGACATGCATACCCCGAGGAGGCAGGGACCTCACGAGGAACAAAGGTGTCGTCCCGAGAAGTGGAAGCGCAACACGAGCCTGGCCTGAAGCCGGAGCCAGCGGGGCAGAACAGGAAGCCCCCGTTGCCGCCCGTACCCGTGGGCCGGACGGGACGCGCCAGTTGCGAGCCCGTTCCAGTCCCCCATGCGGGCGAGGACGACGCGCATAACAAGTGCGCCGACAAGGCTCCGCCCAACCGTTACCCAGGCATGGACGTGCTCGTGGGCGGCGTGCGCTTCGATGCGCTACAGGTCGGCGCGCATGTGCTGTGGGAGATCAAGACCCACCGCTTCGACACGTACTCTGCCTTCATCCAGAGGCGGGAAATCAAGAAGGAAATGGAGCAGATCAAAAAGGAGCAAGACGCGGCGATGGCCTGCGGATATGGCTACGTGATTGGTGTGAGCACCCAGGCGCATAAGGTCGCGCTGCTCGAAGCGGATCCCTCCCTGGAGATTGTCGTAACGGGGTGCAAACGATGACCACGCCTGAGGCACTCACCCTTATCGTCCACGCGCCTGCACTCGTGGAGGAAGACGCCCGCGCGCTCGACGTCATCCATGGGATGGAAAAGGCACTCCCCGGTTTGCGCCTGGCGTGGCGAGTCTCCGAAGGCGGGCACCCCATCGCATTGCCGAATCGCGACGCGTGGCTCGCGAAAATGACGCGGGACGGGAAGTTCCCTCTTCTGTGCAACGGGGACGAGAGCTACCCCGTGACGGTTTTTGGGATGGGGGTGTCGGGACGCCTCAGCCCGGGCGGTCAGGCACGGCTTGAAGTGCATGCGGAAACGCCATCGGACGCCCCCGTGATCGCGGCAGCGGCGGCGATGCTTGAAGCCGTGGCCGAGGGCGCGCGTGCGTACTGGGGACACGCGTCACCGTACGGTTACGGCTCGGAGGTCGCGCAGCAGTTTCGCCGTTCGCCTCATGGACCAGAGCGTTCACCCCGTGGGCTTCCCATGCTCATCCGTCCAGAGAAGCTCTCCGCGCCTGCGACCCCCTGGTTCCTTGCGTGGCTGAACTATTGGTCCGCCGCCGCAGCGCAGGTCATCGGATTCCCGGATCCTGCTCGCGACGCCGAGTTGCTTACAAGGGCACGGCGTACGCCGTCAGGTGGGTGGATCGTGCAGCTCACGGATGCGCCGCTCGATTACGACAACCCCGCCCACCTGGACGCGCTCCTGCGCGCCTATGAGCGCTTCCCGGAGATCGGCGGACGCGCGGCGCCTTGACCTCCCGCGCAGCGTCCGCGCACCGCGTCCGCGGCCTGGGCCTCCTCTGACAGGCCCGGAGCGCGCTCACACGCGGAGCACGCGCCCATCGCGAAGCCTCCGGCGAGCGCGGCGACGCCCGCGGCGATGAGCAGGTATCGGGACGGACGATGGCGTCCGGACGTCATGCGTTCTTCCCCAGGGATGGCGGGTTCGGGGCCGCGGAGAAAGGAAGCGGCGCGGGGGACTGCTGGCGGTTGCGCCAGAAGGGCGCTCCAGCCCAGCGGCGCTCCAGGCGGTAGTAGCCCTCGCGGATGCGCAGGTGCTCCTGGAACTGGTGCCGCACCCGCACCTCGTGCAGGCGCAGCGCGGTGGAGTCACCTCGCAGGGACCGGCTCACCGCGTCCGCCGTCTGCTGCGCGGAGCGCAGGGCCTGCGACGTGCCCTGCAAGGACAGCGGATCAAACGTGCACGCCGCGTCCCCCACCGCGAGCCAGTCCTCACCGTGCAGCCGGTCCAGGCAGGCGACGTTCCCGGGCACCGCGCGCAGGGACGCGCCGGTGAAGTCACACGCCTCCAGCCGGCGACGCGTCTCGGGCGCTCGCTCCATCCGCGTCCGCCACGCCTGGGGGTCCTTCGCCGTCAGCCCCTGGAGCGAGTCCCGGTCCCCCATCAACCCGAAGACGACCCGGTCGCCAGGCATCCGCGCGGAGTACCACCAGCCGTCCACGCTCGCCTCCACCAGCGCGAGCGCATCCACGGTGCGGCCGGGCTGGAGCGCGAACGTGCCGCACAGGCCGAAGGTCCGATCCACCGTGTGGCGCTGGGCCCCCTGCGACGTGGCGAAGGCGGCGCTCCGGCCCGTGGCATCCACCACGAAGCGCGCATCCACGAAGGCGCCGGACGCATCCCCCTCCACCGGAAGGCGGAGCCGGTGGCCGCCTCCCTCCAGGGGCTTCCAGACCGTCACCGCCGTGCCGGTGCGCACGTCCACGCCGTGACGCGCGGCCTCGTCCGCGAGCATCCGATCGAACCGCGCGCGGTCCAGGTGCCAGCCCGTGCCCCACGGCGAGCGCAGGTGGTCGTTGTAGCCCAGCGAGGAGTTGCCCCAGCGCGAACAGGAGCCCATGGAGCGCACGTGCCCCTGGCGCGCGAAGGCCTCCCAGACGCCCAACTGCGACAGCAGGCGCCGGCTGTCCGGGGGCAGCGTCTCCCCCAGGTGCGCGTGCGCGTAGGTGGAGCGCTCGAACAGGGCGACGCTCAGGCCCGCGCTCCGGCGCAGCGCCAACGCCAGCGCCGTGCCCGCGGGACCGCCGCCCAGCACGGCGACGTCATACCGGATGCCGTCCACGCCTCAGCCCGCCTGCCACGGCGGAGCCATGGCCCGGGGGGCGTCCCCGGGCTCGTGGCCCGTGGGCAGCAGGGATTCGCGGGGGGAGCGCGTGCACATGACCCGGCCGCATTGCACCCGGCGGACCAGGAGCACCGTGTCCCCAGGCTCCATGCGTGTCGGGGGTTACGCGAAGGGGCCCCGGACGCCGGACACGTCAGGGCCTGTCCCCTGACGTGTCAGCCCGGGCGATGACGTGTCAGCACGCCTGACCTGGACGGAGGAATCAGCGAGGATGCCCGCATGAAAATCTGGGTCGATGCCGATGCGTGTCCGGGGCCCGTGCGGGACATCCTCCTGCGCGCCGTGCAGCGCGTGAAGGTGCCCATCGTCTTCGTGGCGAACAAACCCCTGGCGCTGCCCCGGCTGGCGTACGTGTCCACCGTCCAGGTGGGCGCGGGGCTGGACGTGGCGGACCGGCACATCGCCACCTCCGCGGAGAAGGGCGACCTGGCCGTCACGCAGGACATCCCGCTGGCCGCGCTGCTCGTGCCCAAGGGCGTCGTCGTGATGGATCCGCGCGGGGAGCTCTTCACGCCGGAGAACATCGACGAGCGGCTGTCGGTGCGGAACTTCATGCAGGAGCTGCGCGACAGCGGCGTCACCACCGGCGGTCCCAGCGGCTTCTCGCAGCAGGACCGCCAGCAGTTCGCCGCCACGCTGGACCGGGAGCTGACCCGGCTGGTGAAGCAGCAGGGCTGAGGCGCCTACTGTCCGGCGCCGCCGCTGCCCTCCTCCGGTGGCGTCCCCGTGGTCGGTGACACGGGACTCGTCCCGATGCCCTTGTTGCGGTGCCAGGCCTCCGGGGTGATGTCCAACCGGGCCCCCTCGCTCTGGGAGCGGGCGTGAGCTGGGGCCAGCGGATCCACGGTGCGCTGATCAATGCTCCCCGAGCCACCCGTCCCCAGCATGTCCACGTCCACGCATTCGAAGTCCTCCGGGTTCGAGGACTTCTCGATGCCCGAGCCGCCAGTGGCCTCGGCGGAGGCCTGGGCCTCGGCGCCTGCGTCTCCGTAGAAGTTCATGCCGTGCTCGCGGAGCATCTCCTGCGTGCGCGGGGACTCCTGCGCGTCCCAGGACATCTCATCGCTGGCGAACGCCTCGGACGGGGGTTCCTGCTGGACCGCGGCCGTCTGCGTGGCGCAGCCTCCCAGGAGGAGCGCGGTCAGCGAGGCCATGAGCGGAAGCTTCATCGGGGTGTCCTCCAGAAGTGTCGTCCGCCACTCAAGTTGGAGGCACTTGCGTCGGGGGCAAGCGACGGGGGACCCACCGGGCAAGCGACTCCGTTCCAGCCCGGAGCCTCTTCAATGGTCCATGGGAGCACTGCCTCCCTGCAGGCAGGCCAGCGCCGCCACGGTGAGTGACTCGCATCCGGTGCGCAGGGAGCCCGCGCGGTCCGGCGCGTAGTGGCCGGAGTGCGGCCCCGGCACGTTGGCCACCTTCTCCAGCAGCGTCGCCCCCCGCGCGGCCTCCCACGCCTTCGGCGGAGTCACCCCCATGAACCAGTACGCAATGGGCACCGGGTGCTCCGGCCCCTGGGCGAAGAGGGCGAAGTCCTCGCTCGCGGTGCCCAGCACGCCGGGCACCAGCGCGGCGTGCCCGAACCACTCCGCGTGCGCGTCCCTCACCCGGCCGACGAGCGCCGGGTCGTTCCGGGTGACCGGCCCGCGATTGAGCACCTCCACCTGGGGAGGCTTCGGCGCGCCCGCCGCCGCCGCCTCGCCCTTCGCGATGCGCTCGATGGCGGCGAGCACGCGGGCCTGCACCGCGTCGTCCTCCGTGCGGACCGTCAGCTCCAGCACGGCTTCGTCCGGAATCACGTTGGCGCGGGTGCCCGCCTGGAACTGGCCCACCGTCACCACCGCGGGCTCCAGCGGCGACAGCGCGCGCGACACGATGGTCTGCAGGCGCATCACCACGCTGGCCCCCAGCACCACGGGGTCCACGGACAACTGTGGCTGCGCGCCGTGCGCGCCCCGGCCGAAGAGGCGCAGGCGCACGTGCGCGGAGCCCATCATCGCCACGCCCTCGCGGTGCATGAACATGCCCACCGGCAGCGGCGAGGTGTGCTGGCCCAGCACGGCGTCCGGCGTGCCGAAGCGCGCGTAGAGCCCGGCGTCCAGCATCGCCTTCGCGCCCGTCAGCGTCTCCTCCGACGGCTGTCCCACCACCATCAGCGTGCCGCGCCACGCGTCGCGCGAGCGCGCCAGCACCGCCGCCGTGCCCACGAGGCACGCGGTGTGGACGTCGTGCCCGCACGCGTGCATCACCGGCTCGCCTTCCTTCGTCCGCACGCGGCTCGCGTACGGCAGCCCCGTCTTCTCCTCCACGGGCAGCGCATCCATGTCCCCGCGCAGGAGCACCGTGGGCCCGTCCCCGTTGCGCAACAGGCCCACCACGCCGTGGCCGCCCACGTTCCTGCTCACCTCGTAGCCCTCCGCCTCCAGCCGCCAGGCCACCTCCGCGGCCGTGCGCGCTTCGTGGCCGGACAGCTCCGGGTGTTCGTGCAGGTCTGCGTAGAGCGCGTCCACGTTGGGCAGCACCGCGTCCAGGTGCTGGAGGACGTGCCGGGCGCGGGCCTTGAAACCGGAAGGGGCGGACGTGCCCGGGACGGACTGGGGATCGACGGCGTCGTTCATGGCGGTGTGCTCCACGTCCGGACGCGAGGGGGTCGTGGGCGTCCGGTCCGCCTCAAGGTGGAAGCCGCGTGCCGGACTCCACAAGGGAGGTGGGGAGGGAGGCGGACAGGGGCCTGGTTCCGGGCACCGCGCGCCCCACCCTCCGGGGCGCCGTGGGCCTCCGGGGTACCGCCTGTCCGTTCGTTGTCCGCCCCTCCCCCGGGGACCACGTTCTGGCTGCGGACACGACACATGAAGGGAGCGGTCATGAAGCGAGGCATCGCACTGGGTCTCTGCCTGGTGGGACTGACGGGTGGCGCCGCGAGGGCCCAGGACACGCCCCTTGATGAACCCATGCGGATGGGACGGGGGGAGTGGAAGGGGCCCTACTTCCTGCTGGGACTGGGCGTGGAGGGCTACACGGGCAAGCTCGCGCCCAACCTGGATCCAGGACCGTCCTATGGCGTCGTCGTGGGCTACCGCCCCAATGACTACCTGGGCGTGGAGCTGGGCTACAGCGGCGGCACCAGCAACCTGTCCCTCAGCGACGCGGCGTCCTTCGGCAACCCGGACATCGTCCGCAACGGAGGGCAGGCGGCCCTCACGCTGGGCTTCACCTCCACGCGGGTCCAGCCCTATGTGCTGGGGGGCATCGGGGTCGAGCAGTACTCGGTGCGCTCGGGGATGTTCTTCGAGTTCATCGACGATACAGGGGGCTACGCACCCGTTGGCGCGGGCGTGCGCTTCAAGATCAACCCCCACCTCACGGCCGAGGTGCGCGGCAGCTACAGCTTCCTCTTCGGTCAGGACTTCTCGCCCACGCAGGATGTGGGCGCGGGAGAGGGCCGCTACGCGGGGCTGCTGATGATTGGTGGCAGCTACTGAGGCTCACCAGGCAGGGGGACGGATCCAAGGAGGTCCCGGAGTCCTGAGGTATCCTCCGGCCAGGCGCGGGGGCCTCCCCCGGCACCCCCGCGCCCCCCGCTCCCATGACCGTCACCCTGATTGATCTCCTCGACGAGCGCAGCAGCCGTCATCCGGATCCGCGCCTCTACACCTTCCTGGAGGACGACGCGGAGGTGACGCTCACCCGGGCGGAGCTGGCGTCGCGGGCGCACCGCATCGCCGCGGCGCTCCAGTCGCTGGCGGCACAGGGCGAGCGCGCGGTGCTGCTCTATCCGCCCGGCGTGGACTACCTCTCCGGGTTCTTCGGCTGCGTGTGCTCCGGGCTGGTGGCGGTGCCGGCGTACCCGCCGGATCCGTCGCGGCTGGAGCGCACCCTGCCCCGCCTGCGGGCGCTCATCGCGGACTCGGGCGCCACGGTGGTGCTGACCACGTCCGTCATCCTGTCGATGGCGGAGTTCCTCTTCACGGACGCGCCGGAGCTGCGCGCCTTGAAGTGGGTGGCGACGGACGCGCTGGACGCGAGCGACGCGGCGGCGTGGAAGCGGCCGGACGTGACGGCGGACACGCTGGCCTTCCTCCAGTACACGTCCGGCAGCACGGGGACGCCCCGGGGCGTGATGCTCAGCCACGGCAACCTGCTGCACAACCTCACGGCCATCCGCCGCGCCTTCCAGACGCGCGACGACAGCGTGGGAGTCATCTGGCTGCCGCCGTACCACGACATGGGGCTGATTGGCGGCGTGCTGGTGCCGCTGGCGCAGGGCTTCCACACGGCGCTGATGTCTCCGCTGTCGTTCCTCAAGCGGCCCCGCGCGTGGCTGGAGGCGCTGGCCCGCTTCGGCGGCACCATCAGCGGCGGGCCCAACTTCGCGTTCGACTTGTGCGTGCGGCGCATCCCGCCGGCGGAGCGGGTGGGGCTGGACCTGAGCCGCTGGGAGGTGGCGTTCTGCGGCGCGGAGCCCATCCGTCCGGACACGCTGGCGCGCTTCACGGAGGCGTTCGGGCCGTACGGCTTCCGGCGCGAGGCGTTCTATCCCTGCTACGGCCTGGCGGAAGGGACGCTCATCGTCTCCGGAGGCGCGAAGGAGGCCGCGCCCGTCCTGCGCGACGTGGACGCGCCGTCGTTGGAGGCGGGCCGGGCCCGGGCGCCGGAGGGCACGGCGCGGACGCTGGTGGGCTGCGGCGCGACGCTGCCGGATCAGTCCCTGTGCATCGTGCAGCCGGACACGGGCCGCGTGCTCGCGCCCGGCGAGGTGGGCGAGGTCTGGGTCAAGGGGCCCAGCGTGGCGCGGGGCTACTGGAGGCGCGAGGAGGAGTCCGCGCGGGTGTTCCAGGCGAGGACGGAGCAGGGAGACGGACCGTACCTGCGGACCGGGGACCTGGGCTTCCTGGACGCGGGAGAGCTGTACGTCACGGGGCGCGCGAAGGACCTGATCATCCTGCGCGGACGGAACCTGTATCCGCAGGACCTGGAGGCGGTGGTGGAGGAGAGCCACCCGGCGCTCAGGCCCGGATGCGGCGTGGCCTTCGGCGTGGAGGTAGACGGCGAGGAGCACCTCGTCGTGGTGCAGGAGGTGGACTCGCGCAAGTGGGACGGCGACGCGGCCCCGGTGCTGGGCGCCATCCGGGGAGCGCTGGCGTCACGGCATGAGGTGAGGCCCCACGCGGTGGTGCTCATCGAGCCCGGCAGCCTGCCGAAGACGTCGAGCGGCAAGGTGCAGCGGAGGACCACGCGGGAGGCGTTCCTCGCCGGAGCGCTGCGAGAGCTGCACGCGTGGCGGGCGGCGGACCTGGCGGAGTCGGACGCGCACGGCGCGCCTTCGGAGCTGGAGGCCCGTGTGCTTGCGCGGGTGGCGGCTCGGTTGGGTGCTCGGGTGGAGGAGCTGGATGTCCGTACGCCCCTCACCCACTACGGCCTGGATTCGTTGGCGGCCGTGGAGCTGGCGCATGCGCTGGAGCAGGCGCTGGGCATGCCTGTTCCGATGGAGTCATTGCTGCGTGGCGCGAGTGTGGCGGAGCTGGTTCGTGACGCGACGGCCGTGCGCGCGGTGCCGCGTCCGGAGGTGGTCCGCGTGCCTCGCGCGGAGGCCATGCCCCTGTCCTTCGCGCAGGAACGCCTCTGGTTCCTCGACCGTCTGGAGCCGGGCAGCGCCTTCTACAACATCCCCGTCGTGTCGCGGCTGGATGGAACGCTGGACGTCTCCGCGCTGGAGCGGAGCCTCCAGTTCCTCGTGCGCCGCCATGAATCCCTTCGCACCGTGTTCGTGGAGACGCGCGGCGAGCCGGGCCAGCGCATCCTCGCGGACCTGACGCTGCCCCTGTCCGTCGTGGACCTCACGTCCACGCCCGGCGATACGCGCGAGGCCTCGGCCCGGGAGCTGGCTCGCGAAGAGGCGCGGCGGCCCTTCGACCTCGCCCAGGGCCCGCTGCTCCGTGTGACGCTGCTCAAGCTCGAGCCCGCGCGGCACTGGCTGCTGCTCACCGTGCACCACCTGGTCGCGGATGGCTGGTCCATGCGCGTCCTCGTGCGGGAGCTGTCGGAGGCCTATGCGGCGTTCTCCTCGGGCCGTGCCCCTGCCCTGCCCGAGCTGACCTTGCAGTACGCCGACCACGCGGCGTGGCAGCGCGACTGGCTGCGCGGTGAACGGCACGAGGACCTCCTCGGCTGGTGGCGCCAGCGGATGGCCGGTGCGCCTCCCGTGCTCGACGTCCCCGGCGACCGCCGCCGGCCCCGCGTGCAGTCGTACCGGGGCGCCCAGTGCGTCCACCGGCTCACGCCGGCCGCCTGGGAGCGGGTGAAGGCCCTGGCTTCGCGCGAAGGCACCACGCCCTTCGTCGCGCTGCTCGCGGGCTTCCAGGTGCTGCTGCACCGCTACACCGGCCAGGAGGACCTGGTGGTGGGCGTGGACACCGCGCACCGCTCGCGGCCGGAGACGGCCGGCATCGTGGGCCTGTTCGTCAACCAGCTCCCGCTGCGCGGCGACCTCTCCGGTGAGCCGTCCTTCCGCGAGCTGCTGCGCCGCGACCACCGCGCGGCGCTGGACGCGTGGGCGCACCAGGACCTGCCCTTCGACGCGATGGTGCGAGGCCTCAACCCGGAGCGCAGCCTCGCGCACGCGCCCCTCTTCCAGGTGAAGCTGGTCCTCCAGGACGCCGCGTCCGGACCCGTGCGCCTGCCCGGCCTCACGCTGAACAGCACGCTCGGCGACACGGGCGCCACCAAGCTCGACCTCACGCTCTCCGTCACCGACTCCGGCGAAGGCCTGGAGCTGCTGTGCGAGTACGCCACCGACCTCTTCGACGCGGACACCGTCGCGCGGATGCTCGGGCACCTGGAGGCGCTGCTGGACGGCGCGGCGGCGCATCCGGAGCGGTCCATCAGCGCGCTGCCCCTGTGGACGCAGGAGGCCCGGGGTCAGGTGCTGGAGGCGTGGCGCCCCACCGGTCCCGCCGTGGCTCCGGATCTCGCGCACCGGCTCTTCGAAGCGCAGGCCCGCGCCACGCCGGACGCCGTCGCCGTCGCGCTGGGAAGCACGACGCTGACGTACGCGCGGCTGGAGGCCCGTGCGAACCAGCTTGCGCGGCACCTCGTCGCCTCGGGCGTCCGCCCTGAAGCGGTGGTGGGCGTGCACCTGGAGCGCACGCTCGACTTCGTGGTGGCGCTGCTCGGCGTGCTCAAGGCGGGCGGTGCCTTCCTGCCGCTGGATCCGGCCCAGCCCCCCGCGCGGCTGGAGGCCATGCTGCGCGAGGCCCGGGCGTCCGTCCTGCTGAGCGACGAATCGCTGGCGGACCGGCTGGCTTCACAGGGCGAGCTGCTCGTCCTCCTGGACGCGGACCGCGCGGCGCTGGAGGCACGGCCGGAGCTGCCGCTGTCCCCCGCGCCGGCCGTCACACCCGCGAACCTCGCCTACGTCATCTTCACCTCCGGCTCCACCGGCACGCCCAAGGGAGCGCTGCTCGCGCACCACGGCCTGTGCAACACGGCGCTCGCCACGCGCGACGCGCTGGGCCTGCGTCCCGGAAGCCGTCTGTTGCAGCTGGCGTCCATCGGCTTCGACGCGTCGGTGAGCGAGGTCTTCTCCACGCTCCTGTCCGGCGCGACGCTGGTGCTCGCGCCCGCGGAGTCCCTGTTGCCGGGGCCGCCGTTGCAGTCGGTGCTCGCCTCCGAGCGCATCACCGCCCTTACCGCCACGCCCACGTCGCTGGCGCCGTTGGATCCGTCCGCGCTGCCCCTCCTGGAGGCCGTGGCCTCCGTGGGCGAGGCCTGCACGCCGGAGCTCGCGTCGCGCTGGAAGCCGGGCCGGCGCTTCCTCAACGCCTATGGCCCCACCGAGGCCACCGTCTGCGCCACCATCGACCTGGACGTGATGCCCGCGCGTCCGTCCATCGGCCGTGCCATCCCGGGCGCACGCGTGGCGGTGCTCGACGCGCGCGGAGAGCCCGTGCCCGTGGGCGTCCCCGGAGAGCTGTACGTGGGAGGCCCCGGCGTGGCGCGTGGCTACCTGGAGCGGCCCGCGCTCACCGCCGAGCGCTTCGTGCCGGATCCATTCTCCAGCGAGCCCGGCGCCCGCCTGTACCGCACGGGTGACCGCGTGCGCACGCTGTCCGACGGACGGATGGAGTACCTGGGCCGCCGTGATGCCCAGGTGAAGGTGAACGGCATCCGCATCGAACTCGGCGAGGTGGAAGCCACGCTCGCGCAGGTGCCCGGCGTGCGACAGGCGGTGGTGCTCCCTCGCGAGCACGCGGGCGAGACGCGGCTGGCCGCGTGGCTCGTCGCGGACGAATCCCTGGACGTCACCGCCGTGCGCCGCTTCCTCAAGGAGCGGCTGCCGGACGCCTTCGTGCCGTCCACCTACGTGCGGCTGGATGCGCTGCCGCTCACCCCGGGCGGCAAGCTGGACCGCAACGCCCTGCCCGCGCCCAGCGCCCCGAAGCCGGCGCCGGATGCCCCCTTCGCCGCGCCTGTCTCCGAGTTGGAGCAGCGCATCGCCGAGGTCTGGGCGCGCGTGCTCGACGTGCCGCGCGTGGGCCTGCACGCGCACTTCTTCGAGGACCTGGGCGGAGGCTCGCTCCTGGTCGTGAAGGCCAGCACGCAACTGCGTGAGGCTTTGGGACGCGACGTCCCCGTCACCCACCTCTTCGAGCACCCCACCGTCGCGAAGCTCGCCGCGAGGCTGGAGCGCGACGTGCCGCCGCCTCCCGGCCCCACGTCCCCACCGCGGGCCCCGCGTGAGGGGTCTGGTGGAAGCTCCGGCGACATCGCCATCATCGGCATGGCGGGACGCTTCCCGGGCGCTCCGGACGTGCACGCCTTCTGGCGCAACCTGCGCGACGGCGTGGAGTCCATCACCCGCTTCTCGCACGAGGAACTGGAGCCGTCGCCGCTGTTCCCGGACGCGCTGAGGAGCCACCCCGACTTCGTCCCCGCGGGCGGCGTGCTGGAGGACGCGGACACGTTCGACGCGGCCTTCTTCGGCCTGTCCCCGCGCGAGGCGCAGTGGATGGATCCGCAGCAGCGCCTGTTCCTCCAGTGCGCGTGGAACGCCCTGGAGGACGCGGGCTACGACGCGGAGCGCATCGCCGCGCCCGTCTCGCTGTACGCGGGCGCGGGCAGCTCCAGCGTGCACCTGCTGTCGCTGCTGGGGCAGACGCGCAAGGACCCGGCCTCGCTGTTCGAGGCGCTGGGGACGACCAGCGGCGAGAACGTGGCCACGAAGACGGCCTACAAGCTGAAGCTCGGCGGAGAGAGCCTCAACGTCTACACGGCCTGCTCCACCGGACTCGTCACGGTGCACCTGGCCTGCCAGTCGCTGCGCACCGGGCAGTCGGACCTGGCGCTGGCGGGCGCGGTGAAGGTGTCGCTGCCGCAGCGCACGGGCTACCTCTTCCAGGAGGGGATGATCCTCTCCCCGGACGGCCACTGCCGCGCGTTCGACGCGAAGGCACGAGGCACCGTGCTGGGCAGCGGCCTGGGCGTCGTCGTGCTCAAGCGGCTGTCCGACGCCGTGCGCGACGGGGACCGGGTGTACGCGGTCATCAAGGGCTCCGCGCTCAACAACGACGCGGCGTCGAAGGTCAGCTACACCGCGCCCAGCATCCAGGGGCAGAGCGAGGTCATCGCGCGGGCGCTCGCGGCGGCGGGCGTGGACGCGGACAGCGTGGAGTACGTGGAGGCGCACGGCACGGGGACCGCGCTGGGGGACCCCATCGAAGTGGCCGCCCTCACGCGCGCCTACCGCGCGCACACGCAGCGCACGGGGTACTGCGCGCTGGGGTCGGTGAAGACGAACATCGGGCACCTGGACACGGCGGCGGGCATCGCGGGCCTCATCAAGGCCGTGCTCGCGCTGCATCACGGGGAGCTGCCGCCCAGCCTCCACTTCCAGCAGCCCAACCCGGAGATCGACTTCGCGCGCAGCCCCTTCTTCGTGAACACCGCCCTGCGGCCGTGGGAGAGCAACGGCCAGCCCCGCCGCGCGGCCGTCAGCTCGTTCGGCATCGGGGGCACCAACGCGCACGTCGTGCTGGAGGAGGCGCCTTCACGGCAGCCCGAGCCCGGCACCCGCCGCTCGCGACAGCTCGTCACGCTGTCCGCCCGCACGCCGACCGCATTGGAGGCAGTGGCGCGGGAGCTTGCCGACCACCTGGAGGTCCGCGCGGACGTGGACCTGGCGGACGTGGCCTTCACGCGCAACGCGGGCCGCAAGGGCTTCGAGGTGCGCCGCACGGTCGTGGCGGAGGACGTCACCGGGCTCGTGGAGGCCGTGCGCAAGCCGGGCACGACGTCCACCGTGCGCGACGTGGACGCCCCGCCCGCGCACCGCGTGGCCCTCCTCTTCCCGGGACAGGGCGCCCAGGCCGTGGGCATGGCTCGCGAGCTGTACGACGCCGAGCCGCGCTTCCGCGAGGTGCTGGAGTCCTGCCTCGCGCTGCTCCCGGCAGCGGGACTGACGCAGGACCTGCGCCCCGTGCTGTTCCCCGCCGCCGGTGAGGAGTCCCGCGCGGAGGCGGCGCTCTCCGAGCCTCGCTACGCCCTGCCCGCGCTGTTGTCCGTGGAGGTGGCGCTGGCGCGGTGGTGGATGGCGCTGGGGTTCAAGCCCGGCGCGCTCTTGGGACACAGCTTCGGCGAGTACGCGGCGGCGCATCTGGCCGGCGTGATGTCGCTGGAGGACGCGCTGCGGCTCGCGGTGGTTCGCGGCGAGCTGATGACGCGGCTGCCGCCGGGCGGGATGCTCGCGGTGGGGCTGTCTCCGGAGGACGTGACGCCGCTGCTGCCCTCCACGCTGGAGGTGGCCGCGCACAACGGCGTGGACCGGTGCACGGTGTCCGGGCCCCTGGAGCCGCTGGCGGCGCTGGAGCGGACGCTCGCGGGCCGGAAGGTCGGCGTGGTGCGGCTTGGCGCGTCGCATGCGTTCCACTCGCGCGCGGTGGAGCCGCTGATGCCCGAGTTGGAGCGGGCCGTGTCGGCCATCGCGCTGAAGGCCCCTGCCCTGCCCTACGTGTCCAGCCTCTCCGGGACGTGGATCCGCCCGGAGGAGGCCACGTCGCCGCGCTACTGGGCACGCCAGATGCGCGAGCCGGTGCGCTTCTCCGCGGGCCTGGACACGCTGCTGCAATCGGGACACGGGCTGCTCATCGAGGCCGGGCCTGATCAGGGCCTCACGGCGCTCGCGAAGCTGAGGCTGCGCGCGGTGCAGGACACCGTGGCGGTGCCGTCGCTGCGCCGCTCGGGCACGTCCACGTCCGACCTCCAGACGCTGCTGGAGTCCGTGGGCACGCTGTGGCGGATGGGCGCGAAGGTGGACTGGGAGGTGCTGCACGCCCACGGCCCGCGCCGCCGCGTGTCGCTGCCGGCCTACCCTTTCGAGGCCGAGCGGGTCCACCTGGACGTCCGGGCCGCGCTGCCCCTGCCGGAAGTGCCGGCCGTGGAGGCCGTGCCCGTGGTGGCACCGGCGCCCGTGGCGCCTCCCGTGCCCGTGGCGGTGTCCGCGCCGTCCAACCTCAGTGACATCGAGCTGAAGCTGACGGAGCTGTGGCGCGAGCGGCTGGGCCTCACGGACATCGGCCTGGACGACAACTTCCTCGACCTGGGCGGCAACTCGCTGATGGCGGCGCAGCTGCTCACGCGGCTGCGCGAGACGTTCCGCACGCAGGTGCCGCTGAGCGACCTGTTCGAGGCCCCCACCATCGCGGGCCTCGCCGAGCGCATCGAGGCCCGGCTCCTGGCGGAGGGACGCTCCCTCACGCAGGAGGAGGAAGCGCGAGGCCCGGCGACGGCCATCCAGCCCTGGCCCCGCACGGGCGAGCTGCCCCTGTCGTACGTGCAGGAGCGCGTCTGGGAGATGGAGGCGCGGGAGCCGGGCAGCTCGCTGTTCAACGAGCCGCTCGCGGTCCGCATCTCCGGAGCGCTGCGGCCGGAGCTGCTGGAGCGCGGCGTCAACGAGGTCATCCGCCGTCACGAGTCGCTGCGCACGGTCTTCGTCCAGGAGGGCGGCCGGGGCGTGCCGCGCCTCCTGCCGGAGGTGCGCATCTCGCTGCCGGTGGTGGACCTGCGCGGCTTCGCCGGGGACCGCGACGCGGAGGCCCTGCGGCTCGCGCGCATCGAACCCGCGGCGCCGTTCGCGCTGGACCGGGGTCCGCTCGTGCGCGTGCGCCTGCTGCGGCTGGCGGACACGGAGCACGTGCTGCTCGTGACCATCCACCACATCGTCGCGGACACGCTGTCGCTGGTGAACCTCATCCGCGAGTCCGTGGCGCTCTACACCGGCTTCGTGCACGGCGTGTCCGTGCCGCTGCCGGAGCTGTCCATCCAGTACCTCGACTTCGCGCTGTGGCAGCGGCAGGCGCTGGCCGACGGCACGCTCGCGGATCAGCAGGCGTACTGGCGGATGAAGCTGGCCGGACGTCCGGGGCCGCTGTCCCTGCCGCTGGACCGGCCTCGCATCCCGGGCGCGAA
The DNA here is from genome assembly GCF_017302985.1 of Corallococcus macrosporus. Taxonomy (NCBI): domain Bacteria; kingdom Pseudomonadati; phylum Myxococcota; class Myxococcia; order Myxococcales; family Myxococcaceae; genus Corallococcus; species Corallococcus macrosporus. The sequence goes on from NZ_JAFIMU010000007.1 coordinate 358,929, forward strand.
GCGGCGGGGCGCGCGGCACTCGTTCGCCTTCCCGCCGGAGCTGGGCGTCGCGCTGAACGCGTTCAGCCAGCGTGAAGGGCTCACCGCGTACATGACGCTGCTCGCCGGCTTCACGGCGCTCCTGGCCCGGTGCTCGGGTCAGGAGGACATCGTCGTGGGCACGTCCATCGGCAACCGGACCCGCCCGGAGCTGGAGCCGCAGATCGGCTATGTGGCGCACGCGCTGGCGCTGCGCACGAACGTGGATGGCGACCCGGACTTCCGCACGCTGGCCCTGCGCGTGCGGGACACGACGCTCGCGGCGTTCGCGAACCCGGACGTGCCCTATGAGCAGCTGCTCGAAGAGCTGGAGCCCGGCGACGAGGCATCGCTGGGCCGGCTCTTCGACGCCATCTTCCTCCTGCACGCGCAGGAGGTGTCGGCGCCCATCGAGGAGTTCCCCGGCCTGCGGCTGGGCTACTTCGACGTCACCGGGCTGCCCGCGCAGTACGGCACGTCGCTGGCGGACCTCACGCTGCTGATGCGCGAGGACGCGCAGGGCTTCTCCGGGACGCTGGAGTACGCCGTCGACCTGTTCGACGCGGACACCATCGTGCGCCTGTTGTCGCAGCTGGAGGCGCTGCTCTCCGACGCCGTCGCGTCGCCGCAGAAGCCCCTGTCCCGGCTGTCGCTGGACGTGATGCCCGCGCGAGCCCGGGCTCCTGAGCCTCGCGCGGCGGACGCCACGTCGGTGCCCGCGATGCTGGAGGTCCGCGCGCGGCAGACGCCGGACGCGGTGGCCGTGCGCCAGGACGGAACGGTCCTGACCTGGCGGGCGCTGCGGGAGAAGGCCCTGTCCCTCGCGGCACGGTTGAAGGCCCACGGCGTGGGACCGGGTGTCCCGGTCGCCGTGTGCGTGGATGCGTCCCCCGAGCGTGCGGTCGCGCTGTGGGGTGTGCTCGCGGCGGGAGGCGCGTATGCGCTGGTGTCGCGCGATGGGCTCGGGGAGGTGGCGTCGCTGGGGAACGATGGAGCACCGCCCGTGCTCGTCACCTCCGATGCGCTTCCTTCCGGAGTCACGGGCCCCGTCGTTCGGCTCGATGGCACGGACGCGGTTCGGACTCCGGCTTCGGGTGGACCGACCCGCGTGGAGGTGGAGGGCCTTGCGTGCCTGGCGCGTGAAGGGACGGAGGGCTCACGCCCCCGCGTGATGTTGAGCCACCGCAACCTCGTCCATCGTCTGGCCGCGCTGGATGCGCGTGTGGATGCCCGGCCCGGAGAGTCGTGGCTGAGCACGTCGGACGGCATCGGCGACCCGGCGGACCTGGGGCTGCTCTGGGCCCTGTCCCGCGGGCTTCCGGTGGTGCTGCCACCCCGGTCCATGCCGCGGCCCTCCGTGCGGCGGGAGGGTGCCGCAGCGAAGCGGTCGCTGGACTTCAGCCTCTTCTACTTCGCCAACGACGCGGAGGCGTCCGGGCGGAAGAAGTACCAACTGCTCATCGACGGCGCGAAGTTCGCGGACACGCACGGCTTCAGCGCCATCTGGACGCCCGAGCGCCACTTCCACGACTTCGGCGGTCCCTACCCCAGCCCCACGGCGACCAGCGCCGCGCTCGCCATGGTCACCGACCGGGTGTCGCTGCGCGCGGGCAGCGTCGTCCTGCCGCTCCATGATCCGCTGCGCGTCGCGGAGGAGTGGTCCGTCATCGACAACCTCTCCAACGGCCGCGCGGGCGTGTCCTTCGCCACCGGCTGGAACGCGAACGACTTCGTCTTCGCCCCCCACAACTTCCACCAGCGCCCGGAGGCCGTGCGGCGCGGCGTGGAGGAGGTGCGCACGCTGTGGAAGGGCGGCACCGTGCGCCGCACCAACGGCGCGGGCGTGGAGGTGGACATCGCCATCCGGCCCCGCCCCGTGCAGGCGGAGCTGCCGTTGTGGATCACCGCCGCGTTCAACCCGGAGACGTTCCGGATGGCGGGCGAGCTGGGCGCGGGCCTGCTCACCAACGTGCTGGGCCTGGGCCAGGACTTCGTGGAGCTGGAACGCAAGGTCGCCATCTACCGCGAGGCCCGGCGCAAGGCGGGCCACCCCGGCCGCGGCCACGTCGTGCTCATGCTCCACACCTTCGTGTCCTCCAGCCACGAGGACGTGAAGCACCAGGCGCGTGAACCGCTGACGCGCTACTTCCGCAGCTCCGTGGAGCTGATCAACGGTCTGGTCGCCAGTCAGGGCCCGGGCTTCGACGTGCGCTCGCTCACGCCGCAGGACATGGAAGCCCTGCTGCAACAGGGCGTGTCGCGCTACCTCGACGCGGGCGGCCTCTTCGGCACCCCGGATTCGCTCCGCGCGCGCATCGACCAACTGCGCCAGGCCGACGTGGACGAGGTGGCCTGCCTCATCGACTTCGGCATCGCCCCCGACATCACGTTGGAAGGCCTGCGGCACCTGGACGTGCTGCGCCAGCAAAGCCAGGAGCACACCGCACCGCGTCCGTCCTCCACGACCGTTGAAGTCGACAGCGCTGGGATGCTCGCGAACCTCCTGCGCACGAGCCCGCCGCCACACCTGCGCGCCTCCGTCGCGGTCGCAAGGACGCTCGCGGAGCTGCCGGACGCAGCCGCCGTGCTGGGGCCAGTCCGGACGCTGGTGCTGGACGACTCGGAGGGCCTGCCGGCGGACCTCGCCCGCACGCTCCAGCGCGCGACCTCCGCGCGGATCGTCTCCCCCGCGCCGTTGCTACCAGAGCCGCAAGAGGCAGCCGCGCCCGGAACGCGCTTCGTGCTGGATGCCTCCGGCCGCCGCGCGCCCGTGGGCGTGGTGGGTGAGCTGTTCCTGGGCGGTGACGCCGTGCCGCTCGGCTTCTGGAAGGCACCGGAGCTGACCCAGTCGCGCCTGCGCGTCGCCCCCGAGGGAATAGGCGCACACGTCTACGGTACGGGTGCCCGCGCCCGCTACCGCGCCGACGGCGAAGTGGAGCTCATCACGCCCCCACGGCGTGCCCCCGCGCAGCCGTCAGGCCCGAGCACCCGGACCGTGCCCCATCCGGACACCACTGCCTCGAACCTCACAGTTCGTCCGGATGCCCTCGCCCGTCCGGGCGCTGTGCTCCAGCCGGGCACCTCAGCCTCGAACCTCTCGGAACAGCAGAATGCCGCCGCGCGCGCGGGCGCCGTGCTCCAGTCGGGCACCGCAACCTCGGACCTCGCGGCGCGTCCGAATGCCGCCGCGCGGGCAAGCGTTGTGCCTCCGCATGGATCCGCGACAGCCGCGCCGCCGACGGGAGCGCCCACGCGCACGCCGCCTCGCGCGGCGCCGCCTGCCATGCCGGACGTCCAGGTCATCCAGCGCGTGCCCCGCACGGGGAATCTGCCGCTGTCGTTCGCGCAGCAGCGGCTGTGGTTCCTGGACCAGTACGAGCCGGGCAGCGCGCTCTACAACATCCCCTCCGCCATGCGACTGGTGGGCACGCTGGACGTGTCCGCGCTGGGCCGGGCCTTCGCGGAGGTGATGCAGCGCCACGAAGCCCTGCACACCGTCTTCCGCATCCAGGACGGCGACGCCGTCCAGGTCATTGCCCCGTCCGCGAACGCCACGCTGGAGGTCGAGGACCTGCGCGACTGGCCCGCCGCCGAGCGCGAAGCCGAAGCCCTGCTCCGAGCCCGCGAAGAGGCTCGCACCGCGTTCGACCTGTCTCGCGGCCCGCTCCTGCGCACGCGCCTGCTGCGCCTCGCCGACACCGAACACCTGCTGCTCGTGACGATGCACCACATCGTCTCCGACGGCTGGTCCATCGGCGTGCTCATCCGTGAAGTCGTCACGCTCTATGAGGCCTTCACCGCCGGCCGGTCCGCGACGCTGCCGGAGCTGCCCATCCAGTACGCCGACTACGCCGTGTGGCAGCGCGACTGGCTCCAGGGCGCGGTGCTGGACAAGCAGCTCGAGTACTGGCGCAAGCAACTGGAAGGCGCGCCTCCCGCGCTGGAGCTGCTCACCGACCATCCGCGCACCGCGGACACGTCCAACCCCGGCGCCACGCACCGGGTGGTGTTCCCGCACGCGCTGATGCAGGGCCTGCGCGCCCTGTGCCGCCGCGAGAAGGGAACCCTCTTCATGGGCCTGCTCGCGGGCCTCCAGGCGCTGCTGTCCCGCTACACCGGCCAGGACGACCTCAGCGTCGGCGCGCCCATCGCCGGCCGCAACCAGCCGCAGACCGAGGGGCTCATCGGCTTCTTCGTCAACACGCTGGTGCTGCGCACGCAGCTCGACGGCGACCCGACCTTCGTGGAGCTGCTGCGCCGCGTGAAGGCCGTCACGCTGGGCGCCTACGCGCACCAGGACGTGCCCTTCGAGAAGCTGGTGGAGGTGCTCCAGCCGTCCCGGCAGGGCGGCCAGACGCCCTTCTTCCAGGTGACGCTGGTGCTGCTCAACACGCCGATGCCGGAGCTCACCGGCCCGGGCCTCACCTTCCGCCCGGTGGACGTGGACAGCGGCACGTCCAAGTTCGACTTCACCCTCGTGTTCACGGAGACGCCGCGCGGCCTCCAGACCGCCTTCGAGTACCGCAGCGACCTCTTCGAGCCCGCCACCGCGCAGCGGATGATGGAGCACCTCCAGGTCCTCTTGGAGGACGCGGTCGCGAACCCCGAGCGCCGCCTGTCCCAGCTGGAGCTGCTCCCCGCCGCCGAGCGGAAGCAGATCCTCGTGGACTGGAGCACCACGCCGTTCGACGGTCCGCCCGAGCCGCTGGTCCACGACTCCTTCGAGGCCCAGGCCCGCCGCACGCCCGACGCCGTGGCGGCACTCTTCGAGGGGGAAGCCCTCACGTACGCGGAGCTGGACCGCCGCTCCAACCAGCTCGCGTGGCACCTGCGCGAGCGCGGCGTGCGTCCGGGAGACCGGCTCGCCCTGTGCCTGGAGCGTTCGCTGGAGATGGTGGTGAGCGTGCTGGCCGTGCTCAAGACGGGCGCGGCCTTCGTCCCCATGGATCCGGCGTACCCGGCGGAACGGCTCGCCTTCATGCTGGAGGATGCGGGCGCGAACCTCGTCGTCACGCAGGGGCGGCTCGTGTCGCTCCTCCCCGCGACCGGCGCACAGGTGGTGTGCGTGGACACGGAGCAGGCCACCTTCGACCGGTTGCCGCCGCACGCTCCGCCGCGCTCGGTGTGGCCGGACTCGCTCGCGTACATCATCTACACGTCCGGCAGCACGGGGCGCCCCAAGGGCATCGCGGTGGCGCACCGCACGCTGTCGTGGGTGGTGGCGTGGACGCGTCAGCGCTCGCCCAAGGTGGACGCCATCACGTTGCAGTTCGCGTCGCTCAACTTCGACATCTCGTACCAGGAGATGTTCACGTCCTGGTCCGTGGGCAGCTCCGTCGTGATTCCCACGTCGGAGACGCGGCAGGACATGCCCGCGCTGCTCGCGTTCATGGCCCGCCACGGCGTGGAGCGGCTGTTCCTACCGTTCATCGCGCTGCAGAGCATGGCGGATGCCGTAGCCCACGGCGCGCCCGTGCCGGAGCGGTTGGTGGAGGTCGTCACGGCCGGCGAGCAGTTGCAGGTGACGCCCGCGCTCGTGGCCCTCTTCGAGCGGCTGCCCCAGAGCATCCTGGAGAACCAGTACGGCCCTTCCGAGGCGCACGTCGTCAGCGCCTACCGCCTGCGCGGCCCGCCGCGCGCGTGGGAGCGGCTGCCCCCGGTGGGCATGCCCGTGCCCGCGACACGGCTCTACATCGTGGACCCCACCGGCCGCCCCTGCCCCATCGGCGTGCCCGGCGAGGTGATGGTCGGCGGCGGACAGGTGGCGCTCGGCTACCACGCGCGTCCGGAGCTCACCGCGGAGAAGTTCGTCCCGGATCACCTCTCCGGTGAGGCGGGCACGCGGCTGTACCGCACGGGAGACCGCGCCCGCTGGCGCGCGGACGGCGCCATCGAGTTCTTCGGCCGGCTCGACGGTCAGGTGAAGGTGCGCGGCTTCCGCATCGAGCTGGGTGAAGTCGAAGCGGCCCTGCGCGACGCCCCGGGCGTGCGCGCGGCGGCGGCGATGGTGCGCGAGGACGTGCCCGGCGACAAGCGACTGGTGGGCTACGTGGTGCTCCAGCCGGACACGGCCTGGGAGCCGGAGGCGCTGCGCCGCAACCTCGCGAGCCGCCTGCCGGAGTACATGCTGCCCACCGCGCTGATGCGGCTGGACGCGCTGCCGGTGATGCCCACGGGCAAGCTGGTGCGGCGCCTGTTGCCCGCGCCGGACGTGGACAGCCTGCGGGGCGTGGCGCCGCTCGTCACGCCGCGCAACGCGCTGGAGGAACTGCTCGCGGACATCTTCGCGCAGGTGCTGGGCCTGGCCCACGTCGGCATCACCGACAGCTTCTTCGACCTGGGAGGCCACTCGCTGCTGGCCACGCAGGTGACGTCGCGCCTGCGCACGCAACTGGGCGTGGAGGTGCGGCTGCGCGAGGTGTTCGACGCGCCCACGGTGGAGTCGCTCGCCCGCCGCATCGAGGGCCGCGTGCCCGAGGCGGAGCGCAGGCCCCGTCCGCCCGCCATCACCGCGCGGCCCGGCGTCACGTCCGCGGAGCTGTCCTTCGCGCAGCAGCGGCTGTGGTTCCTGGACCAGTACCAGCCCGGCAGCGCGCTCTACAACATGCCCGCCGCGCTGAGCCTGGAGGGCACGCTGGACGTCGCCGCGCTCACCGACGCCTTCACGGAATTGGTGCGCCGGCACCAGGTGCTGCGCACGACGTTCCAGGTCATCGACGGCACCGCCGCGCAGGTCTTCGCGCCCCCCGCACCCTGGACGCTGCCCGTCGAGTCGCTGGAGCACCTGCCGGCGGAGGAGCGCGATGAGGCCGCCGGCGAGCTCGCGAAGGACGAAGCGCGCGAGCCCTTCGACCTGTCGCGAGGACCGCTGCTGCGCACGCGCCTCTTGCGGCTGGCGGAGCAGGAACACCTGCTGCTCGTGACGATGCACCACATCATCTCCGACGGCTGGTCCATCGCCGTGCTCATCCACGAGATGGTCGCGCTGTACGAGGCGCGGCTCGCGGGCCGGGCCTCGCCGCTGCCGGAGCTGCCCATCCAGTACGCGGACTACTCCGCCTGGCAGCGTGAGTGGCTGCGCGGCGAGGTGCTGGACGCCCAGGTCGACTACTGGCGCAAGCAGTTGGAGGACGCGCCACCCGCGCTGGAGCTGCCCACGGACCACCCGCGCACGGCGGACTCCCACAACCCGGGCACGTGGCTGGAGGTGGAGCTGTCCTCCGAGCGCGTGCAGGCCCTGAAGACGCTCTGCCAGAAGGAAGGCGCCACGCTGTTCATGGGCCTGCTCGCGGGGCTCCAGGCGCTCTTGTCCCGCTACTCGGGCCAGGACGACATCTGCGTGGGCGCGCCCGTCGCGGGCCGCACGCAGGCGGAGACGGAGGGCCTGGTGGGCTTCTTCGTCAACACGCTGGTGATGCGCACGCGGCTGGACGGCGACCCGTCGTTCCGTGAGCTGCTGGGCCGCGTGAAGGACGTCACGCTGGGCGCGTTCGCGCACCAGGACGTGCCGTTCGAGAAGCTGGTGGAGGTGCTCCAGCCGCCGCGCATGCCGGAGCGCACGCCGTTCTTCCAGGTGGCGCTGGTGATGCTGAACACGCCCTCGGCGGAGCTCACCGTGCCCGGCATCCAGATGAAGCTGCTGGAGCTGGACAGCGGCACCGCGAAGTTCGACTTCACCTTCACGCTCAGCGAGTCGCCCCAGGGCATCCGCGGCGCGCTGGAGTACCGCACCGACCTGTACGAAGCGGCCACGGCCGAGCGGCTGGTGGGCCACCTGCAAGCGCTGCTCGACGGCGCGGTGGCCCGTCCCGACGCGCGCCTGTCCACGCTGTCGCTGCTGTCCCAGGCGGAGCGGCGGCAGGTGCTGGTGGACTGGAACACCCGTCCGGGCATCTCCGTGGACGCGACGGTCCACGGCCGAGTGGAGGCCCAGGCCGCGCGCACGCCGGATGCCGTGGCGGTGGTGTTCGAAGGGCAGCGGCTCACGTACGCGCAGTTGGAGCGCCGGGCCAACCAGGTCGCCCACCGGCTGCTGGCGCTGGGCGTGCGCACCGGAGACCACGTGGGGCTGTGCGTGGAGCGCTCGCTGGAGATGGCGGTGGGCGTGCTCGCCATCCTCAAGACGGGCGCGGCCTACGTGCCGCTGGACCCCACCTACCCCGCGGAGCGGCTGGCGCTGATGCGCGAGGACGCGGGCATCCGCGCGGTGCTGACGCAGGCGCACCTGGACACGCAGGCGCCCGGTGTCGCGGCGGTGCGGCTGGACACGGAGTCCTCGCTGCTCGCGAGCCTGCCGGAGTCGTCCCCGGCCGTGGCCGTGCCGATGGAGTCGCCCTGCTACCTCATCTACACGTCGGGCAGCACCGGCAAGCCCAAGGGTGTGGCGATGTCGCACGGCGCGCTGGCGCACCTGCTGGAGTGGCAGTGCCAGCGCGCGGTGAAGCCGGACGCGACGACGTTGCAGTTCGCGGCGCTGAGCTTCGACGTGTCGTTCCAGGAGATGCTGTCCACCTGGAGCGCGGGCGGCACGCTGGTGGTGCCCACGGCGGCGGTGCGCCGGGACATGCCCGCGCTCCTGCGCCTCATGGCGGACGCGGGCGTGGAGCGGCTGTTCCTGCCCTTCGTCGCGCTCCAGTCGCTCGCGGACGCCGTCGAGCACGGCGCCCCGCTGCCGGAGCGCCTGCGCGAGGTCATCACCGCGGGTGAGCAGTTGCAGGTGACGCCCACGCTGGTGTCCTTCTTCGAGCGGCTGCCGGGCTGCGTGCTGGAGAACCAGTACGGCCCCACGGAGAGCCACGCCGTCAGCGCGCTGCGGCTGCAAGGCGCTCCGTCGTCGTGGGAGCGGCTGCCGTCCATCGGCGCGCCGCTGCCGGACACGCAGCTCTACGTCGTGGACGCGAGCGGCCAGCCCTGCCCCGTGGGCGTGCAGGGCGAGCTGCTCATCGGCGGCCTGCAGGTGACGCCCGGCTACCACGGGCGTCCGGAGCTGACGGCGGAGAAGCTGGTGCCCGACGCGTTCTCCTCCGTGCCCGGCGCGCGGCTGTACCGCACGGGCGACCGCGCGCGCTGGCGTGCGGACGGGACGCTCGACTTCCTGGGCCGCGTCGACCATCAGGCCAAGGTGCGCGGCTTCCGCGTGGAGCCGGGAGAGGTGGAGGCCGTCCTGCGAAGCCTGCCCGGCGTGCGCGACGCGGCGGCCGTGGTGCGCGAGGACGTGGCCGGGGACAAGCGTCTCGTGGGCTACGTCGTCCTCCCGCCCGACGCGACGTGGGAGCCCGATGCCCTGCGCCGGCAGCTCGCGAGCCGCCTGCCGGAGTACCTGGTGCCCTCCGCGCTGCTGCGACTGGAGGCCCTGCCGCTCACGCCCAGCGGCAAGCTCGCCCGCCGGATGCTGCCCGCGCCGGACGCGGACAGCCTGCGCGGGGAGGCGCCCTTCATCGCGCCGCGCACGCCGCTGGAGCAGACGCTGGCGGATGTGTTCGCGCAGGTGCTGGGCGTGCCCCGGCTGAGCGTGACGGATCACTTCTTCAGCCTGGGCGGCCACTCGCTGCTGGCCACGCAGGTGACGTCGCGCCTGCGCACCGCCCTGCGGCTGGAGGTGCCTCTGCGCGAGCTGTTCGAGTTCCCCACCGTGGAGGGCCTGGCCCAGCGGCTCCAGGGACGGCTGTCCGCCGGGACGCGCAAGGGGCCGGCGTCCACCATCGCGCCGCGCGCCATCGAAGCGCCGGTGTCCTTCGCGCAGCAGCGGCTGTGGTTCCTGGACCAGCTCCAGCCGGGCCTGCCCGTCTACAACATGCCCGCCGCGCTGCGCGTGGAAGGGGCGCTGAACGCCGAAGCGCTCCAGCGCGCCTTCACGGAGCTGGTGCGCCGGCATCAATCGCTGCGCACCACCTTCCGCGCGCGTGACGGCCGGCCCGTGCAGATCATCGGCCCCGCCGCGGTGTTCCCGCTGACGGTGGACGACCTGCGCGGACTGTCGCCGGAAGCGCGCGAAGAGGAGGCGCGGAAGCGCGCTCGCGACGAGGCCCGCACGCCGTTCGACCTGTCGCGCGGACCGCTGCTGCGCGCCGGGCTGCTGCGGCTCGCGGAGAAGGAGCACCTGCTGCTCGTGACGATGCACCACATCGTCTCCGACGGCTGGTCCATGGCCGTGCTGATCCGCGAGCTGGGCGCGCTCTACGAAGCCTTCTCCGCCGGGCGGCCCTCGCCCCTGCCGGACCTGCCGCTCCAGTACGCGGACTTCGCCACGTGGCAGCGCGACGGGCTCCAGGGGGAGCCTCTGGAGGAGCTGCTCACGTACTGGCGCAAGCAGTTGGAAGACGCCCCGCCGACGTCGGAGCTCCCCACGGACCGGCCGAGGACCGCGGACGCGGGTCAGCCCGGCGCGCTCCGGCGGGTGTCGCTGCCGCTGAAGCTGACGAAGGACCTCGCGGCGCTGTGCCAGCGGGAAGGCGCCACGCTGTTCATGGGCCTGCTCGCGGGGCTCCAGGCGGTGCTCGCGCGGCACACCGGCCAGGACGACGTCAGCGTGGGCGCCCCCATCGCGGGCCGCACGCAGGCGGAGACCGAGGGCATCATCGGCTTCTTCATCAACACGCTCGTGATGCGCACGCGGATGGACGGGGACCCGACCTTCCGTGAGCTGCTGGGCCGCGTGAAGGACGTCACGCTGGGCGCCTACGCGCACCAGGAGCTGCCCTTCGAGAAGCTGGTGGAGGCGCTGCAGCCGCCCCGGCGTCCGGGCCTGGCGCCGTTCTTCCAGGTGGCGCTCACGCTCCAGAACACGCCGGCCGTGGCGCTGGAGCTGCCCGGCGTCACGTTCAAGCCGCTGGACACGGTCCTCGGCACGTCCCGCTTCGACGTGTCGCTCACGTTCTCCGAAGGGCCCGCTGGCCTGACGGGGCTCCTGGAGTACCGCACCGACCTCTACGACGAGGCGACCGTCACGCGGATGATGGAGCACCTGCGGCTCCTGCTGGAAGCCGCGGTGGCGCAGCCCGCGAGACGGCTGTCCACGCTGTCCCTGCTCTCCGACACCGAGCGGCACCGCGTGCTCGTGGAGTGGAACGCGACGGGCGTGCCGTATCCGCGCGACACGGCCGTGCACGCCCTGTTCGAAGCCCAGGCCGCGCGCACGCCGGATGCCGTCGCGGTGGAGTTCCAGGGCCGCACGCTCACGTACGCGCAACTGGACCGCCGGACCAACCAGCTCGCACGGCACCTGCGTGGGAGTGGCGTGAAGCCGGGAGCGCGCGTGGCGCTGTTCCTGGAGCGCTCCGTGGAGCAGGTCGTCGCCGTGCTGGGCATCCTCAAGGCGGGCGCGGCCTACGTTCCGCTCGACACCGAGTGGCCCCTGGAGCGGCTGTCCTTCCTGTTGGAAGACACCGGTGCGGCGCGGGTCCTCACCACGGAGGCGCTGGCGGAGCAACTGCCCGCCACGGCTCCCGCGATGTCGTGGATGGACGCGCAATCCGGGCTGCTCGACGCGGAAGCAGGGACTGCGCTCCCGCCGTCCCTGGGAGGCGATTCGCTCGCGTACGTCCTCTACACGTCCGGCACCACCGGCCGGCCCAAGGGCGTCTGCGTCCCGCACCGGGCCATCGTCCGGCTGGTGATGGGCACGACGTTCGTCCGGTTCGGACCGGACGAGGTCTTCCTGCAACTGGCCCCGCTGGCCTTCGACGCGTCCACCTTCGAGCTGTGGGGCTGCCTGCTGCACGGCGGACGGCTGGTGCTCGCGGATCCGAAGGCGGCCTCGATGGAGGAGCTGGGCCGCACGCTGGACGCGCACCACGTCACCACGCTGTGGCTCACGTCCGCGCTCTTCGAACAACTTGCCGCCGCGCAGCCGGAGGCCCTGGCCCGCGTGCGCCAGGTGCTCGCCGGGGGCGACGTCCTGAACCCGGAGCGCGTGCGCGAGCACGTGGCCCGGGCGGGTCTGCTGGTGAACGGCTACGGCCCCACCGAGGGCACCACCTTCACCACCTGCCACGTGATGACCGACGTGAACCAGGTGGAAGCGCCGGTGTCCATCGGGCGGCCCATCGCGAACACGCGCGTGTACGTGCTGGATGCGCTCCTGCGGCCCGTGCCGGTGGGCGTGCCCGGAGAGCTGTACCTGTCTGGAGACGGCGTGGCCTGGGGCTACCTCCAGCAGCCCGCGCTCACGGCGGAGCGGTTCCTGCCGGATCCGTTCGGCGAGGTGCCGGGAGCGCGGATGTACCGCTCCGGGGACCGGGTCCGCTGGAAGGCGGACGGGACGCTGCACTTCCTGGGACGCCGCGACGCGCAGGTGAAGGTGCGCGGCTTCCGGGTGGAGCCCGGTGAAATCGAAGCCGTGCTCTTGAGCCATGCCCTGGTGCGCGAGGCGGTGGTCCAGGCGCGCGACGACATGCCGGGAGGCCGCGCGCTGGTGGCCTACATCGTGCCGCGCGCCATGCCGGCGGGCGGGGGCGCCCAGTTGGACGTCGCCGGCCTCAAGACGTGGCTGCGGGAGCGGCTGCCGGCGTACCTGATGCCCTCGGCCCTCGTGGTCATGGCGGCGCTGCCCCTCACGCGCAACGGCAAGGTGGACCGCCGCGCCCTGCCCGCGCCCGCGACGTCGGGTGCACAGGAGGGCGTCGTCCAGCCGCGCACGGACACGGAGGTCCGGCTCGCGGCGCTGTGGAACGAGCTGCTGGGGACGCAGGGCACGGGCGCGCACGACGACTTCTTCGAGCGTGGCGGCCACTCGCTGCTGGCGACGCAGTTGCTGTCGCGCATCCGCGCCACGTTCGGGGTGGAGCTGCGGCTGCAGGACCTCTTCGAGGCCCGCACGCTGGAGGCGCAGGCGGCGCGGGTGGATGGCACCCTCGCGCGCTCGGTGCGGCTCCAGGCGCCGCCGCTGCGGCCGGTGCCGCGTGAAGGCAACCTGCCGCTGTCGTTCGCGCAGCAGCGGCTGTGGTTCCTGGACCAGCTCCAGCCGGGCCTGCCCGTCTACAACATGCCGGTCGCGCTGCGGCTGCACGGCGTGCTGGACATGGCGGCCCTGGAGCGCGCCTTCACGGAGCTGGTGCACAGGCACGAATCCCTGCGCACCACGTTCGCCTCGCACGGGGGCACGCCGGTCCAGGTCATCTCTCCGCGGGCGGCCTTCCCGCTGCCGGTGGAGGACCTGCGCGGGTACTCCGGACCGGAGCAGGAGGCACTGGCGCGGCGGCTGGCCGAGGAGGAGGCGCGTCAGCCCTTCGACCTCGCGAAGGGTCCGCTGCTGCGGGCGCGCGTGCTCCGGCTGTCGGAGCGGGAGAACGTGCTGCTGGTGACGATGCACCACATCGTCTCCGACGGCTGGTCCATCGCGGTGCTCATCCGCGAGTCGGTGGCGCGCTACGCCGCCACGGTCGCGGGCCAGCCGCTGACGCTGCCGCCGCTGCCCGTGCAGTACGCGGACTACGCGGTCTGGCAGCGCGAGTGGCTCCAGGGTGACGTGTTGCAGGCGCAGCTCGACTACTGGCGCAACCAGTTGGCGGGAGCGCCGGACGCGCTGGAGCTGCCCACGGACCGGCCGCGCGCGCCGGGCTCGCGTCAACCGGGCGCGAGCTTCCACCTGTCCCTGCCCCGGAAGCTGGCGCAGGACGTGACGGCGCTGTGCCAGAAGGAAGGCGCCACGCTGTTCATGGGCCTGCTCGCGGGCTTCCAGGCCGTGCTCTCCCGCTGGGCGTCCCAGGACGACGTCAGCGTGGGCGCGCCCATCGCGGGCCGCACGCGTGAGGAGACGGAAGGACTCATCGGCTTCTTCGTCAACACGCTGGTGCTGCGCACGCGGCTGGACGGCAACCCCACCTTCCGCGAGCTGCTGGGCCGGGTGAAGCGCGTCACGCTGGACGCGTATGACCACCAGGATGTGCCGTTCGAGAAGCTGGTGGAGGTGCTCCAGCCCAAGCGGCAGTCGGAGCACACGCCGTTCTTCCAGGTGGCGCTGGTGATGCTCAACACGCCGACGGCGGAGCTGTCGCTGCCGGGGCTGCGCATCGAGCCGCACGCGGTGGACGCGGGCACCGCCATGTTCGACCTTTCCGTGACGCTCACGGAGAAGCCGGACGCGCTGGAGGGTTCGGTGGAGTACCGCACCGACCTCTACGACCGGAGCACGGTCGAGCGCCTCATCGGGAACCTGCGGGTCCTGCTGGAGGAAGCCTGCCGCCATCCGGAGCGGCGCCTGTCGGACCTGCCCCTGCTCACGGAGGAGGAGCGTCGCCAGGTCCTGGTTGAGTGGTCCCGGTCGCAAGCCGCTGCCCCGCGAGACACGTCCGTGCACGCGCTGTTCGAGGCCCAGGCGAAGGCCACGCCGGACGCGGTGGCCGTGGAGCACGAAGGCCAGACCGTCACGTACGGGGAACTGGATGCCCGCGCGGATGCGCTCGCCCGAAGCCTGAGGGCCCAGGGAGTGCGCACCGGAGCCAGGGTGGCCCTGTTCCTGGAGCGCACACACGCGCTGCCCGTCGCGGTGCTGGGCGCGTTGAAGGCAGGCACGACCTACGTGCCGCTGGATCCGTCCGCTCCGCGGGAACGGCTCACGTTCCAGTTGGAGGACGCAGGCGCCACGGTGCTCCTCACCGAAGCCCGGCTGCGCAACAAGCTCCCGCCGTTCCAGGGCCGCATTGTTGAAGTCGAGTCCACGCTGAAGGCTTCGGTCGCGAGCCCGGCGGTCACGGGATTCAATGCCGCGTCCGCGCTGAAGCCGTTCTCGTCAGAAGCGCCGCATCCGGCTTCGGGCGTAAGCCCGGCGGTCACGAGACTCGATGCCGGATCCACGCCGACGTCCTCGTCGAAGGGAGCACCGAGCCCGGCGAGCGTCATGAGGCTTGAGGCCGCGTCGACAGTGAAGCCGTCCTCGACGGAAGCGGCGCTTTCTGCCTCGGCCTCGAGCCTTGCTGCTGCGGTCCAGGCACTGGCCGAAACCACCGAGCAGCCCTCGGTGAACGCCGTGCTCCCGGACGTGCCCGCGGACCTGCCCGCTTACGTCCTCTACACGTCGGGCAGTACGGGCCAGCCCAAGGGTGTGCTGGTGTCCCATCGCTCGCTCGTGAACCACGCGACGTGGATGGGTTCCACGTTCGCGCTGAAGGCGGGCGACCGGCAGCTCCAGCTCGCCGCGCTGGGCTTCGACGCCTCGGCGGCGGAACTCTTCTCCACGCTGCTGTCCGGTGCGACGCTCGTGCTCGCGCCTCCGGATGTGCCTCGTGACACCGCGCTCCTGGCGGACGTGCTGTCGCGCCAGCGCATCACCGTCCTCCAGGCCGTGCCCTCCGTGCTGCGCTTCCTCGCGGCGGAGCCCGCCCTGAAACAGGCCATGCACCTGCGCTGGCTGTTCTGCGGCGGTGAAGCGCTGACGCCGGACCTGGCCACGCGCCTGCGCTCCGTGCTGCCGTCGGTCCAGCTCGTCAACGCCTACGGCCCCACGGAATCGACCATCGATGCCACGTGGTCCCCCGTCACCGACGACGCGTCCGGTGCCACGGTGCCCATCGGCCGGCCGGTGGCCAATGCCGAAGCCTACGTGCTCGACGCCTCGCTTCGCCCTGTCCCCATCGGCGTCCCGGGCGAGCTGCTCCTGGGCGGTGTGCCCCTGGCGCACGGCTACCTGGGCCGCCCCGCCCTCACCGCCGAGCGCTTCATTCCCCACCCCTTCGCCACCGAGCCCGGCGCCCGCCTGTACCGCTCCGGTGACCGGGTCCGCTGGCTCGCCGATGGGCGCCTCCAGTTCCTCGGCCGGCTCGACCAGCAGGTGAAGCTGCGCGGCCTGCGCGTCGAACCGGGCGAGGTGGAAGCCGCGCTCACCCTCCACCCCAACGTCCGCGAAGCCGCGGTCCTCGTGCGCGAGGCCGGAACCCACGGCCCCACGCTGGTGGCCTATGTCGCGCCCCACACCGCGCGCCCCGTGGACGCCGAAGCCCTGCGCACCTTCCTCCAGCGCTCCCTGCCGGAGGCCCTGGTGCCGTCGGACTTCGTGCTGCTGGAGGCCCTGCCCCTCACGGCCAGCGGCAAGGTGGACCGCCGCGCGCTCATGGCGATCCAGCCCCAGCGCGCAGTCACCGCTCGCATCGCTCCGCGCACGGAGACGGAAGTCCAGCTCGCCGCCCTCTGGAACGAAGTCCTCAAGCAGGACGCGGTGAGCGCGACGGACGACTTCTTCGCCCGGGGCGGCCACTCGCTGCTGGTGGCGCAGCTGGCGTCGCGCATCCGCACGGCCTTCCAGGTGGAGCTGCCACTCCAGCTCCTCTTCGAGGCCCGCACGCTGGAGGAACAGGCGCAGCACCTGGACGTCCTCATGAAGGGCGGCGCTTCGCTCCAGGCGCCGCCACTGCGCCCCGTGCCGCGTGAAGCGCGCATGCCGCTGTCGTTCGCGCAGCAGCGCCTGTGGTTCCTGGACCAACTGGAGCCGGGCACCTCCACGTTCAACGTCCCCGTCGCCCTGCGCGTGGAGGGCACCCTGGACGTGGGCGCGCTGGAGCACTGCTTCCAGGAAGTGGTGCGCCGCCATGAGTCCCTGCGCACCGTCTTCCAGGACGGCCCGGAGGGACCGTCGCAGGTCATCCTGCCCGCGCTCACGCTGCCGCTCGAACAGGTGGACCTGAGCGCCCTGCCGCAAGACGCCCGCGAGGCGGAGGCCCACCGCCTGGAGGTGGAGGAGGCCCTGAGGCCCTTCGACCTG
Organism: Corallococcus macrosporus; assembly: GCF_017302985.1. Classification (NCBI taxonomy): domain Bacteria; kingdom Pseudomonadati; phylum Myxococcota; class Myxococcia; order Myxococcales; family Myxococcaceae; genus Corallococcus; species Corallococcus macrosporus. The sequence goes on from NZ_JAFIMU010000007.1 coordinate 375,640, forward strand.
GCGAAGGGTCCCATGCTGCGCGCCCGGCTCCTGCGCCTGAGCGACACTTCCCACCGCGTGCTGATGACCATGCACCACATCGCGTCCGACGGCTGGTCCATGGACGTGCTGGTGCGCGAGGTCAGCGCGCTCTACGTCGCCCACCAGCAGGGCCGTCCCTCGCCGCTGCCGCCCCTGGCCATCCAGTACGCGGACTACGCGGTCTGGCAGCGCCAGTGGCTGCAGGGCGACCTGCTGGAGAAGCAACTCGATTACTGGCGCCACCAGCTTGCGGGAGCCCCCGCGGTGCTGGAGCTGCCGCTGGACCGCCCCCGTCCCGCCGTGCGCGCCCACCGGGGCGGCATCGTGGCGAGGACGACGGAGCCCGCCCTGATGAAGGGCCTGGAGCAGCTGGCCGTGGACCGCAAGGCCACGCTGTTCATGGCGCTGATGGCGGCCTTCCAGGGCCTCCTGCACCGCTACAGCGGCCAGACGGACGTGGTCGTGGGGACCGACGTGGCCAACCGCGACACCGCGGAGACCGAAGGCCTCATCGGCTTCTTCATCAACCAGCTCGTCGTGCGGCTGCGCATGGACGGCAACCCCACCTTCGTGGAGCTGCTGGAGCAGGCGCGGCGCGTGTCCCTGGACGCCTACGAACACCAGGCTCTCCCCTTCGAGGAGGTGGTGCGTGCCGTCAACCCGGAGCGCAGCCGCGCGCACGCGCCGCTGTTCCAGGTGAAGCTCATCCTCCAGAACACGCCGCACACCGCGCTGGAGCTGCCTGGCCTGACGCTGAGCGTGGACGCCACGAACACCGCCGCCGCGAAGCTGGACCTGACCGTGTCCATGACGCCCACGCCGGAAGGACTGGTGTGCGCCTGGATGTACGACCGAGACCTCTTCGACGAGGCCACGGTCGAACACATGGCGGACCGCTTCCACGCGGTGCTCGCGAGCATCGTCTCCCACGCGGGAGCCCTGCGCCTGTCGGACTTCCCCCTGCTGCCGGTGGCGGAGCGGCAGCGGCTGCTGGGCACGTTCAACGACACCGCGCTCGCTTACGCGGAGCGGTGCATCCACGCGCTCATCGCGGAGCAGGCGGCGAGGACGCCGGATGCGCTGGCGGTGGTCGCGCCGGATGGGACGCTCACGTACGCGGCGCTGGAGCGGCGGGCGAACCAACTGGCGCACCTGCTCCAGCAATACGGCGTCGCGCCGGAGACGCGCGTGGGCCTGTTCGTGGAGCGGCGGACCCATGCGCTCGTGGGCCTGCTGGGCATCCTCAAGGCGGGCGGCGCCTACGTGCCGCTCGACCCCGGAGCCGCCAGTGCGCCGGAGCGGATGCGCCAGGTGCTCAAGGGCGCGGGCGTGCAGGTCATCGTCACCGACGAGGCCCTGGCGGACGAGCTGCCCTCGCAGGGCGAGCTGCTGGTGAGCCTGGACGCGGACGACGGACTGCTGGACGCGCAGCCGGTGGAAGCGCCCGTCACTGGCGTCCTGCCGGGGCACGCGGCCTACGTCATCTACACGTCGGGCAGCACCGGCCAGCCCAAGGGCGTCGTCATCGAGCACCGCCAGCTCGCGGGCTACGTGGCGGGCGTCAGCGACCGGCTGGCGCTGCCGGAGGGCCTGTCCTTCGCGACGGTGTCCACGCTGGCCGCGGACCTGGGCCACACGGCGGTGTTCCCCACGCTGTGCAGGGGCGGCGCGGTGCACCTGGTGGACCGGGACACGGCGTCGGACGCGGGGAAGCTCGCGGCGTACGGCCGGACGCATGAGGTGCAGGGTTTGAAGATCGTCCCCACGCACCTGGAGGCGCTGCTCGCGGGCCAGGACGCGGCGGACCTCCTGCCGGGCCACCGGCTGGTGCTGGGCGGAGACACGGTGTCGTGGGCGCTGGTGGAGCGCGTCCACGCGCTGTCACCGGACTGCGAGGTGTTCAACCACTACGGCCCCACGGAGACGACGGTGGGCGTGCTCGCGCAGCGGGTGGAGCGCGGCGCGAGGACGCAGGGCACGCGGTCGGTGCCGCTGGGCCGGCCGCTGGGCAACGTGCGCGTGTACGTGCTGGATGCGTACGGGCAGCCGGTGCCCACGGGCGTCCCCGGTGAGCTGTTCATCGGCGGCGCGACGGTGGGCCGCGGCTATCAGGGCCGGCCGGACCTGACGGCGGAGCGCTTCGTGCCGGACAGCTTCGGCGCGGAAGCCGGCGCCCGGCTGTACCGCACGGGCGACCGCGTGCGGTGGCTGCACGACGGCCGCATCGAGTTCCTGGGCCGCGTGGACCACCAGCTCAAGATTCGCGGCTACCGCGTGGAGCTGGGTGAAATCGAAGCCGTGCTCGCGCGGCATCCCGCCGTGAGCGAGTGCGTGGTGGTGGCCCGCGACGATGCTGGCCAGGGCCGCCAGCTCATCGCCTACGCGGTGGGCCGGTCCGGGTCCGAGCAGGCCCTGGACGAAGCGGTGCTGCGCGGACACCTGACGAAGCTGCTGCCGGACTACATGGTGCCCTCGGCGTTCGTGGTGCTGGACGCCCTGCCGCGCACGTCCAACGGCAAGGTGGACCGCAAGGCCCTGCCGGAGCCATCGCGCTCCGGTGAGGACACGGGCCACGTCGCGCCGCGCACGCCCACCGAGGAGCGGCTGGCGGCGCTCTGGCAGGAACTGCTGGGCGTGCCCCGCGTGGGCGTGCACGACAGCTTCTTCGACCTGGGCGGCCACTCGCTGCTCGCCACGCAGGTGGTGGCGCGGGCGGGCGCGCTGTTCAACGCGAGGCTCGCGGTCATCGACCTCTTCGAGGCACCGACCCTGGAGGGGCTGGCCGCGCGCATCGACGCGGGCACGAGCTCGGACTCGCCGCTGGTGGTGCTGCGCAAGGGAGGCGCACGGACGCCCTTCTTCTGCGTGCACCCGGTGGGCGGCAGCGTGCTGGGCTACCTGGAGCTGGCGCGGCGCATGGGCGAAGACCAGCCCTTCTACGGCCTCCAGGTGCCGAGGGACGGCGCGGGCCCGACGGTGGAGGCCATGGCCACGCGCTACCTGCAGGCCGTGCGCGGCGTGCAGCCCACGGGTCCCTACCGCCTGGGCGGCTGGTCCATGGGCGGACGCGTGGCGTACGAGATGGCGCGGCAGCTCCGCCTGGAAGGCGAGACGGTGGAGCTGCTCGTCGTCATCGACGCGCTGGGCGAGGAGCCCGCGCCCACGCAGGCCCTCACGCAGGACGAGGCCGTGGGCCAGCGCGTGCTGGAGTTCGCGGATCACCTCACGCGGCTCGCGGACGTGCATCCCCGCGCCGCGGAGGTGCTGGGCCTCGTGGATCCGGTAGAGCTGCGCTGGGTGCTGGAGGAGATGCCCGGTTTGGACCTGGGCCTGGAGGAGGCCGCGTGCGAGGAGCTGCGCGAGCTGTGGCACCGCTTCGGCGGGAACCAGGCGGCATCGCGGGCCTACGTCCCCGGGCCGTATGACGGAAGCCTGGTGCTGCTGCGCGTGGCGGAAGGGCCGGAGGCACCGGAGGACCTGGGCTGGCGCGCGCTCGTGCACGGAGGCCTGACGGTGCACACCGTGCCGGGCGACCACTTCACCCTCATCCGTCCGCCCCACGTGGACACGCTGGCCGAGCGCCTGCGCGCGCTGCTCACCGGAAGGAATGGCTAGCCGCCCCATGGCCCGACACTTCACGCAGGCCCAGCACGCGTCCCTGCGCGCGTTGCTGGGCGCGGCTCCGGGAGATGGCGCGGAGGCCCTGGCGCACCGGGCGCCGGTGCCGTTCCGCGACGTCCAGCGCATCCTCGCGCTGCCGGAGCTGCCCTATGTCCACCTGCTGGGCGAGGACACGTGGCTCCTGGGAGGCCGCATCCTGCGCTGGCTCACCCACGACACGCGCCCCGGCGGCGACTACGACCTGTTCTGCGCTTCGTTCCAGGCGCTGGAGCGGACCGCGAGGCACATGCTGGCCACGGGCTACACGCCCTGCCGGAGGCACGTGGCCACGGCCTGGGGTCCCTGGCTGAGGGACCGCATCCAGCGCCGTGACGACCACGCGCCCTGCAAGGAGGCCGTCCCCACCGCAGAGGCCGCGCTCCAGGAACGGCTGCGGCTGCGGCGCTTCCCGGACGGCCGGGAGATGTACGCGCTGGAGCTGCACTCCCCGGAAGGAGACCTGCTCCAGCTCGTGCACATCCCGGCCCTCTTCACCGGGAGCGGCGACGCCAGGAGCCAGCAGCTGGCCTTCACGGACCTGAGCATCTGCCAGTTCCTCCTGGACGGCCGCCTGCTGCACGCGGGACCCTACGCCTGGGCGGATCTCCTTCGACAGCGGGTGCGGGTGGTGCACATGGTCCGCCCGCGCATCACCGCCGAGCGCCTGGTCAAGTACGCCGGCCGGGGCTTCTGGCCCGATGCTCAATCCGTGCGCACGGTGTTCCAGGCCGTGCGCAGGGGCTGAGCGGCGCGCTCCTGTCCGCTCAAGGCCAGGTCGGTTCCGGCTCCAGGCAAAGCCGGCCGGTGCAGCAGTCGACGCGGCACGTCTGCGCGTTCTCGTTCGGACCGCAGATGCCGTCACCGCAGTTCGAGATGATGAGGCCGCAGTCCAGCCGGCAGTTGCTGGAGGTCTCCAGGCCGTTGCAGGTGCCGTCGCCACAGAAGGAGCCGCAATCATCGAAGCAGGTGGCGGTCGTCTCCGAACCATTGCAGGTCCCGTCGCCGCACCACGTCGTCTGGAGGGTGCAGTCCTGGGGGCAGGTGCTGGTGTTCTCGTTGCTGTTGCACACGCCGTCACCGCAGTAGTCGAGGACGAGGCCACAGTCCTGCGGGCAGTTGAGGCTCGTCTCGCGCCCGCTGCACACCCCGTCACCGCAGAACGTGAGCGTTCTGCAATCCCAGGGACAGTTGGTGCTGTTCTCTCCGTTGAGGTGATCACAGTCGCCATCACCGCACAGGTAGCGGCCCATCCCGGCCTCGACCTGCGCCAACTCCGACTCCGACTCCACGGGCCCGCACGCAGCGAACAGACCGAGCGACAACCCAGCAATCATCACAGCGAAACGCGACTTCATCTGTACCTCCAGGGGAAGGGGACACGCGTGCCAATACACAGACAATGCCAACCACCCCACCCCTCCCAGGACCTGGACTTTGTGGCGCAATCCGCCACATGAAACGGATTGAACCCACGTTCTGTGGCTCGATCCGTTACACCTGGCCGGAGGACGCGGGCCTTGCCGCATGGAGGTCCATGATCGCCCTGCTGACTTCATCCGATCAGGGGGCTAGCATCGGGTGCATCCCCCCGCTGAAAGCCGACTCCGCTGAACGCCACCGAACCGCGTCACCTCGCCGGCCTGGACCTGCTCCGGTGCCTGGCCATCCTCATCGTCGTCGTCTTCCACTACCCGCGTCCCGAAGGTCACGAGCTCTACCAGGCGTTCGCCAACTTCGGCTGGACGGGCGTGGAGCTGTTCTTCGTGCTCAGCGGCTTCCTCATCGGCTCGCAGCTGCTGGAGCCGGTGTCGCGCGGTGAGACGCCGTCGCTCAAGCGCTTCTACCTGCGGCGCTCCCTGCGCATCCTTCCGTCCTTCCTCGTCGTGCTGGCGCTGTACCTCTTCGTGCCCGCCTGGCCCGAGATGCCCGTGGTGACACCCGCGTGGCAGTTCCTCACGTTCACGCAGAACTTCGGCCTGCGCCGCAACGGCTTCTCCCACGCGTGGTCGCTGTGCGTGGAGGAGCACTTCTACCTGGTGCTGCCACTCACCGTGCTCGCGCTGCGCAAGCACCTCCGCGCGCCGTCCCTCATCGCCCTCGCGGCGGCCGTGATGCTCGGAGGCATGCTCCTGCGCGGCGGGCTGTGGATGCAGCACTTCTCCACGCTCGGGCCGGGAGAGCCCGGGTGGCGCGAATACGACAAGCTGCTCTATTACCCGACGTACGCGCGGCTCGACGGGCTGACGTGCGGCGTGCTGCTCGCGGCCCTGCGCGTGTTCCGGCCCGCGGCCTGGGAGCGCTGGACGCGCGGTGCCCGCGCTGGAGGGATGGCCGTCGTGGGACTCGCGTGCCTGGGCGGCGTGCTCTTCATCAACGAGGAGCACTACCGCTACCTCCCCTATGTCCTGCTGTCCTTCCCCCTGGCCTCGCTGGGCTTCGCGGCGCTGCTGATGGCGCTGTCGGGCCCCTCGGCCTCGCGCGTCTGCGCGCGCATCCCGGGCGTGAAGACCTTCGCGGTCCTGAGCTTCACCGTCTACCTCACGCACAAGGCCGTGCAGCACGGGGTGCGTGACGCGCTCGCGCCGCATGGCATGGACGCGTTCCACGTCGTCACGGTGCTGGGCGGCGCCGTGGCGGTGCTGCTCGCCTCGCTCGCGCTGCACCATGGCGTCGAGCGGCCCATGCTGAAGCTGCGCGAGCGGCTGGAGCGCAGGCTCCTCTCCCGGAAGCCGCTGCCCCAGCCCGCCGTCTCCTGAAGGCCGCCCGCGCTTCTGCGCGACAGAAGCCGCGCACGGGGCACGCCCTGGGCCCGGACGCCGCGTGCGCGTTAAACGTCGCGCATGCGCCCCTTCCTGACGGCGACGTGGCAGTACCTGCTGATGCTCAACTACGAGGTGGATCCGGCGGTGCTGCGGCCCCTCGTCCCCCGTGGCACGGAGCTCGACGCGTGGCAGGGCCGCACGTTCGCGAGCATGGTCGGCTTCCGCTTCCTCGACACGCGCGTGCGGGGACTCGCGGTGCCGTTCCACCGCGACTTCGATGAGGTGAACCTGCGCTTCTACGTGCGCCGCCTGGGGCCCGAGGGCTGGCGGCGCGGCGTGGTGTTCGTGCGTGAAGTCGTCCCCCGGCTCGCCATCGCCACCGTGGCGCGCGTCCTCTACAACGAGCCCTACGTCGCGTGCCCCATGCGCCACGCCGTCGCCATGGACGGCGCGGACACCGGCGCGCCCGGCCACGTCGAGTACGCCTGGAAGTCCCACGGCCGCTGGCACCAGCTGTCGGCCCGGACGCTCGGCGCACCGCTGGAGAGCACGCCCGGCTCCCAGGAGGAATTCATCACCGAGCACTACTGGGGCTACACCGCCCAGCGCGACGGCGGCTGCGCCGAGTACCGCGTGGAGCACCCACGCTGGACCGTGTGGCGCGCCCGGGAAACCGCCTTCGACTGCGACGTCGCCCGCTTCTATGGCCCCGCCTTCGCCGGGTGCCTCCAGGGCACGCCCCACTCCGCCTTCGTGGCCACCGGCTCGGAAGTGGCCGTATTTCCTGGAAATGAACTCCTGCCCTTGCCAAGCCCGTAGAAATCAATATTCTCAAACTCGAAATTGATTTTCTAAACCCCATGACGACTCCCAAGCCCACCTGGCCCGTGCCCACCCGCTGCCCCGTCTGTGGAGGCGGCACCGTCATCGAGCGGGTCCGCTGCGACGGGTGCCACTCCGCGGTGGAGGGGCGCTTCACGACGGGCTGGGTGCAGCAGTTGTCGCCGGAGCAGCTCGCGTTCGTGCGCGTGTTCATCGCGTGCCGGGGGAAGATCAAGGACGTGGAGCAGGCCCTGGGCCTCTCCTATCCGACGGTGGTGTCGCGGCTGGACGACGTGGTGGAGGCCCTGGGCCAGGCGCCCGGAGTGGCCCCGCCTCCGCCGGCGCCGCCTCCTCCGCCTTCGCCCCGTGAGCGCGGCTCACCGCGCCGGGCGCAGATTCTCGATGACCTCGCGGCCGGGCTCATCGACGCGGACGAGGCCGCTCAACGTCTCAAGAAGGCACGGGAGTAACCACCCATGATGGACCCTGAAGCCACGCCGTCCTCCGACGCCTCGTCGTCTTCGCGCGACGGCGCCCAGCGCCACGCGATTCCGTGGGGTCAGCACGCGGAGCTGGAGCTGCACGCGCTCGCCGCCACGCTCGTCGTGACGCCGCTGCCGGAGGGCGAGAAGCCCTACCTGGTGACGCACGGCCGGGTGGAGGCGCGCATCCAGGAGCACGGCCGGGTGACGAAGGTGGAGCTGGTGCCGCGCGAGGCGGGCTTCCTGTCGCTGTTCTGGCGCCAGGGCGGACAGGCGGAGCTGTTCGTGCCGCCGGACGTGAAGGCGAAGCTCCAACTGGACGCGGGCGCCGTGCGCATCGCGGGGCTGAAGGACTGCGAGCTGGACCTGTCCACCGACGCGGGCACGGCGAGCCTGCGCGACGTGCACGGCAAGCTGACCCTGCGCACGGGCGCGGGCCGCATCATCGGCGAGCGCGTGGGCGGCACGTTCCACGTCCACGCCGCGGCGGGCGCGGTGAAGCTGGACGTGGACGCGCTGGACGTGGGCGAGCACCGCATCGGGACGCAGGTGGGCGCGGTGGAGCTGCGCCTGGTGTCCGGGCTGGACCTGAACATCTCCGCCCATACGTCGCTGGGCTCCACGCAGACGCGCTACCCGTCCAACCCGCAGGCGGCCACGACGCTCCTGCTGGAGACGGAGCTGGGCTCGGTGCGCGTGCGCGAGTCGGGCCGCTCGCGCAATGAGGACGCGGAGGGCTGGGAGGAGGACTCGCTGCGCTGGCAGCGTCAGGCGGAGCGCTGGCAGCGCCGCGCGGAGCGCCACGCGAACCAGTGGGCCCACGCGTGGGCGAACTCCTGGGGCGCGCCGTCCTGGGCCAATCCAGGCTCGCCGCACCACCGGCCGCAGCCCCCCGCGCCGCCCCCGCCGCCGCAGTCCCGAGGCATCCCCGACCAGGAGATGCGCCGCGTGCTGGACCTGGTGGAAGCCGGCAAGCTCAGCGCGGAGGACGCCCAGAAGCTGCTCAAGGCGATGCAGCGGTGAGGCCGCTTCAGGCGCCCTGGGTGAGGAAGCGGAAGGGACGCACGCAGTCCTCGCGGGTGCACCGGAAGAGGTAGCCCCGGCCGTTGTCACCGAAGTCCAGGCCGAAGGGCATCGCGGCCAGCTGCGCGACGAAGCGCATGGGCGCGTCACAGCACTCCGGCGTCGCCTCGCCGTTGAGCCACCCGGGCACGCCGCCCACCTTGCTCTCCGGCGCCTCCGCCTGCGCGCGGTCCAGCGCAGCGAGCTGCTCGTCGGTGGCCTCGTTGACGTCCACCGACAGGGCCTCGGTGTCCTCGGTGGCGGGCTCGAAGCCGAGCGTCCATTCCGCGTACGGCTTCACCGGCTTCGACGGCGCGCTCACCGACGGCGTGCCCGCCTTCACCGGCACCGCCGCGTTGGCGCCCTCCTCCGGGTCCCAGCGGAAGCAGGCCGTGTCGGGGTTCTCGCACTGGAAGACGTGGACCGACGCGTGAGGCGCCAGGTCCAGCCGTCCCTCGACGTGCGGCAACTGGAAGAGGAAGCGCTGCGGCCCGCCGCACATGGCGCAGGCGGGCCACTCCAGGGGTCCCGGCGCCTCGGGCGTGCCCCCCACCTTCAAGAGGGGGACACCGGTGCGGCCTGGGACGAGCGCCCAGAGGGGCGCGAGCGGACGGGACATGCCGCGGACTCTAGAAGTCCGCGATGCGGTCGGCCAGCGACGCGTCGTCCACGAAGGGGTTGCGGTTCTGCTGGTAGGTCTCGATGACGTCGTTGCGCTTCACTTCCGCGGCGTCCACCTTGTCCAGCGTGTTCCACTGCTTGAGCACGGCCTCGTCGTCCGCGGGGATGTGCTTGTTGTAGACGGTGGAGAAGTAGAACAGCGCGCGCGCCACGTTGCCCTTGTGCGCATCGGGCGGCTCGAAGACGGTGCGGCCCTTCTCGTCGGTGCCGAACTTGGCGCCGTTCTCCTCCCACTTCACGTTCTTCACCGTGCCGAAGGGCCAGTTGCCGCGGATGGAGTTGGCCTTGCTGTCGGTGGGGAACAGGTGGTGCAGGTCCGCCTTCGCCGCGCCCGTGGCGCCCTTGGACTGGGGCCAGGTGTGCTCGGTGTTCATCACGTTGCTGCTGGGAATCTTGTTCGTCTTCACTTCCTTGCCCGTGTAGACGCACGTCACGACGCCGTCGTGGTTGTCCAGGGTGGTGAAGATGACCTTGCGCGCGCCGTTGTAGCCCAGGTCCTTGTGCTTGCTGACCGCGTCGTGGATGGCGTTGATCAGCGCCTGGTCCTTCAGCCCGTCGTAGCGGGGATCCGCCTTGGACGGCGGAACGTCCTCCACCGGAACCTGCGGCGGGGGCACCGGCGTCGTCGGGGCCTTCTTGGCCGAAGGGCCGGCCTCGAACGTGGACACCGAGGAGAACGCCTTCGGGGTGACACGGGCCGTGTTGGCCGGGGCCGACGCGGAGTTCGTCGAGGGGCGGGTCGCGGAGAGCGGGCGGGACGGGATGATCATGACGAGCCCTCGGGATTCGAGGTGGGGGATGACCCATTTTCGTCCAGACACGGGCCGGGTTGCGTGACGCGCCGCATTTTCCCACCGCGCCGGTTGGTTTTTCCGTCCGGCGCGGGAAAAGCGGGGCTCATCGCCGGTACCAGGGCGGCCCGGGGGCCCGGATTCCGGGGCCGGGCGGCGAGGACGGGGGGCGCGCTATGCCTCGGGGCGACGCACGGACCGAGGGGGCTTCTTCCATGAAGGTCGTGATTCCGGGTGGCACGGGACAGGTGGGCGCACTGCTGGCGAGGGCGTTCCTCGCGCGGGGGGATGACGTCGTCCTCCTCAGCCGGGGAGGCCAGGGCGAGGCACGCACGGTGTCCTGGGACGGGCGCACGCTGGGTGACTGGGCGCGGGAGGTGGACGGCGCGGACGCGGTCATCAACCTGGCGGGGCGCAGCGTGAACTGCCGCTACACGGAGGAGAACCTGCGCCAGATGATGGACTCGCGGGTGGACTCCACGCGGGTGGTGGGACAGGCCATCCAGCAGGCCGCGAAGCCGCCGCGCGTGTGGCTGCAGATGAGCACCGCGACGGTGTACGCGCACCGGCTGGACGCGCCCAACGACGAGTCCACGGGGATCATCGGCGGCAGCGAGCCGGGCGTGCCGGCGTACTGGAAGCGCAGCATCGACATCGCGCTGGCCTGGGAGCGCACGCTGGCGGAAGCGGACACGCCCCACACGCGCAAGGTGGCCATGCGCACGGCGATGGTGATGAGCCCGGACCGCGAAGGCATCTTCGACGTGCTCCTGGGCCTGACGCGCAGGGGGCTGGGCGGCCCGGCCGGGAGCGGCCGGCAGTACGTGTCGTGGATCCACGACCGGGACTTCGTGCGCGCGGTGCGGTTGCTGCTGGAGCGCGACGACCTGGCCGGGCCGGTGAACCTGGCCGCGCCGAATCCCCTCCCCCAGAAGGAGTTCATGGCGAAGCTGCGCGAGGCGGCGCACGTGGGCGTGGGACTGCCGGCGGCGAAGTGGATGCTGGAGGTGGGCGCGTTCTTCATGCGCACGGACACGGAGCTGTTGCTCAAGAGCCGCCGCGTGGTGCCCGGGAGGCTGCTGGACGCGGGCTTCACCTTCGAGTACCCCGACTGGGGAACCGCCGTGACGAACCTCGTCGAGCGCTGGCGCGCGGGTGGCGGGCCCGTCCGGAGCTGACCGTGTCCACGAAGAAGTACCGCGTCCATTGGGTCCGGCTGTTCGTGCTGGCGCTCGTCCTGGGCGCGCTGGGCACGGGCGCCTTCACGGCGGTGCGGGGCCTGCGCACGGCGCGAGGGCTGGTGCACCCGGCGCGAGTCCCGGTGACGCGGCCTTCGGGTGAGGACGCGCTGCCGGGCCTGGAGGACGTGTCCTTCCAGGCGGCGGGACGGGTCCTCCGCGGGTGGTACGTGCCATCGCGCGACGGGACGGCGGTGGTGCTGGTGCACGGCTTCGCGGACAACCGCACGCGGATGCTCTTCGAGGCGCGCACGCTGGCGGCCGGAGGCCACGGGGTGCTGCTGTTCGACCTGCACGGCCAGGGCGAGAGCGAGGGCGACGGCGTCGGCTGGGGCGACAGCGAGCGCGAGGACGTGCGCGCGGCCCTGGCGTTCGTGCGGGCCCGGCCCGACGTGACAGCGGGCCGGGTGGGGCTGTTCGGCTTCTCCATGGGAGGCACGACGGCGCTGCTGGTGGCGCAGGAGGACCCGCGCGTGAAGGCGGTGGCGGTGGCGGGTGCGTTCCCGGACCTGGCGGTCGACATGGGCTCGCACTACGGCCTGAGCACCTGGGCGGTGCTGTGGGGGCTTCGCCGCGAAGGCATCGACGTGGACGCGGTGCGGCCGGTGGACGGCATGTGCCGGCTGGAGGGACGGCCGGTGCTGCTCATCAACGGAGGCAGCGACCCGGACGGGCCCCAGAAGCTGGGGGGCCGGCTCTTCCAGGCGGCCTGCGAACCCAAGGAACAATGGGTGGTGCCCCAGGCGGCCCACGGCGAGTACGCCCAGAAGGACCCCGAGGGCTACGCCCGCAAGCTGCGCGAGTTCTTCGACCGCGCGCTATGAGCGGCGGCCCTTGGCCACGAACTCCGCGCGGCTATGGGTGCCGGTCTTGTCGAAGAGGGACTTGATGTGGACCTTCACGGTCTCCACCGAGCACTTCTTGAGCCGCTCGGCGATCTCCTTGTTGGCCAGGCCTTCGTGGAGGCAGTCCGCCACGCGTGACTCCTGGACGGTCAGCTTCGCCTTCCAGTCCGGACGCATCCAGTGGGTGCGCTCGTGCATGCGCACCTGCCACAGCTTGCGGCCGCCCCAGATGACGGAGGACTGGGTGAACGTCACGTCCATCCGGTCCGCGCCCCGCTCCAGCGTGAGCGACTCCAGCCGGGGGTCCACCGCGACGTCGAAGCGGGACAGCGCCATCACCCGCTCCATCCACGAACGGGGCACCCCATCGCTGAGCTCGTGGGGCGCGAAATACCGCTCCAGCAGAGGGATGGCCGGGCCCGTGTCCGCGACCTTCCGTCCCAGGCTGTTCAACACCAGCACCGGGTTGGACCCCATCGCGATGGCCTTCAGGAGATCCCGCTCGAAGCGCAGGGCGTAGAACTCCTGGAGCCGGACCACCGTCCGGGTGAGGTAGGGGAGGATCTGCTGGAGGAACCACTGCGCCCGGAGCGTGAAGGGATGGGGGGACTCCCGATACATCGCGATGCCGCCCTTCAGCTCCTGCTCCTCCGTGAACAGGAGCGACGCCAGCACGCGCTTCAGCTTCAGCCCCGCGCCCTGGCTGCGCCGGAAGGACTCCGTCTCCGACAGGGGCTTGCCCCGGAGCATCTCGACGTCACTGAGCACCTGGTTGGGATGCACCAACGTGGACTGGAAGACGAAGTCATCCTGCACCCATTCCGCGTAATCCTTGAGGAGGGGTTGGACGGTGTCCGTCTTCCATTGCAGCCCCGCCGTCCCGTCCGGATTCGCGCCGCCCACCGCCAGGTGGTCCGCCTCGCACAGCGTGAGCAGCGTCCGGGAGAGGGCCTCGTAGACGTCCTCGAGGGTCCGCGCCTCCCCCAGCGCTTCCTTCAACTCCGCGATCAACGCCTGCTCACGTGACAGGAACTTCAGTGCCTTGCCCATGGGTGCGCTCCCGTTGCCAATACTCAACAAGTATTACGGGGGCTGAAACAGGGCCCATCCCTCCAAAGAGGTATGACAGGGCTGACAGGCAGGTCACGCTGGACGGATCCCCCCCAGGCAGGTCAGCCTGGACCGCCCCCGGAGGATCCGACCCCACATGGTTGCCCCGCTGCCCCCTGAGTCCCAGTTCCACATCGAAGTCATCAAGCTCCTGCTCCAGGTGGCCACCAGCGACGGCCGCGTCACCCGCGAGGAGATCGACGCCATCATCGACACCGCGCGCGGCTTCAGCGTGCCCCTGACGGAGCTCAGCGTCCTCACCCGCTGCCTCCAGGAGGGCAAGCCGCTCCCGCCGCCGAACCTGAGCGTCCTGCGCGAGGACCCCAAGGCCGTCCTCGACGCCGTGCACACCCTCATCGCGGGCGACGGCCACGTGCACGAAGCGGAGATTGAAATGGCGCGGCAGATCCGCGAGCTGCTCGGCATCGCGCCCTGAGGGCTCAGGCCGCCACGAACTGCCGCTCCACCAGGCGCCGGTAGAGCCCCTCCTGGGCCATCAGCGCGGAGTGGCTGCCGCTCTGCACCACGCGGCCGCCCTCCAGCACCAGCACGCGGTGCGCGTTGGCCACCGTGGACAGGCGGTGCGCGATGACCAGCGTGGTGCGGCCCTGCATCAGCCGCTCCAGCGCCTCCTGCACCAGGTGCTCGCTCTCCGCGTCCAGCGCGGACGTCGCCTCGTCCAGCACCAGGATGCGCGGATCCTTCAGCACCGCCCGGGCAATGGCCACGCGCTGCTTCTGACCGCCAGACAGCTGCACGCCGCGCTCGCCCACCTCCGTGCGGTAGCCCTCCGGGAAGCGCTGGATGAAGTCGTGCGCGTTCGCGGCCTTCGCGGCGGACTCCACCTCCGCGTCCGTGGCGTCCGGCCGGCCATAGCGGATGTTGTCCGCGATGGAGCACGAGAACAGCAGCGGCTCCTGCGCCACCGCGCCCAGGTTCCTGCGCAGCCAGCCCGGGTCCAGCGCGCGCAGGTCATGCCCGTCCACCCAGATGCTCCCCGACAGCGGGTCGTACATGCGCGCGAGCAGCGCGGCGATGGTGGACTTGCCTCCGCCCGACGGCCCCACCAGCGCCACCACCTCCCCTGGCGCCAATTCCAGGTCCAGCCCCTGGAGCACCGGCACGTCCAGGCGCGAGGGGTAGGCGAAGCGCACGTCCCGGAACGACACGCGGCCCTCCAGCGACGAGGGCCGCTCCCCGCCCTCCAGCGGGATGGCGGGCACGCGGTCGATCATCTCGAACACGCGCTCCGCGGAGCCGGACGCGCGCATGAAGTCGCCCCACAGGTCCGTCAGCCCGCTCAGCGCGGTGGACACCAGCAGCGTGTACGCGAGGAACGACGTGAGGCTGCCCACGGACAGGTCCCCGCGGATCATCAGCCGGCTGCCGTACCAGAGCACCAGCGCCGCCGCGAAGAGGCCGCCAAAGCCGCTGCCCGCCATGAAGGCCGCGGACAGCCGCGAGCGCTGATACATCAGCGACAGCACCTGGGACAGGCGCCCCCGGTAGCGCGCCACCTCGTGCCGCTCCGCCGCGAAGGCGCGCACGGTGCGGATGCCGGTGAAGACCTCGTCCGCCACACCCGTGGCGTCCGCCAGCGCCGCCTGCACCTGGCGCGAGGCCTGGCGGATGCGACGGCCCACCACGACACCCGCGATGGCCACCGGCGGCACCACCGCCACCATCAGGAGCGCCAGCGACGGCGACGTGTAGAAGAGCATCGTCAGGCCGCCCACCGCCTGCGCGCCGCTGCGCAGCGCCGTGGCGATGTTGTTGCTGACCGCGTGCTGCAGCACGGTGGTGTCCGCGGTGAGCCGGCTGGTCAGCTCGCCCGTGCGGCGCGTGTCGAAGAAGGCCACCTCCTGGTCCACCAGCCGGGCGAACAGGTCCTCGCGCAGCTTCGCGACGGCGCGCTCCCCCGCGGTGTTGAAGAAGTAGAAGCGCAGCGCATCCGACACCGCGCGCACCGCGAACACGACGGTGAGCCCCAGCGCCATGCGGTCGATGACGGTCTGGTCCTTGCCGCCCAGCGCCTCGTCGACGATGACGCGCAGCGCCTGCGGCAGCACCAGCGACAGCGCCGTGGCCACCACCAGGAAGAAGAGCCCCACGCCCAGCGCGCGGCGCTCCTCCCAGGCCAGCCGCAGCAGGCGGCTCACGGTGACGGTCCCTCGGGTGGGAGCCGTCACCGGAGGAAGGACTCCGCCTGGCCGTAGGGCATGTCCCCGTCCACGCCGTGCTCCCGGCAGTGCTCCAGCAGCTTGCGAGACTCCACCAGCTGCGGGGACTGCTCGTGGTAGCCCATCACCATCACGTGGCCCAGCCACGGCTCGCGGCCCATGGCGTAGATGCGCACCTGCCGGGGCTTGAGCCGCTGGACGATGTCGATGGCGCGCGCCGCATTGGAGCCGTTGAGCCGCCGCGACTGGTCCATCTTGCGCGACAGCGGCGCGGGCAACAGCGGCCCGTACATCCAGCTGAGCGGCCCGCCCTCCGACTCCATGCCCAGCCACATCATGTCGATGGGGCCCACGTGCGGCTGCACGTGCTCGTACAGCCGGGGCTCCAGCGCGTTGGAGTCCGCCGCCATCAAGAGCGCCTTGCCCTCCAGCCGCACCAGGTGCGCCAGCTTGCCGCGCACGTCCAGGTCGCCGTGCTCACCCAGGAACGGCAGGCCCACCAGCTCGCCACCGGGCACCGGCAGCGCCTCCAGCTCTGACAGCGTCACCACGTTGCGGAAGCCCGCCTGCTGGAGCATCAGCTTCAGCGACGGGTCCACCAGCGCACCGCCGCCGCCCGCGGGCACCACCACCGTGCCGATGCGGTGGCGCAGCTGGAGCAGCGGCTCGAACATCAGGTGGTCCGCGTGGCCGTGCGTGAGCAGCACGTAGTCAATGCGCTCCGGCAGGTCCGCGAAGGTGAAGCGCGGCAGGTCGGTGGGGAAGTCGTAGCTCACCACCGGGTCGGTGAGCACGCTCACGTGGCGTGACTCGATCAGCACGCACGCGTGGCCGAAGTAGCGCACGCGCACCCCGTCGCCGTCGTAGCGCGGGGCGGGCCGGGGCGGCTCGGGCGTGAAGAAGGTGGCGAAGGTGTCCCCGTCCTGGGGGGCAATCCCCAGCGCGTCGCGCACCGTCTCCAGCGGGGCCGGCGTGCGCCGCATGGCGAACAGCGTGTCCCAGGCCTCGTGCTTGAACGGCAGCCGCACCTGGAGATCGCCTTCCCGCGAGTCGTCCAGCCGGGGCGTGCTGAAGACATACGGACGCGCGTCCCCGTGCACCAGCCGCAGGGACATGCTCTGCGAGGACTCGCGGTGGAAGGGGCTGCGGTAGAGCAGCGGCTCGAAGAAGCGCGCGGACGCGCGGTTCCGCAGGTCATACGTGAGCTCCACGTAGCCGCGCAGCAGGTCCGGCACGCGCGGGTACAGTTCCTCCAGCGAGTAGCCCTCCGCCGACGCGAGCAGCGCGTCCAGCTCGCGCATCGCGGCCGCGTACCGCATGGCCAGCGACTCCTCCTGGAGCGTGCGCTCCAGCAGCGCCTTCACCTCCCCCACCCGCTCCACGCCGCAGTTGAGGTAGGGACCGCCGCGCAGCGCCGGGCTCTTCAGCGCCGCGACGTGGATGGCGGGGTTCGCGACGAAGGACTCCATGATCTTCACATGGAGGTTCGCGACGAACAGCGGCGCCGTCATGGGCGACGCCAGGAACCACCATGCGTACCATTGGTTGTGGAGCGGCTCGGCGACGACGTTCTGCTTCAGGTACACCGGGGGGCGCGACATCAACACTCCTTCAAGGGTTTCTCAGGCGGCCTTCGCCAGCCGGACCAGCGACTCACGCGCGGCCTCGCGCAGCGAGGGCTCCGGCGAGTCCAGCAGCCGCTCCAGCGCCTGGCGCACGTCCGCGTCCGGATAGGCGATGTCGCCCAGCCGCCGGGCCGCCATCACCCGGTCGCGCACCGCCCCGCGCGTCAGCTCCAGCAGGAGGAAGTCGCGGTAGCGCGCGAGGAAGGTGTTCTCCGCGTCCAGCATCCGCGCGCACGCGTCCTTCAGCGCGGCCTTCGCCTCCGCGTCCTCCGGCACGCGGTAGCCCCACTTCTGGCGCAGCGCGAAGATGGACTCGTACAGCGGCGTCCAGGTGTCGTTCAGGTGCTCGCGGTGCGCCTGGATGGCGTCGCGCTTGGAGAAGGTGTGGCGGCCCGCGTCCAGCGCCACCACCGCCGTCGCCATCCGGCACGCCAGGGTGACCAGCTCCTTGAAGCCCCGGTGCAGGTTGCCCTGCGCGTCCGTCACCTCGCGGTAGTCGTAGCCGTACAGCTCGCCGCCCGGGTCCGGGTACGCCAGCGGGAAGCGCAGGGGCGCGTCCTCCGGGCGGGCCCGCGCGCGTTCGATGAACCGGTAGGGCTGGTGCATGCTGTGGCGCGTCCACGCCTCCAGCGGCATCAGCGGCACGCGGTCGCGGAGGTCCTCGCCCGCGATGAGCAGCGCGTTCTGCTTGAGGTTCACCTCGCCCTCGGCGACGAGCCGCGACTCCTCCACCGCGTTCAGGTCCAGCGGGTAGCGGGCCAGCGGACCCACCGCCATGCGGAAGCGCTCGAAGCGGTCCTCCTCGCCGGGCAGGAACGCGTCCTTGAAGACGAGCGTGAGGTCCAGGTCGCTCTCGCCCACCGCCTCGCTGGTGGCGTGGCTGCCCACCAGGTAGCAGGCCCGCACGCGCCCCGGGAACGTGAGCGCGTACAGCCCCACGAAGCCGAACAGCAGCGCGTTGACGCCCATGTCCTCCGTCAGCCCGACCAGCGACACCTCTTCCACGTCCGTCACGCGGTCACCTGCAGGGGGTGGGCTTCCTTGTGCTCCGGCGCGCCCGCGAGCCTGCGGGTGAGCCGGCGGCGCACGACGTCCACGTGCTCGCGGAAGAAGTAGAGGTTCTCCGCGTAGGCGATGGGCACCGCGATGCGGTTCACCTCGCGCTCCGCCTCCTCCAGCCGCTTGAGCATGTCCTGGAGCATCTCCTGGTCCGGGTCCTCCTCCAGCTGGATTTCAATCTCCTTCAGCCGCGCGTACCACCGGTGGATGCGCGAGCGCACCCGCCACAGGAACACCGCGGGCACCGCGCGCCCCAGCGGCACCACCACCGCGATGATGGGCACCAGCATCACCCACAGCCGGTCCACCAGGTTCGCCGCCCAGAACGGCAGGTAGCGCTGGAGCAGCGGAACGCCCGTCGCGTAGTAGCGCTTCGCCTCGCTGCTCAGCGGGAAGCCCGCCGCGAGCGGCGCGGGGAACTCGCCCGTCTTGTCCAGGATGCCCGCCGTGCCGGAAATCTCACTGGCCGCGCGCATCAGGAGGTACGCGAGCGCCGGGTGCAGCGTGTCGCGCGCCAGCAGGAGCGCGTTGGGCGCGAGCAGCACCACGTCCTGGTCCGGCACGTTCTTCGCGAAGTCGAACACGCCCTGCGGCAGCACGTGGCGCGACAGGTACGGGTAGCGGCGCGTGTACGCCTCCGCGCGATTGAAGCTGAGCAGCCGCACGTCCTTCACCGCGGCCAGCTTGTGGATGCGCGGAGACTCCGCCGGCGACACCAGGAACACCGCGTCCACCTTGCCCTGCGTCAGCGCGTCGATGGCCGCGTCCCGGTCCAGGGGCAGCAGCTCCGTGGGCGCGGTGTCCACCTTGTTCGCCTGCAGCAGCGTCATCGCCAGCGCGCGCGTGCCGCTCTCCTCGGGCCCCACCGCGATGCGCTTGCCGGCGAGGCCGCGCACGTCGTCCACGGGCTCGCCCCGGTAGAAGACCCACAGCGGCACGTAGGAGAGGCTGCCCAGCGACGCCACGTGCTCCGGCACCTCCTGCCCCTTGCCGCCGGTGGTGCCGCTCTGCGCGAAGGCGATGTCCACCCCGCTGTCCTCCGCGTCCAGCAGCGCCACGCTGCCCACGGAGCCCTTCGTGTTGCGCAGCTCCAGCGTCACCCCGTGCTGCGCGAGGAACTTCTGGTAGCGCTTCGCCATGTAGTTGAAGCCGCCCTCGTCCGGCGCCAGCGCCATCACCAGCGTCTTGGGCGGCGCGGGCTTGACGAAATAGAACGTCACCGCGAACGCGACCGCGATGAGCAGCGTCGCGGGGGCGACGGCGATCCACAGGTCGCGCCGCAACGTGCGCTTGAGCTGCGCCTTCAACGTGTCCGTCTTCATGAGGATGGGCAGTATACCGACCGCGCCGTGCGGGGCCCCGCCGTACACCGCGTTCGTCCAAGCAGGCGAGCACGTCCCGACCCAGGGGCACTTGGCGCAACCCCTTGCGCGACACACCCTCCCTCCCAGGCCTTTTTGAAGGGGTGTGGCATGGGTTGGCGCGGCGGGTGGGTGATGTCTTTGCTGGTGGTGGGGGTGGGCTGCGGCGGGGCGCTTCCCGAGGAGCAGACGGAAGCGGGCCTCGCACAGGAGCCTACCTCGGCCCCGGACGTGACGGCGGAGGCCCTCTGCCTTCCCACCGACGCGGGCACCCAGCGGGTGAAGACCATCCTCCCCCCTTCGGAGCTGGGCATCCCGCGCTTCGCGATGGGCCCGGGGGACTTCGAGTCCTTCCAGGGGACGCTGCACTTCGCGGTGAACTTCGAGGACGGCCGCCGCGGCCTGTGGCGGAGCACCGGCACGGACGCGGGCACCACGCCGGTGCGAAGCTTTTCGGCGACGGACGGCACCTCGACGCCGCGCCTGTCACAACTCACCGCCACCCCGACGCAGCTCTTCTTCCAAGCGCCGGACTCGGTGCACGGCAACGAGCTGTGGGTGAGTGACGGGACGACGGCCGGCACCCACGTGGTGCGGGACCTCACGCCGGGCTCGGAGGACTCGTACCTGACGCACCTGACGGCGGCGGGCTCCACGCTCGTGTTCTTCCGGGAGGTGTTCGACACCACCGTCTTCACCACGCGCTACGAGCTGTGGAAGTCCGACGGCACCGCCGCGGGCACGGTGCGCCTGCGCGACTTCGGCACCCGCGTGGAGGTGAGCTACCTGGACGCGAAGCCAGGCAACGCGCTGCTGTTCTTCGTGCGCGAGCTGGAGGGTGGCATCTCGCTGTGGCGCACGGACGGCACCGCCACGGGCACCGTCCAGTTGAAGCGGCTGGATGCGGGCCCCAACACCTTCCCGAACGACGTGCGCACCTCCGGCGCGCTCACCCTCTTCAAGCTGGACGAGAGCACCGGCCTGTCGGAGCTGTGGAAGTCGGACGGCACGGCGGCCGGCACGCTGCGGCTGGCGTCGTTCGGCTCCACGCGGTCCATGCGCGTGCTGGGCGCGCTGGGTGCGCACGCGTACGTCACGACGACCAGCTACAGCACCCAGTACATGGTGCTCTACCGCGTGCCGCTCGCGGGCGGGAACCCGGAGCCCGTCTTCACGCTGCCCAATGACTACGCGTCGCAGGGCCCGGCGTTCCCGTACATCGACGCCGTGAGCCAGGTGCCGGGCGGCTCCCGGCTGTACTTCTCCGTGGCCATCGGCAGTGACGGTCCGGCGCCGCGCGACACGCAGCTCTGGGTGACGAACGGCACCGCCGGGGGCACCACCCTGCTGCGCCGGCCGCTGAGCCTGTCGGACGAGTACAGCTCGCCGGTGTACGCGGTGGCGGACAACCTGGTCTTCTTCAGCGCCTACGACCCCGCGACGGGCATCGAGCCCTGGGTGAGCAACGGCACGACGGGCGGGACGCGCCGCCTCAAGAACATCGCCGCGCCGGCCCAGGGGGACTCCTCCTACCCGCGCGAGTTCTTCCGTCAGGGCAACCGCGTCTACTTCAGCGCCTATGACGAAACGCTGAACGCGCAGCTGTGGTCCAGCGCGCTCAGCAACACCTGCGTGGCGCCGGACGACGCCCTGTAGGTCTTTTCCCGCCTCCCCGCCCCGGCCGGTACCGGACGCGGGGACGCTGGCCCGCCCGGTCTCCAGGCGGGTGACCGTGCCAGGGCGGAGCGTGGGTGTTACACACCCGCGCATGCCCACCGTCAGTGACAGCGCGCGCCGCTCGGGACTCCGCCTTGAACGCAGCCGGGCCTCCCGTCAGTTCGAGGGCCAGGGCTTCCGCAACACCGCCCCCGTGGGGCCCGGCCTCCAGGGCAACCCGCTGCCGCTCCTGGGCGAGTACTTCTTCGGCGGCACGCAGCGCACCCCGCCCGCGCCGCTGCCGGTGGAGGATCCGCGCGGCACCTGGGCCCGCGCGCCGGACACGGGCCTGCGCGTCACGTGGCTGGGCCACAGCACGATGCTGCTGGAGGTGGACGGGGCGCGCGTGCTCACCGACCCCGTCTTCGGCGACCGGGCCTCGCCCGTGTCCTTCGCGGGCCCCAAGCGCTTCCACGCCACGCCCGTGCCGGTGGACGCGCTGCCGGACCTGGACGCGGTGCTGGTGTCACACGACCACTACGACCACCTGTGCCGGAGCACCATCCAGGCGCTGGCGAAGCGGCGCGTGCCCTTCGTCACCGCGCTGGGCGTGGGCCGCCACCTGGAGGCCTTCGGCGTGGCGCCGGAGCTGATCACGGAGCTGGACTGGTGGGAGGAGCACCGCGTGGGCCCGGTGTCCTTCCGCGCGGCGCCCTCGCAGCACTTCTCCGGACGGGGCCTGGGCGACCGCAACTCCACGCTGTGGGCGTCGTGGGTGCTCACCACCGACAAGCACCGGCTGTTCTTCAGCGGCGACACCGGCCTCACCCCGGAGTTCGAGGAGATTGGCCGCAGGTGTGGCCCCTTCGACCTGGTGATGCTGGAGGTGGGCGCGTTCCACCCGAGCTGGGGCGGCATCCACCTGGGCCCGGAGAACGCGCTCAAGGCGCACGCGATGCTGGGCGGCGGCACGCTGATGCCGGTGCACTGGGGCACCTTCAACCTGGCGCTGCACGCCTGGGATGAGCCCGTGGAGACGCTGGTGCGGCTGGCCACGGAGCAGCAGGTGCGCCTGTTCACGCCGGGCCTGGGCCGCGGCCTGGAGCCCTCGCGCGTGGAGGGCGTGACGCCGTGGTGGCGAGAGGTCGGCGAGCCCCGGCTCGTGCCCCGGCTGGCGCCGTGAGGCATTGGGCGTAGAGTCGCGCCCATGACCCGCGCCCCCCTCGCGCTGTCCCTCGCTGTCCTGCTGTCACCGCTGCTGGCGTGTGACCCCGCGGCCGGGTCCCAATCGCAGACAGACGACCCGGCCCCCGTCGTGACGAAGAGCGCGAAGCGGGGCCTCGGGTATGGCTATCACTCGGCGGAGGACCTGAAGGCGCTCTCCCCCGGGATGAGCTGGTGGTACAACTGGTCCCCCCGTCCCGAGGCGGGCGCCGCCAGCGTCTACGTCTCCGAGAACGTCTCCTTCGTGCCCATGGCCTGGGGCGGCACGCCCACGGTGGCCCAGCTCGAGTCGGAGATCCCGGCGGGCGCGAAATACCTGCTGGGGTTCAACGAGCCCAACTTCAAATCCCAGGCGAACAAGACACCCCGCCAGGCCGCGGCGCTGTGGCCCGTGCTGGAAGAGGTGGCCCGCCGCAAGGGACTCAAGCTGGTGTCACCGGCGGTGAACTACTGCGGCGACTGCGTGTCCGAGGACGGCGTCACCTTCACCGACCCCGTCGTGTACCTGGATGCCTTCTTCAAGGCGTGCGCGAACTGCCAGGTGGATGCCATCGCCATCCACTGGTACGCGTGCGACGTAGGGGCGCTCAAGTGGTACGTGGGGCAGTTCAAGAAGTACAACAAGCCCCTCTGGCTGACGGAGTTCGCGTGCGGCGACCGTCCTCATGACGAAATCACCGTGGCCGTGCAGAAGCAGTACATGGTGGATGCCATTGGCTATCTGGAGTCGGAGCCCGCCATCGAGCGCTACGCGTGGTTCTCCGGACGCAACAATGAAATCCCCTCCATCAACCTGCTGGGCGCCTCCGGGGAGCTGACGGAGCTGGGTCACCTGTACGTCACGCTGGCCGCGGGCGCAGAGAAGCCGGCCCCATGACGCAGGGAGGCACTGGCCTCCATGTGGGGCAGGCGTGGGGGCGTCTATTCGTCGCTTCCGGGATTCTGGAGTTAAGGTGCGCCCCGGATGACTCTTGAGGCAGGAGACACCTTCGGAAGGTATGAGCTGGTGTCCTGGCTGGGCCGGGGCGGCATGGCGGAGACGTGGCATGCCCAGTTGATGGGCGCCGCGGGCGTCACCAAGTCCGTGCTCATCAAGAAGGTCCTGCCCGAGTACGCGGACGACGAAGCCTTCATCTCCATGTTCATCAGCGAGGCGCGCATCTCCGCCACGCTGTCGCACGGCAACATCGCGCAGGTCTACGACTTCGGCCAGGTGGAGAACGAGTACTTCCTCGCCATGGAGTTCGTCGACGGCAAGCCGCTCGACAAGGTGCTCAAGCGCACGATGCGCAGCGGGATGCCCGCCCTGCCCGTCCCCGTCGCCGTCTTCGTCGCGATGGAGATGTGCCGGGGCCTGCACTACGCGCACACGCGCACGGACAGCAGCGGGAAGCCCCTGGGCATCGTCCACCGCGACATCTCCCCGGACAACGTGCTCGTCAGCTACGAGGGCCAGGTCAAGATTGTCGACTTCGGCATCGCCAAGGCGCAGCTGCTGCGCAACTTCAAGACGGCGCCGGGCGTGGTGAAGGGCAAGTACCTCTTCTTCTCCCCGGAGCAGGCGCGCGGGGAAGAGGTGGACGCGCGCACGGACATCTGGGCCACCGGCGTCGTGCTGTATGAGTTGCTCTGCGGCCGGCTGCCCGTGGACGGCCCGCCCCACGTCGTGATGACGAAGATTGCTCACGGGGAGATTCCCCCGTTGAGCCAGGTGCGGCCGGACCTGCCGGAGGCGCTCGACCGCATCGTCCTCAAGGCGTTGAACCCGGATCCGGCGCAGCGCTACGCCACCAGCCACGCGTTCGGGGACGCCCTGGCGGAGTTCCTGTATGCGAACCATCCGCGCTTCTCGTCCTTGAGCCTCGCGCACCTGCTGCGGGTGCTGTTCCGCGGAGACCTGCTGAACGAAGGCCGGGAGCTGGCGGTCCCAGAGGACTTCCTGGAGGAGCTCAAGGCCTGGCGCCAGCCCGTGGCGCAGGATCGGATCCCCACGGTCCGCCACATCCGGGCCCTGAAGCCGCCGCCTCGCCCCGCCACCGCGGCGGTCATCGTCACGCGCGAGTCGCAGGAGGAAGAGGCCCCCGCGCTGCCCACGGCCGAGGTGTCGCCCGTCCGCCGCTCCCGCGCGCCCTGGGTGGGGCTCGCGCTGGGCGGTGCGGCGCTGCTCGCGCTGGGGGGTGGCGCCTGGTGGACCCGGTTCCGGAACGCGCCGGTTCAGGAGCCGCCGCCCCAGGCCAAGGTCGTGGATGCCGGGGTGCTGGTGGTGGAGCAGCTCCCCGAGCCGCCTGCGCCTGAGCCTGAGCCTGAGCCTTCGACTCCACCACCTCCGGTCAATGAGTGGGATGAGACGCGGGTGCGCAAGCTGCTCGAGGACGTGTATCGCCTGGGCAAGAGCAGCAAGGACCTGCCCCGGGCCGCGAAGCTGGTCCAGACCTGTGTGGACGCGCTGCCTGACAACGCGGACTGCCGGCTGGCCGCGGGCTTCGCCTACGAACGGCTCCGGGCCTTCGACAA
The DNA here is from genome assembly GCF_017302985.1 of Corallococcus macrosporus. NCBI lineage: Bacteria > Pseudomonadati > Myxococcota > Myxococcia > Myxococcales > Myxococcaceae > Corallococcus > Corallococcus macrosporus. The sequence continues at coordinate 400,733 of NZ_JAFIMU010000007.1, forward strand.
AAGCGTGCTTCACTACCAGGCCTTCCTGGAGCGCGCCCCCACCACGGACATCCGGCGGAGCGCGGTCGCGGACCGGCTGGCGGACCTGCCGCTGCGCAAGCCGATGGAGTCCACGCCCGCCAGCGAGGCGGAGCTGGAGTCGTCGCGCAACGCCGTCCTGATGAACCTGAGCCGGGGCCAGTTGAAGGAAGCGCTCGACGCCGCCACCCGATGCGTCACGAGCCTGCCCCGTGAGCCGGAGTGTCACCTGTTGCAGGGCGACGTCCTGGCGAGGATGAACCAGGGAGCGAAGGGCGCGCGAAGCTATGAGCGCTTCCTGGCGTTGGCGCCCGCGGACCATCGCCTGCGCCCCTCTGTCCTGCGGAAGCTCGTCGCGCTGCGGGCAACAGGTCCCTAGCCCGGCAGGCAGGGAGCCTGCATTCGGGGTTTCACGCGTTCCGGATAGGATGCGCGCCCCATATGGAACTGCGCGCCGGAGATACCTTCGGAAGGTACGAACTGGTGTCCTGGCTGGGCCGGGGCGGCATGGCGGAGACGTGGCGCGCGCAATTGATGGGCGCCGCGGGTGTCACCAAGTCCGTGCTCATCAAGAAGGTCCTGCCCGAGTACGCGGACGACGAGGCCTTCATCTCCATGTTCATCAGCGAGGCGCGCATCTCCGCCACGCTGTCCCATGGCAACGTCGCGCAGGTCTTCGACTTCGGGCAGGTGGAGGACGAGTACTTCCTCGCCATGGAGTTCGTCGACGGCAAGCCGCTCGACAAGATGCTCAAGCGCGCGCTGAAGGCGGGCCTGGGTGCGCTGCCCATTCCGGTGGCTGTCTTCATCGCGATGGAGATGTGCCGGGGCCTGCACTACGCGCACACGCGCACGGATGGCAGCGGGAAGCCCCTGGGCATCGTCCACCGCGACATCTCCCCGGACAACGTGCTCGTCAGCTACGAGGGCCAGGTCAAGATCGTCGACTTCGGCATCGCGAAGGCGCAGCTGCTGCGCGGCTTCAAGACGGAGCCCGGGGTGGTGAAGGGCAAGTACCTCTTCTTCTCCCCGGAGCAGGCGCGCGGGGAAGAGGTGGACGCGCGCACGGACGTCTGGGCCACGGGCATCGTGCTGTACGAGCTGCTGTGCGCGAAGCTTCCGGTGGATGGGCCGCCCCAGACGGTGATGATGAAGATTGCCCACGGACAGCTCCCCGCGCCCACGGAGCTGCGGCCGGACCTGCCGAAGGAGCTGAACGACCTGGTGATGAAGGCGCTGGCGCCGGACCGCAAGCGACGCTTCGCGACCAGCCATGCCTTCGGAGATGCGCTGGCGGGCTTCCTCCATGCCCACTACCCGCGCTTCTCCTCGCTGAGCCTCGCGAGCCTCCTGCGCGTGCTGTTCCGCGCGGACCTGATGAACGAAGGCCGCGAGCTGGCCGTGCCCCCTGAGTTCCGCGGCGAGGCGAAGCAGTGGGGAGCGCCCGCGCTCACGAAGCTGCTGGATGCCCCGCCGCCGGAGCAGGTCCAGACCCGGCGGATCGTGCGCGCCGTTGCGAAGCCTCCGGCGACGGAGACCACGCAGCCCGACGCCGCCCCCACCCTGCCAGCCCGCACCTCTCGCAAGGCGCTCTACGGCGCGAGCGCGGTGGGAGGCCTGGCCGTGGTGGGAGCCGGTCTGTGGTTCCTGATGGACGCCCGCGCCCCTGCGCCCGTCGCATCGCCGGTCGCGCAGCAGGTCGCGGTCGCAGCGCCCGCGCCGAAGGCCGAGCCGCCCGCGCAAGCCCCCGTGGAGGAACCACCGGAAGCGGTGGCGGTGGCGCCGGCGGAGCACATCGAGGCGCCAGCGCCCGCGAAGCCCGCGCATTCCACCCGGAAGTCCTCCACCCGTCCCGTCCGCGCCCCCCAGCGCGTCCAGCCCGAGGAGCCGCAGCCGGTCCCTGTCATCGAGGAGAAGCCCGCGCCGCCGACGGTCGTCGCGGCCAGCGCCGTCCAGGAGCCGCCTCCCGCCGTCGTGGAAGCAGCTCCCGCACCCAGGAAGGGCGTCCTGGGGCTGCTCGACTCCAAGCGGCAGGAGGTGCAACAGAAGGTCACCTCGCTCGTGAAGACGAAGCAGCAGCAGTTCTCCGGTCTGCTCCAGAGCCAGGACTATGACGCGGCCCTGGAAGCCGCCAATGACTGTGCGAGGAACAATCCAGGCGTGCCGGAATGTCACCTCATGCTCGGGGACGTGCACGCGAAGATGAACCATTCGCGTGAGAGCACGCAGCACTACGAGACCTTCCTGAAGCTCGCCCCCGTGGACCATCCCCGCCGGGCGCGCGTCCTGGAGGTGCTTGGGAGGAGCGGCGCCACGGATTGAGCGGTCAGGGACTTCCACTCGCTGACATCCCAGGCGGCCAGGCAGGCAGAAAGGCAGTCGGGATTCTGCCATCCCTGGAATATGGGTTTAAGATGCCCCACCCATGGCACTCCAAGCGGGCGACGTCTTCGGACGATATGAGCTGGTCTCCTGGCTGGGCCGGGGCGGTATGGCGGAGACGTGGCGTGCCCAACTGGTAGGTGACGCGGGCGTCACGAAGCCGGTCCTCATCAAGAAGGTCCTGCCCGAGTACGCCAACGACGAAGCCTTCATCTCCATGTTCATCAGCGAGGCGCGCATCTCCGCCACGCTGTCACACGGCAACGTCGCGCAGGTCTTCGACTTCGGCCGCGTGGATGGAGAGTACTTCCTGGCCATGGAGTTCGTGGATGGCCAGCCGCTGCACCGCGTCCTCAAGCGGGCGATGAAGAGTGAGCTGGGTGCGCTGCCCATTCCGGTGGCCGTGTTCATCGCGATGGAGATGTGCCGGGGGCTTCACTACGCGCACACGCGCACGGACAGCACTGGCCGGCCGCTGGGCATCGTCCACCGGGACATCTCTCCGGACAACGTGCTCCTGGGTTACGAGGGTCAGGTCAAGATCGTCGACTTCGGCATCGCGAAGGCGCAGCTGCTGCGCGGCTTCAAGACGGCGCCGGGCGTGGTGAAGGGCAAGTACCTCTTCTTCTCTCCGGAGCAGGCGCGCGGAGAGGACGTGGATGCGCGCACGGACGTCTGGGCCACGGGCGTCGTGCTGTATGAGTTGCTCTGCGGGAAGCTGCCGGTGGAGGGGCCACCCCACGTGGTGATGATGCGCGTGGCGCGTGGGGAGATTCCCGCTCCGAGCGTGCTTCGGCCGGAGCTTCCGCAGGAGTTGAATGACATCGTGAGGAAGGCGCTGACCCCGGACCGGGAGCAGCGCTTTGAATCCAGCCACGCGTTCGGGGACGCGCTGGCGGGGTTCCTGTATTCGAACTTCCCGCGCTTCTCCTCCATGACCATCGCGCACCTGTTGCGCGTGCTGTTCCGGGGCGACCTGGCGAACGAAGGCCGCGAGCTGTCCGTGCCGGGGTCCTTCCTGGAGGAGCTGAAGGCCTGGAGAGCGCAGGCCGCACCCGAGGAGGCGGTGACACCGCCGCCCGCCACCGGGCGTCAGACCCGGCGTCTCCGGCCGGTCAACCCGCATGTCACGGAGACCACCCAGCCGCGGTCCATCGCGGCGGCATCTGGCACCCCGCGCCCGCTGCTCTACGGGCTGAGCGTGGGAGGACTGCTGGTCGTGGGCGCGAGCCTGTGGCTCCTCATGGATGCGCATTCCTCCGGGGCCACCGTGGGAGCCCCGCCGCCCACACCCATCCGTGCGCCAGTCACCGAGCAGCAATCCCCGCCGCCGGTCACACCGGAGAAGCGAGCCGAGGCGCCTCCGCAACCCGCGGAAGTCCCCCAGACTCCGCCTGAAACCGATGCCCACCAGGCTCCACAGACTTCCGACGAGACCACGGCCTCAAGCACGACGGACGTCGTCCTGCCCAGCTCAATCGACGCGATACAGCGTGAAGTCCTGAGACTATCCAAAGTGGACGCCCCAGCAGCGCTAAGGATGTCAGAAGCCTGCGCACTCAAGATGCCCAAGACTCCAGAGTGCTACCTCATGCTTGGCGTCGTCTACGCCACGCTCAAAGACCACAAGAAGAGCGAGCAGTCCTACGAGACATTCCTGACACTCACCCCCGAAGGCTACCCCAAGAGAGATCTTGTCATCAGGGCCTTGGGGGAGATGTCGAAATCGAATTCGTCACCCTCCCGCGCTTCCGTGGAGGGCCATGCATTCATCGAATTGGAGAGGGAATGGGCGAAGACAAAGGCGCTCTTCCTGACGCTCGAGAAGAACCACAGCTGCGAGGCCATGGGGCTGCAGTGTCAGCGCTACGGCACGCTCGTGGAGGGGTTCAACGAGGGCGGCAGCAAGACGCCGACCCTCAAGGAAGTGCGGACCCTCTACAACCAGCTCAAGGAAGTGCAGCGTCGTCAGGAGTAGGCCCTACAGCGGCGGCAACAGTCCAATCCAACACATCCATTCCCAGCCTGAGCAACAAGGCATTGCCGCCAGGGATACAATGGCATCACGCCCACCCCTCGGGCGCTCTTCCAAAGGATCCCACCATGAAGAGAAAGCTGCTCACCACCAGCGTGTTCCTGTTTGGCCTTGTCCTCGGAGGCGCCTCCGCCAGTGCGTCCAGTCCGTCCAAGGACGCCCCGGTCCCGAGCATCACGCCGGAGATGTCTGCGTGCCTCGCCGCCTGTCAGAACGATGGACAGACCTTCGAGGCGTGTTGGGCCTGCTGCGTGCGCAACATCTGCGGCGCGGTGGATTGAACCTGAGGCCCACCCTGGTTCGCCATCCTGGCGGGCCGGGGTGAGGCCGTCACTCGTTGCCACAGCCCGTTGAATCCTCGCTTAAGATGCCCAACGCATGGCACTGCAAGCGGGAGACACCTTCGGACGGTATGAGCTGGTCTCCTGGCTGGGCCGGGGCGGTATGGCGGAGACGTGGCGTGCCCAACTGGTAGGTGACGCGGGCGTCACGAAGCCGGTGCTCATCAAGAAGGTCCTGCCCGAGTACGCCAACGACGAAGCCTTCATCTCCATGTTCATCAGCGAGGCGCGCATCTCCGCCACGCTGTCGCACGGCAACGTCGCGCAGGTCTTCGACTTCGGTCGCGTGGACGGGGAGTACTTCCTGGCCATGGAGTTCGTGGATGGCCAGCCGCTGCACCGCGTGCTCAAGCGCGCGATGAAGAGCGGAATGGGTCCCCTGCCCATTCCCGTCGCCGTGTTCATCGCGATGGAGATGTGCCGGGGCCTGCACTACGCGCACACGCGCACGGACAGCAGCGGCCGGGCCCTGGGCATCGTCCACCGGGACATCTCTCCGGACAACGTGCTCCTGGGTTACGAGGGTCAGGTCAAGATCGTCGACTTCGGCATCGCGAAGGCGCAACTCATCCGTGGCTTCAAGACAGCGCCCGGCGTGGTGAAGGGCAAGTACCTCTTCTTCTCTCCGGAACAGGCGCGCGGAGAGGACGTGGATGCGCGCACGGACGTCTGGGCCACGGGCGTCGTGCTGTATGAGTTGCTCTGCGGAAAGCTGCCCGTGGAGGGGCCACCCCACGTGGTGATGATGCGCGTGGCGCATGGAGAGATTCCCGCGCCGAGCGTGCTCCGGCCGGAGCTTCCGCGGGAGCTGAATGACATCGTGAGGAAGGCGCTGACCTCGGACCGGGAGCAGCGCTTTGAATCCAGCCATGCGTTCGGAGATGCGCTCGCGGGCTTCCTCCACGCAAGCTTTCCCCGACTCTCTTCATTGAGCCTTGCCCATCTGCTGAGGGAGTTGTTCAAGCAGGACCTGGCACAGGAAGGCAGGGAGCTGCCGGTGCCCGAGACCTTTCGCGACGATTTGGCGGGATGGAACAAGCCCGCGCCGCCACTCGTCAAACCAGCCGTCAAGCCCCGTGCCCCCATCCAGACCGGGCAGGTCGACGCGCCGCAGCCTGTCACCGCCAGGCCCGATGCACCCGCGGCGTCAGCCCCGGCTTCAAGAAAGTGGCTGCTTCGGTTGGGGTTCGTCTTCCTGGTGGCCAGCGTGAGTTGGGCCATGTTCGTCCTGGGCAGTGCCTTGCCGACCCTCGCGGAGGACACAGCGCAAACAACGCATCCATCGCCGGAGGCCGGGCCGGATGCGGAGATACAGGTCACCACCGGTAAGCCTTCTCAGCTCCGGGAGGAGAAGGCCCGCCAGGATTTGGAACTCGCGAAGTCCTGCCTCCAGGCGCAGCCAGAGGACGCTGACTGCCACCTGATGATGGCGAGCAGCTACCGACAACTCGGCAACTTCCCGGAGAGCGCGCTCCACTACCGGGCGTTCCTCGCCTGCGCGAACCCAAAGGATTCGCGGAGGGATTCCGTGACCGCGGCGTTGGGAGAACCCATGCTTGCGCAGGCCGCGGCCCTTGCCCTCCCCTCTTTCCACTCGCGGGTTCGTGAGCTGCTGGATCGGCGTGCGTACCTCCTGGCCCTCGACCTGGCAGCCCAGTGCGAGGCGCAGTATCCCGAAGACGCGGAGTGCCAGCTGCTGCTCGGGATGGCGAACGCGCGGCTGGAGAAGCCAGCTGAAAGCGCCGAGCACTACCAGAAGTTCGTGCTCCTGGCCTCCGAGGATGAGCCCTTGCGCCAACGTGTCGCAGACCTGTTGCGTGGCATGGGAATCGCTACCCCCGTTGCCCCGGAGCCGCCGCCGCAATTCTATGATTTCGCGCAGTCGCTGTCGGCCGCCCGCAGGGCCGTCAAGAAGGAGCAGCCCCAGGAAGCAATCAATCACTACCGGGCTGCCTTCATGCTCAGACGAAGTTCCGTTGAGGCCAGGACTGGACTGGCCATCCTGCTGACCCAGACGGGTGAGCACGGGGACTGCCAGGAGGCCACGGAGCTGCTCTCGAAGCTGGTCGCCGAGGCCCCGACTCGTGCGAAGCAATGGTACTGGCTGGGAATGGCGCACCACTGCACGAACAAATTGGACCCAGCAGCTCGCGCCCTCAAGAAGTACCTGTCCCTGGAGCCCCGGGGCGCCGAGGCCGCCAGCGCTCGCGAGGTCCTCCAGCAGCTTGCGCCCTTCGCGCCCTGAGTGCGCCCCTGGCTATGCGCCATCCGCGCCGGGCTGGAACCCCAGCCCCTCTGTTACTTCCCCTGCCGTCAGCTCGCGGACGGCCCCTTCCGCCACGTCCAGCGCCACCCGCCCCACTGCTTCACGGTGCAGCGTGAGCACCGGGTGCCCCACCGCCGCGAGCATCCGCTTCACCTGGTGGTGCCGCCCTTCCGTGAGCGTGAGCTCCACCACGCCGGGTGCGCGGAGCGCGGCTTCCGCCGGACGCGTGGGGCCGTCCTCCAGCGTCAATCCCTCTCGCAGTCGCGTGAGCGCCGCCTCCGGAGGCTGCCCCTCCACGCGCGCCACGTACCGCTTGGGCAGGTGTGTCTCCGGCGCCGTCGCGTGCCGCACCAGCCGTTCGTCGTTGGTGAAGAGCAGGAGCCCCGTGGTGTCGCGGTCCAGGCGGCCCACCGCGTACCACTCGAAGCCCTGAAGCTCCGGCGTCAGCACCGCGCGCAGGCTTTCGAAGACAGTGCCCACACCCTCCGGATCCGAGCCGTGCACCACCGGCCCCGCGGGCTTGTGGAACATCAACACGCGCACCTCGCGCGTCAGCGCGCGCTCCACGCCGTCCACGCGCACCCGCGTCCCCTCCCCCACCGGCGCGAACGGCTCCCGCTCCACGCGGCCGTCCACCTCCACGCGGCCGTCGCGGATGGCCTGCTCGGCCTCGGCCCGGGGCAGCACGCCCGCCCGGCCCAGCGCTCGCGCCAGCCAGTCCGCGCCCGGGCCCGAGGGGGCTTCCGGCCCCCTGCGCCTCGCGGCCTCCAGCCATCGCGGCGTCCGTTGCTTGCGCGCCATGCGTCCTCCCGGGTTCCCACCTGCTGTATCAGATGTGTCACGCCTGGGGATTCCCCGAGCACCCCGCACATTGGAGCGAGCAGGTGGGCTTCCGGCGCGGCGCCATGCCGTTTGACTCGCCCCGGCGGCTCTGCGCATGTGCGCGCCCGTCGTGTCCACGCGCCCTCCCGAAACCGCTGATGTGCCGCCCGAGTTCGCCGCCGCGCTCGCGCCCCCACCTCCCGGCCCCGCGGTGGCCTTCGTGCTGCGCCTGGGCCAGGCCCTGCACCGCCACGGCACGCCCGCCCACCGCCTGGAAGGGCTGATGCTGCGGGTGAGCGAGCGGCTGGGCCTGGAGGCCCGCTTCTTCTCCACGCCCACCTCCATCTTCGCCTCCTTCGGCCCGCCCGAGGACCTGCGCACCAGCCTCATCCGCGTGGAGCCCGGCGACATGGACCTGGAGCGCCTCATCCTCCTGGACATGCTCGCGGACGACGTCATCCAGGGACGCCTCACGCCAGCGGAGGGCGCCACCCGCGTGGAGGACATCCTCGCCCGGCCGCCGCGCTACGGCCCCGCCCTCCAGTTGCTCTGCTGGATGCTGGCGGGCGCGTCCGCGGCCCTGCTCTTCGGCGGTGGCTGGAAGGAGATGGGCGTGTCTGGCTTCAGCAGCCTGGCCATCGGCGTGCTGGACCTGGTGACGCGCAAGCAGCCCACCACGGCGCGGGTGCTGGAGCCCGTGGCGGCCGTGCTGTCCGCCGCGTTCGCGGGCATCGCGGCCCACTTCTTCGGCCCGCTGCACGGCGAGGTGGCTACGCTCGCGGGACTCATCGTCCTCCTGCCCGGCCTCACGCTCACCGTCGCCGTCAACGAGGTGGCCACGCGCAACCTCATCTCCGGCACGTCGCGCCTCACCCACGCCGCGCTCATCTTCCTGCAGTTGGGCTTCGGCGCGGCCCTGGGCAGCCGCGTGGCCACGGTGCTGCCTCCGGTGCCCACGCCGCCCCTGCCCGCGGTGCTGCCGCCCGGCACGGCCGTCGTCGCGCTGGTGGTGGCGGGCTTCGCCATCGCGGTGCTCTTCCGCGCCCGGCCGCGCGACTGGGGATGGATTGCCCTGGCCGGCGCCGCCGCGTTCATGGGCGCGCGACTGGGAGCACTGCTGCTGGGGCCTCAGCTGGGCGCCTTCGCGGGGGCGCTGCTCCTGGGCATCGGGAGCAACGCGCTGGCGCGGCTGCGCAACCGGCCCGCCGTCACCACCGTGGTGCCGGGCCTGATGCTGCTCGTGCCCGGCAGCGTGGGCTTCCGCAGCCTCGCGTCGCTGCTGGAGCGCGACGTGGTGGCCGGCGTGGACACGGCCTTCTCCATGCTGATGGTCGCGGTGGCGCTGGCGGCGGGCCTGCTGTCCGCCAACGCCATCATGCCCTCGCGCAAGGTGCTCTAGCGGGCCGGGCTCACGCCAGCCGCAGCAGGTACACCGCCGCGACGGTGACCACGAAGTACGGCACCAGCACGGCGGCGCCCGCGTACTCCTTCGCCATGCGCTGGCCGAAGAAGAGGGCCAGCAGCGACAGCGCGGAGAGCACCGCGCCCAGGTACGCGAGGAACGGGTTGCCGTTCACCAGCAGCGCCACCGCGCCCGCCGCGCTCAGCGCCCCGGACGCCAGCTCCATCAGCGTGATGACCGCCAGCATCGGCGTCACCACGCCCTTCAGGGGCGACTTGGAGAAGTGGCCCGTCAGCCAGCCCAGGTTGCCCTTCCAGTCCACGACCTTGTCCAGGCCGGACTGCAGGAAGAGGATGGCCAGGAAGACGGCGCACAGGAGCTGCGGGAGCCAGAGGGTGAAGCGGGCGGAGTCAAAAGGCGGCATGCGCGCACTCTACCGCCCCCTTCGCCGCCCCCAAGTCCGGTGAGCAGACAGGCGGGCAGGCCTGGGGGAATGTTCCCGCGTCATCCCGGCCGGGCAGGCTCCCGCCGACAGGTCCGGCTCCTTAAATTTGCAAGGCCATGGCCTCCGATCAGGTAGCGCGACGCGTCTTCGTGGGTCTCATCCTCCTGTCCATCCTCCTCCTGTGCCTGGTCATCCGGCCCTTCGCGGAGGCGTTCTTCCTGGCGGCGGTGCTGGCGGGCACCTTCTACGGCCTGCACAGCCGGCTGCGGAAGCGGCTGCGCGGCCACGGCAACGTGTCCGCGGGCCTCATCGTCACCGGCATCCTGCTGGCGCTGCTGCTGCCCCTGGGCGGCCTCACCGCGTTCGTCGTCGCGGAGGTCTCCGAGGGCGCCCGCTTCGTGTCCCAGACCGTGCAGAAGGACGGCATGACGGGCCTGGTGGAGAAGCTGCCCAGCGGCGTCCGGGGCCCGGTGAGCAAGCTCATCGAACGGCTCCCCCTGGAGGAGGAGCAGATCGACCAGAAGCTCCAGGAGCAGGTGACCACCCAGGGCGGCACGGCCGCCAAGGCCGTCACGGGGGCGGTGGCCGCCACGGGCACGCTCGTCCTCCAGACGACGATGATGCTCATCGCGCTCTTCTTCTTCCTCACCGACGGCGCGCGGCTGGTGCAGTGGATCGAGAGCGTGTCCCCGCTGCGGCGCGGACAGACGCGGGAGCTGTTGCACGAGTTCAAGAACACCTCCGTGTCGGTGCTCGTCTCCACCGTGGCCACCGCGGGCGTCCAGGCGGCGGTCGCGCTCATCGGCTTCCTCATCGTGGGGGTGCCCGCGCCGCTGTTCTTCGCGGGCCTCACGTTCTTCCTCGCCCTCATCCCCGCCGTGGGCGCCGCGGTGGTGGTGCTCTTCGCCGCGGGCCTGATGTTCCTCAGCGGTCACCCGTGGGCGGCCCTCTTCCTGGCCATCTGGGGTGTCGTCGTCGTGGGGCTCGTGGACAACGTCGTCAAGCCGCTGCTCGCCCGGAAGGGCATGAACCAGCACGGAGCCATCGTCTTCTTCGCGCTGCTCGGCGGCCTGGCGGCGTTCGGCACGGTGGGCCTGCTGCTGGGGCCCCTCATCGTCGCCTTCTTCCTCTCCGTGGTGCGCATCTACGAGCGCGACTACGGCCGGCCCAACCCCCGGCTGGGCGACCCGGCCACCCCGGGTGGACCGGTGCAGCCGGGGACCCAGCGCGTCGTGCTCACCACGGAGTCCGGCGCGCCCCTGACGGAAGGTGACGCGCCGTCCAATCACTGACGGGCGGCTCGCGTCAGGGCGTGCCCTTCGCCGGCGCCGCTCCCTTCCTGGGAGTCGGCGCCGGAGCCGTTTCAGGCCCCAGCTCCCGGAACGCCTCGCGCACGGCGTCCGGAGAACCCGCCACCTTCGCGGCGACGCGGCGGGCCTCGGCGGGAGACAGCCGGCCCAGCAGGCTGCGCTCCAGGTGCTGATCCACGAAGGCCTGGGTGGTGTCCTCCTTCAGGTCCACCAGCTCCCCCTTGGCGTCCAGCACCGGCACCACGCGCGGAGAGTTGAGCAGCAGCACCGTGGGCACGTCCACGGCCTTCACCCGGCGGGCGACCTCGTCGCGCAGCTTCGGGTCGAAGTGGATGCCCTTCTCCTGCACCAGCGCGCGGATGCCCTCGTAGTCGCCGGTGGCCTTGATGACCATGAGCTTGGAGAGCAGCTCGCCCACGGCCTCGCGCATCCTGGCGTAGTCCGGCACCGTGAGGTACGTGCGGCCGTCCTGCGTCACCTGCTTCACCGCGCCCTTCTCCTCCAGGAACGTCACCGTCATGTGGTGGCCGCGCTGGTGGTCCTCCTCGAAGGCGTTGCCCTGCTCCACCCGGCGCAGGTTGGTGAGCCCCTCCACCAGGAAGTCGCGGTACATCTGCCGCGCGATGGCCTCGTGGTCCGGCGACAGCTCCGCGAGCGCCGGGTCGAACGCGTGCCACAGCGCGATCAGGTCCGCGCGCGCCTCCTCCAGCGTGTTGTCGTACTCCTTGAGGAACACGGACGGGGACTGGCCCTTCAGCTTCGGATCCACCTGGCCGGAGGCGTGGCCCAGCACCTCATGGAAGGCCACCAGCCACTTGCGCGCGGTGACGGAGTACTTGCGCGCCTCCTCGCGATCCTCCGCCGTGCGGGAGAACTCCAGCGCCAGGGGCAGCCGCGTCACGGCGGAGGCCGCGTCCATGACGTTGGTGATCATCACGCTCTTGCTGCCGTACTTCTCGCGGATGTGCTGCTCGTTGGGCAGGTTGATGCCCGCGGGCGGCTCCGGGTTGGACGTGATGAGGTTGATGGCCTTGGCGACGGGCAGCGCGACCTTCTTGCGGCGGTACTTCTCCGGCCACGGCAGCCGGTCCTCGAAGTACTGGGCCTTCTGGCCCATGAGTACCATGATCTGGTTCTCCTGCGTGTCGCGGTAGTTGACCAGGGCCTCCCACTGGCCCTTGTGGCCGCGCGGGTCGACGTACGTCTCGATGAAGCCCAGGTTGGCATCCACCTTCGGATCCACCTTGAGCCACGCGATGTTGTACGCGTCCCAGTCCTTCGGGCTGCCCGTCTGGAAGTAGCGCACCAGCTTGCCCAGCGCGGCCTTCTGCGTGGGCTCCGCGGACTTCATCGCCTCCTGGAGGTGTGCGATGACGCGCGAGAGCTCCTTCGCGTACAGGCCCGGCTTCACCTTGCCGTCCGGTGTGCCCGCGCGGAACACCTGCTCCACCAGCTTCCCGTCCTGCTTCACCACGCGCGAGTTGAGCGGGTACTTCTCCGTGAAGCCCACCAGGTCCTTCTCCGTCACGCCGGGGCCATAGGCGGTGTTGGAGGACGCGGTGAGGAGGTCCTGTCCCGGCGGCGGGGCCTTGGAGGTGAGCTGCGGCTCGAAGGCCGCGTCGAAGAGGGTGGGCTTCAGCTCCTGGAGCCAGGCCTGGAGCGCGGCGTCATCCTTCACGGACCAGGGCGCGCCGGCCTTGAGGGCTCGCGAGGCGCCCGCGGCCAGCTGCTCCGCGGTGAAGCCCGGGACGAACTTCTGGCCGGTGGTGCTGTCGTGGTTGCCGCCGTGTCCGTAGAAGCGCAGCAGGTAGTCCGCCAGCTTCGCGTCGAAGCCGGACGCGGCGCTCTGCGCGTCCCGGCCGAAGAGCCACACGCCCTCCAGCAGTTGCTTCGCGGGCACCAGCTTCCAGCCGAGCTGATCCAACGCGATGTCCTCGCCCGCGTGCGCCGCGAGCGTGAGCGACCACGCCACGCGCTTCTCCGCCAGGGACAGCTCCGCGATGCCCGGCGCGAACATCTGGGCGACGGCGGTGTTGCCGGAGCGGGCGCGCAGGAACTTCCCTCCGGGCACGGTGAGGGAGGGCTGCGCGGCCTGCGCGGGCCCGGCGTCGGGCGCCAGGGACTTCGGCGGGGTGGCGGGCGCGGCGGCGAGGACGGCGGCCAGCAGCAGGGGCTTCATGGCGGGCTCCAGGGAGACGTGACGGGACGTGGCTATCTCGCGCGCGAGGGGGACTCAAGCCGAGAGCCATCCCGAGCCACCGGGGCCGGACAGAGCAGGGCGGCGCACCCCGCAGGGAATGCGCGGAGGGCCGCCGGCTCGCGCAAGGATTGCGCCGGGCCCCCTCACGCGAGACGCCCCGCGCGTGCACGCATGCTGGCAGGCCCGCCGGTACGGGGCATGCAGTGTCGAAGGCCGGACAGGTCCCCGTACCTCTCTCCTTTCGAGCCAGCGCCCATGCCCTCTTCCTCGTCCCTGCCCCACGCGGTCCTGCTCGCCGCCCTCTTCGCCACGGGGTGCGCGGGCTCCGCGAGGGAGACGCGTGCGGATCCGGCCCTGCCGCTGCCGCCCCCGCCCACCTCGGTGGCGCTCACCGTGGGTTACGAGGAGGCCGTGAGGCTGGGGGCCGCGTACGCACGGAACCAGGGTCCGGCACTGGAACTGGTGATGGCGAAGCAGGGGGCCGCGTCCTGGTGGCTGCGCTACGCGTCGCCGGAGGGACACTCCCTGCTGGACCTGCGCGTGGATGGGCAGACGGCGGCGGTGGAGCCCATTCCCCTGCCGCCGCCCCGCGCTCACGCGGAGTGAGCCCGCCACAAAACAGAAGCCTTGCAGTCGCGGTCCCCTTTTTATGAAACGGGACGCGGTCCCCAGGTCCCTTGGAGGTTGCACTGGCGACGCTCATGATGGTGCTGCTCGGCGCGGTGGCTGTGATGGTGGCGATGATTGCCTATGCCGCGGGGTATCTCACCGCGAACGGGCTGGGTCGCCTGGTGTTGCTCGGAGGGCTGGCCCTGCTTCCGCTGGCCGTCAGCGGGGCCGGCGTCGCGGTGGGCGTGCGCGAGTCGAGCCAGACGCAGTTCTGCATGGGCTGTCACGAGATGGAGCCCTACGGGCAGAGCCTGTTCGTGGACAACCCCAACGCCCTGGCCGCGGTGCACTACCAGAAGCGGCTCATCAACCGCGACTCCACCTGCTTCTCCTGCCACACGGACTACGCGCTCTTCGGGGACGCGAAGGCCAAGCTCAACGGCTTGCGGCACGTCTGGGTCCATTACTTCGGGACCGTTCCCCCGGAGCCCCGGCTCTATCAGCCGTATCCCAATTACAACTGCCTCCACTGCCACAACGATGCGCGCGGGTACCTGGAGGGCGGGCCGCACCGGGAGCTCCAGGCGGAGCTCCAGAGCGGGGCACGTTCGTGTCTGACCTGCCACGACGTCGCGCATGACATGGAGGGCGTGAAGGCCCAGAACTTCTGGCTGCCGGAGCGACAGCATCCATGAGCCATGAGAAGCGCATCCGGGTGGCGGCCCTCTTCGTCCTGGCGGGGCTGCTCGTCCAATTGTTCGCACGCCTCGCGTGGTCCCCGCTGGCCTTCGTGGTGTCCACCGCGGTGGGCGTGCCGCTGGTCCTGCTGGGGGTCCTGCTCTACGTCATCACGGTCTGGCGGATCCTCAAGGAGCAGAAGGCCCTATGAGCGCCGCTCCCTCCCAGCGCACGGGGTGGTGGCGGGCCGGGCTCGTCCTCCTCCTGCTCCTCACGACGCCCATCTTCGCCGTGAACTCGCCGCAGGACGTCCGGCTGCCGCCGCTCAAGGAGCGCGCCGCTCCGGCTCCGGCCCTGTTCTCGCATTGGGGGCATGGCTCCATGCACTGCTACAGCTGCCACCCCGGCACCTTCCCGCAGGCCCCGCTGGGCTTCACGCATCAGGACATGCGCGAGGGCCGCTACTGTGGGCGCTGCCATGACGGACGGGCCGCCAGGGCCCAGACGTCCATGAACTGCGAGGCGTGCCATGCGCGCCGCTGAGCGGAAGGCCTGGACGCTGCTCGTCTGCGCGTGGGTGCTGGCCGTCCCCGGCGCCACGCGGGCGCAGTCGCAGGAGGAGAAGCGGCGGCAGCTCCAGGAGCGGCTGGGCATCAAGCCCGCGCCCCCCGGGCAGGCACCGGCGCCCGACGCGGGCGTCATCGAGCCGGGAGCGCCGTCGCCTGTCGTTCCGCAGGGCGCCGTCCGGAGCCCCGCCGCGCCACCGGCCCGGACGCCTTCCGCCGCGGTCCGGCCGCGCGTGCCGGACTTCGACGATGCCCGGCCCATCCTGGAAAAGGCGTGCGGGTCCTGCCACGGTCCTGAGGGCATGGCGTCCAGGTCCCGCTGGGTGCTGCGGGGTGAGCCGGGCGACTACGACGCCACCGTGCGTTTCGTGCAGCCCGCGACCGCCGCACAGAGCCCCCTGCTCAAGAAGGGCACCGGCACCTCGCTTCATGGAGGCAAGAAGGCCCTCGCGGTGGAGTCGGCGGAGTACGCGACGCTCCTGCGGTGGATTGAAGGGGGCGCTCCGCCCGGCCGGGCACGGGCGGGCACGTCCGCGCACGCCGCATCACGTCCGGAGCCCTCCGCGTCAGCGCAAGCCGGTGCGCCCTCCACTGCGCCTTCCGCGTCCACGCACCCGGGTTCGCCCACCCCGACGCCTTCCACGCCCGCGAGCTCCGGTGCGTCCTCGACGGCGCCTTCCGCGCCAGCACAAGCCGGTGCGCCCTCCGCGACGAACGCCACGGCCTCGCAAGCCGGCTCAGCCGCCACTGCGCCTGCCGACGCCGCGCACACGGGTTCGCCTGCCCCGACGGCTTCCGCGTCCAGCTCGGCGCCCACCACGTCCTCCGGAGCAGTCACGGCCGCGCAGCGCTTCGCGCCCCAGGTCCACGAGGCGCTGCTGGCGGACTGCTCCAGCTGTCATGCCTCCGACGGGATGGCCGGCGCCAGCCGCTACGTCACCCACACGGATCCAGACGCGCACCTGCGGTCGGTGACGCCCCTGGTGGTGCCCGGCGACGCCGCCAACAGCCTCCTGTACCAGCGCGCGAAGGGGGACTCGCATCCAGGCGGCGCGGTGTGGGAACCGGGCAGTGCGCAGCTCGCGCTCCTGGCCCGGTGGATTGACATGAGTGCGTCGGGCTCCGCGCCACCCGCCACGGCGAGCGCCGCCGTGCCCACGCCCTCCGCGCCCGCCCCGTCCAAGCCTCCCGTCCCGGCGGGCCCGCATCCGCATGCAGGCGTGCCGCTGGGGACCTTCCCGGTGCTCGGCTCGCTGAGCCTCAACGGGCGCTTCGACCTCAACTACGAGCGCGTCAACTACAACGACCATCCCTTCAAGTCGGAGGGTGAGAGCGCGCTGCGCAGCTATCACCACTTCCTCTTCCTCACGCGGCAGTCCGCGGAGGATCCGGTGACGCTCACCCTGGAGGTGCTGTCGTTGCAGTTCTGGGAGTTGGGCTACCGCGTCAGTGGCGAGTCCTGGCCGGTGAAGGTGTTCGCCAAGGGGGGCAAGGTGCTGGTGCCCTTTGGAGGGGATCCGCTCTTCCACCACAGCTACGGCGGACTCGCCGGCTTCGACCAGCGGGTGCTTCCCGTCGTGTTCGCCCGGGAGGGCCTCACCGTGAACGTGGAGCACCGGCTGGGGCCCCTCGCCCTCTCCGGCGACGCCTATGTCATCGCCGGCTACCGGTTGAAGCGCGCGGACGCGGTGCTCAACCTCCAGTCGGACCTGGCACCGCTGGAGGACACCCGACTGGGCGTCGGGGCGCGGCTGGGCGCGGCGTGGGGACCCATCAACCTCTGGTACTCGCCGTATTACAACTCACTGGGGTTCGGACGCCGCCTGTTCCTCCAGGCGCTGGACGTGGCGGTGTGGCGCCCGCGCGGGCTCCCGGTGCTGGAGCACTTCTCCCTGGGCGCCGGGCTGCTGCGCGCGGATGTCTCCGGAGGCGAGGCCGAGGGCTACGGCGGGCCGGGCGCGGACTACTACCACTTCGCCAGCTACCTCCAGCTGCGCTACCACCCCACGGACTGGCTCTACGTCCAGTACCGGCAGGGCCTGCGCACCTTCGGAAACCGGAGGGGGCTCATCCTGGATGAGAACGCGCTCACCCGGGAGGACGGCTCCAGCCACAACCTGGGCGTGGTGGCCCGGTGGCGCGGCCTGAGCGCCGGCCTCTACCAGTACTGGAACCTGGAGAAGACAGACGAAACGCCGGACGACTTCACCCGGCTGGTGGTGGCGTATGAGTTCTGATTCACGCATCCCGTCCCTCGCCGCGGTCCTCATGGCGGCGGTCGCGCTGCTCGTGGGCTGCGCGGACTTCGAGCGGGGCCCGGTCTCCGCCGACGCAGGGGTTCCTCCCGTCGATGGCGGCGGCGGGGATGGCGGCGGCGCCGTCTCCTTCGCGACCGACGTCCATCCGCTGCTCACCACCGGATGTCAGAGCTGCCATCGCAGCGGAGGGGCCGCGGGCTCCACCTCCTTCCTGCTGACGGGCGAGGCCGAAGCGGACTACGCGGCATCGAGCTCCCTGACGGACAGTTCCAATCCCTCCGCCAGCCGGCTGCTGCGCAAGGCCTCCGGCGCGGGCCACGGCGGCGGGACCATCTACGGGGCGGACACCCCGGAGTACCAGACCCTCCTGTCGTGGATCTCCGGAGGCGCTCAACCATGACGTCTTTCTTTGCCAGGAAGGCTCCGATGAAACGCTCCCCGCTGCTCCTGGTCGGACCGCTGCTGCTGGCCCTGGCGCTGAGTGCCTGCGCCAAACTGGAGACGCCCCACCCGGAAGTCATCACCGACGGTCCGCACTCGGTGCTCGTGGGCCAGACGCTTCAGCTCACCGCCACCACGCGCGAGGCCACCGACGACGGCTATCAATGGGAGAGCGAGAACCCGGCCATCGCCACCGTGGACGCCGCCGGACAGGTGACCGGTGTGGCCGCGGGCGAGACGGCCATCAAGGTCACCGGCACGATGTCCAGGCTGGAAGCGCGCCACGTGGTGGTGGTGATGGGCGCCCTCGCGGGCGACGCCGGCGTCGACCCCAGCCAGGTGCCCTACTTCCTCGCGTGGTCGGGCTCGCCGCATGCGGACACCACCGCCGAGGCCTTCTCCCACTGGAACAAGGACGGGCTCGTCCCCACCAGCTGCGCGCGGTGCCACAGCTCCGAGGGCTACATCGACTTCCTGGGCGGTGACGGCTCCACCGCGGGCAAGGTGGACGCCCCCGCCCCGACAGGGTCGGTGGTCCGCTGCGAGACGTGCCACGACAGCGCCGCCGCCAGCCTGACCTCGGTCACCTTCCCCTCGGGCAAGAAGGTCACCGGCCTGGGCCCGGAGGCCCGGTGCGTGGTGTGCCACCAGGGGCGCGCCTCCGGGAAGGACATCGACGCGCAGGTCGCGGACGCGGGCGTGGTGGGCGAGGACACGACCTCACCCGCCCTGGGCTTCACCAACATCCATTACTACCCCGCGGGCGCGACGCTCTTCGCCAACCAGGCCGCGGGCGGCTACCAGTACTCGGATCAGACCTACGACTCGCGCTTCCGCCACGTGCCGGGCTTCGACAAGTGCAACGAGTGCCATGAGCCGCACAGCACGCGCGTCCGGTGGGACGCCTGCGCCACCTGCCATCCCGGTGTGACGGACGTCACGAAGGCGTGGGACATCCGGCAGATGGCCTCGCGCAACCAGGACTACGACGGGGACAAGAACCGTACCGAGGGCGTCTATTACGAGATCCAGGGCCTGAGGGAGCGGCTGCTGGCCGCCATCCAGCGGTACGGTGCGGAGCGGGCCCAGCCCCTCTGCTACGGCAACACCCACCCCTACTGGTTCCGGGACACCGACGGGGACGGGACGTGTGGGCAGGCTGAATCCGTCGCCACCAACGCGTACGCCAGCTGGACCCCGCGCCTGCAGAAGGCGGCCTACAACTATCAACTCTCCCGTGTGGACCCGGGCGCGTTCGCGCACAACGCGAAGTACATCCTCCAGCTGCTGCATGACTCGACCCAGTCGATGAACAAGGGGCTGAGCGTCCCCTTCGACATGTCCCTGCTGGTGCGCAACGACCCGGGCCACTTCAACGGCGCCAGCAAGGCGGCGCGCAACTGGGACTCGGGCGAGAGCGTCCAGGCCAGCTGCTCGCGCTGTCACAGCGGCGCGCAGGGCTACCGCTTCTTCGTCCAGTACGGCGTGGGACAGCAGGTGCCGGAAACCGCGAATGGCCTGGAGTGCTCCACCTGCCATGAGAACTTCGAGCCGGACTACGACGTCTTCGTCCCCGCCCAGACGTGGCTGCCGGACGGCAAGACGGTGAACCTGCCGGGCCAGGACAACCTCTGCGCCAACTGCCACATCGGCCGCGCGTCCAAGGCCACCATCGACACGGCGCTGGCGGCGGGGGGCACGCCGCGCTTCCAGAACGTGCACTACCTGCCGGCCGCGGGGACGCGCGAGGGAACGCTGGTCCGCATTGGCTACGAGTACCCCAACAAGACCTACGCCGGCCGGCTCACGCACATGGGCGGCGTGCAGTGCACCAGCTGCCACGTCCCCGGCAAGAGCAACCACACCTTCCGCATCCAGGACGTGTGGGGCGAGCGCTGCAAGACGTGCCACGCGGACCAGACCGCGGCCGAGCAGCTCCGGGTCGTCCACGTGTCGGACTACGACGGCGACGGAAACACGACGGAGACCCTGAAGGCGGAGGTGGAAGGAATGGCCGCCCGCCTGCTGACCGCGATGCGCGGGGTGACAGGCAATGGCCTCTGCTACAACGGCGACGTCAACCCGTACTTCTTCAAGGACACGGACAAGGACGGCACCTGCGGCGCCACCGAGTCCGTCTCCGCCAACGCGTTCGCGCCCTTCACGCCGGCGCTCGTGAAGGCAGCGCACAACTACCAGTTGAGCAAGAAGGACCCGGGCGCCTGGGCCCACAACTTCAACTACGTGGGACAGCTCCTCTACGACAGCGTGGAGGACCTCACCGGGGCGGCCCCCTTGAACATGCTTCGGCCTTGAGGGTGGAATCCGCGCGGAAGCATCGTCGCGCACCGGGGCAGGCCCGGTGAGCGACGGTCGCCGAGGAACGCGGACCGATGATGCCCTTCTTGCTCTTCCAGCCCTCCCACGCGGCACGCATTGGCCGTTGGGCCTTGCTCGTCCCCCTGCTCGCCCTGCTGGGTGGACCGGTCGCATGTGGTGACGACCCGGACGAGCCGCGTCCCGATGGCGGCTCCCAGACCGTGGACGCGGGCACTGACATCGACGCGGGCACTGACATCGACGCGGGCACGGACGCAGGCACGGAGGCCGACGCGGGCACCGATGCGGGCACGGTGGCGTGCACCCCGAGCGGTTGGGTCGACACGCCTCCGGACCTGAGCGTCATCCAGGACCCGTCGCTGGACCTCAAGGTCCGGCTGCAGGCCATCCCGGGCCTGACCGTGACCGAGGAGCGGACCAGCGGTGTCCCCGTGGGCTACCGGTTCTTCGTCATGAAGTACAACCAGCCGGCGGATCACGCCCACCCGGAGTGCCAGCGCTTCGAGCAGGTCGTCACGCTGCTGCACAAGGCGGACACCAGCCCGATGGTGCTCTACACCAGCGGATACAACGTCTCCACCGGGGTCGGCCGCTCGGAGCCCCAGCAGCTCCTGACCGCGAACCAGCTCTCCGTGGAGCATCGCTTCTTCAGGTCCAGCACCCCGTCCCCCGCGGACTGGAGCCACCTGACCATCCGCCAGTCCGCGGATGACTTCCACCGCCTCACCCAGGCACTCAAGTCCATCTACACCGGCAAGTGGGTGTCCACCGGTGGCAGCAAGGGCGGCGAGACGGTGGTGTTCTTCCGCCGCTTCCACCCGGACGACGTGGACGCCACCGTGGCGTACGTGGCGCCCATCGCGAAGCGCAACGACGAGCGCTTCGTGACGTTCCAGGACGGCGTCGGCGGTGACGCGCAGGCCGCCTGCCGCGAGCGGCTGTGGGCCTTCCAGCGCGAGGTGCTCTCGCGCCGGGAGAACATGCTGAAGCTCCTGAAGGACTACGCGGTGGACCAGAACGCGACGTACTCGCAGCTCGGCTTCGAGCTGGCGCTGGAGCACGGCGCCATCGAGACCTACTTCGCCTTCTGGCAGTACGACGTCGCCTCGCGCTGCGTGCAGAACATCCCCGACACCACCGCGACGGACCAGCAGCTGTTCGACGCGATGGACCGGCAGGTCGGCATGAACTCCTTCGCGGACGAGGGCCTCAAGAACTACGCCGCCTACTACCACCAGGCCGCGACGGAGCTGGGCTGGCCCCAGCCGTACGACAAGCACCTGGGCGCGCTCATCCACTTCCCGGACACCGACACCGGCGAGGTGTACTCGCCGCCTGGCATCCCGTTCGTGTTCCGTCCGCAGGCCATGCCGGACGTGCAGGACTGGGTGTCCACGCAGGGGCAGCGCCTGATGTTCATCTACGGCAGCCACGACCCCTGGACCGCGGCGGCCTACACGCTGGGCAACGCGCAGGACTCCTACCTGTACTCGGTGGCGGGCGGGAACCACGGCTCGCGCATCAGCCAGCTCCCGGCGGCCCAGCAGGCCGAGGCGAAGGCCACCCTCAACCGCTGGATGGGCCTGTCCCCCGCGCTGAAGCGCGCTCCGAAGTACGTGCCGTCCGAGGAGCCGCCCGTCTTCGGGCCCCACGTGCCGCCCCGCCTGCGCGAGGCGTCGCGGAACTAGTCCGACAGTCGGACAGGTTTCAGCGGCCCATCTTGTACGGCCCGCCCCGCTCCAGCGCGCGCTGGTACGCGGGGCGCGCGTGGAGCCGGTCGAGGTAGGCCGTGAGGTTCGGAAGGTCCCCGAGCAGCCGGAAGGACTTCGCGGCCTCCAGCACGAAGCTGAGCTGGATGTCCGCGCCCGTCAGCGACGGGCCCACCAGGTACTCGCGGCCCTGGAGCACGCCCTCCAGGTAGCCCAGGTGGTTGCTCAGCTCGGAGTCGATGCGCGGCTTGATGGGCGCCGCGGCATCCCCCAGCCGCTTCACGTAGAGCAGCTGCACGATGGGCAGCATCGCGGAGCCCTCCGCGTAGTGCAGGAAGTGCGTGTACGCGTCCAGGTCCTCCGGCGCGGGCGTGAGCCGGCCCTGGCCGTACTTGCGAACCAGTGTCTCGATGATGGCGCCGGACTCCGCCAGCACGCGGCCCGAGTCCTCCACCAGCGGCGACTTGCCCAGCGGATGGATGGCCTTGAGCTCCGGCGGGGCGAACCCCGTCTTCGGGTCGCGCTCGTAGCGGACGACCTCGTAGTCGAGCCCCAGCTCCTCCAGGAGCCAGAGGATGCGCTGCGAGCGGGATTCGGAGAGGTGGTGGACCTTCAGCATGGGGTGTGGGCTCCTCGCGTCCGGTGGCGGGACGGCGACGGGGCACACTCTCCCAGGTCGCTCCTCCGGACCAGCGAAGTCCGGAGGAGCGGTGTTCAGCACTAGAACGCGGTGCCGCTGGCGCGCTTACCGGGCGAGCTGCTCAGGCTGGACACGCCCGTGTGCAGCACGAAGCCGCCCGACGACGACGCATCCGGGCTGCGGTTGGCGGACACGCCGTCCGTGCCCGAGAGCGCCGAGGCGAAGGTCGCCGTGTCCACCGCCGTGCCCGTGCTGTTCTTCAGCGTGACGGTGTCACCGCTGTTGCCCAGGCCCAGCGTGCCGGAGGACGCGGCCACCGCGCCCGTCGTGCCGGAGGGGATGCCGGACGCGCCGCCGAACACCACCACCGCCTTGCCCGCCGCCACGGACGTGCCGCTGGCGAAGGTGTGGCGCACGCCCGTGCTGTCGGACACCGTCCAGCCGCTCAGGTCCACCGCCGCGGTGCCGCTGTTCACCAGCTCCACGAACTCGCCGTTCACGTCCGAGCCCGGCTCGTTGAGCAGCACCTCGTTGATGAACACGTTGCCCGTGCCGCCCGTGCCGCCCGTGGTGATGGTGAAGGCCGCGTTGGACAGGTCGGTGACCGTGGCGTTGCTCGCGTCGCTCACCCGCACCCACGCGTTGGTGCTGGCGCTGGAGGGCACCGTCCACGCCACGCTGCCGCCGGACGCCCCCGTGCTCGACGTGAGGGTCGTCCAAGAGGCGCCGTCCAGCGAGTACTCCACCTTCACGTTGGACACGCCGGAGGAGCTCCAGGTGATGGTGCGCGCCGAGCCGGCCGTCCAGCTCTCACCGCCGTTGGGCGACAGCACCGTCACGGCGGAGGCCGTCGTGCCGTCCCCGGGGATGAGGAAGTCCTTGATGACGCCCATGTGCTGCATGCCGGACGCCCCGCTGTCACCCGACAGCGCCGGGGAGATGTCGGACAGGGGCGAGTACACGCGCGTGTCCACCACCAGGCCGTTGGCGAAGGTGCTGGAGCCCATCACGACGGACGTCTGGTAGGCGCGCAGGTCGCTGTCCACCAGCACGTGGTCGTACGGCGAGCTGCGGCCCGCGTTGGTGTTGGTGTTGCCGTTCTTGTCCGCCGGGTACGGCGACGCCGTGGACACCACGCTGGAGAAGGTGCCGAAGCACGCCTCACCGCGGCTGCCGGTGTTGAAGTCGCCGCCAATCACCAGGTAGTCGCTGGCGGGCACGTTGGCGTTGATGAACTTCACCAGGTTGGAGGCCTCCGTGTTGCGGACGCTGGAGCCGGAGGTCAACAGGTGCACGCTGATGGCCCACAGGTCCTTGGGGCCCGGGATGTCGATGCGCGCCCACGCGAAGTCGCGGTTGGACACCTGCGTGTCGTCCCACTCACCGGCCGCGATGATGGGGTAGCGGCTGATGATGCCGTTGGGAATCTGCGCGCCGGCCTCGCGATAGTACGAGAAGCCCGTGCCGAAGGCGGTGTCCACGAAGGCGCGGATGTCCGCCGCGGAGTCCGTGCCGTAGTTGAACTCCTGGATCATCACGACGTCCGCGTCGGTGCCCTGGAAGATGCGGATGCCGTGGCCCGGGTTGTAGTCCTGCCCCGTGCCGCTGGTGATGTTCGCCGCCATCAGGCGCAGCCGCACGTTCGCCAGCGAGTCCTCGCGCGCCACGAGCCGCGGCGCCACCGTCTCCGCGTCCGCCTCCACGGAGCCACCGCACGCGCTGAGCGCCGCGCACACCAGCGTGAAGGACCACGTACGCCAGGAGACAACAGGACGCCGGAAGAGGTCTTGTTTCAGGCTCACGATGTTTCACCCTGCTCCCGGCGAACCCGGGAGCCATAGAGGTTCAAGGACGTCACGGCAGCGCCGCGGACGCAGTATTCCGCGTACACGACGCCACCGCCGTTTATCCGTCACATTCCTTGAAACGTTGCGTGAGCGGCGCATCCCGTCCTCCGGGCGCGCGCAATGTTACGCATTGTTACATCGCGGCCGTGGTGGACAGCGCCACGAAGGCGTAGCGCAGACCCTTGCCCAGGGTGACGAAGACGACGAAGGGCAAGGGGCGCACGCCCACGAAGCCGCCCGCGAGCACGAATGCGTCCCCCAGGATGGGCAGCCACGCCATGAGCAATGCGGGCGCACCCCAGGTGCGGAGGTTCGCTTCGACCCGCGCCATGCGTGGGCCTTCCTTCTCCCGGCGTCGCGCCACCCAGCGGCCCAGGGCGCCGCCACCGCCACGCGACACCCACTGGCCCAGGATGTAGAGCGTCACCGCGCCCAGCACGTTGCCCACGGTGGCGACGACGGTGGCCGTCACCGGCGGCGTGCCGTTGTAGATGAGGGCGGCGAGCATCGCCTCGGAGGGCACCGGCACCACGGAGCCCGCCATCATGGCGACGAAGAACATCCCGGGGAGACCCCAGGTGGACAGGGTGGACGGCTCGGCGGGCATGGGCGGCATGGGCCATACACCCGGTCCGGGGCGCGCGTCTCGTCCTGCGTCCAGGCTCCCTTGCTCGCCACCCTGTCCCCCGGGGCGTGGGGCTGTCCGGCGACGGGGGCCTCCCGGTGGCACGGGTTGTAGGCGCGGGTGGGGGTCCCCATCGTCCCCGGCATGCGACGCTCGACGCGCGAACGGTCAGGCATGCGGTCCATCGACACCGAGGACGAGCGGATCGCCTCCCTGCTCGTCGCGGAGCCTCCGGCGCTGCACTTCGAGGGCTCCCGGGACCTGGTGGTGCGGCTGCGCGACGGGCGCAGCTTCGTGCTCAGCGTGATGACCCTGGAGGCGCTGGAGGCGCGGCTGGGCAGTGCGCCGTCCTACGTGGCCCCCGGCATCGTCCTGGTTCGCCGGCTGTCGGATGGCGCCCTGCTGCACGCGGTGCGCTCCGCGATGGACCAGGGCCTGGAGCGGTTCGGCACGCTCCAGCCGCCCATCGAGGAGTAGGCGGGTGCTACAGGCCGGGCTCACGGTGGGAAACGGACGCCGCATCGCGGCGCGCGCGTGACTTCCTCCGGGAAGCGGGGCGCCGTGATTATGCTGCCCGCCCGATGGATGAACCCGGCCTGCAATATCCCGGAGAAGCCCTGCGCAGCTGGCTGCGCCAGTTCGCCAAGACACCGCTGGCCGAGCCGACGCTGAAGCTGCTGGTCGTCCTGGCGGACACGGTGTTCTTCGCGAGCCTGGGCCGGGAGGAAGGCGAAGCCACGCGCGTGCGCATCGCCTACCACGCGCAGGGGTTGCAGGGCCTGCAGGCGGTGCGGGAGACCGTCTACGTCGGAGGCCAGAAGGGCAAGCGGCAGGCGTGGGAGACGCTGCCCCTGGAGCCCAAGTCGAGCATCACCGACTTCAGCGTGGAGGCGCTGGTGAAGCTGGCGCCCGCGGCGCACCTGCCGCGCACGGCGGTGGTGGTGGGGCCGCGCGAGGGCAAGCTGCGCATCCAGGGACTGGCGCGGCGGGTGGAGTACACGGAGTTCCACGCCGAGGGCGAGGAGGACGTCTTCATCCTCCACGCGCCGGAGCCGGGCCACCTGGTGGTGAGCACGCAGGGGCGCGAGGTGTTCCGCTACGAGCAGGGCGCGCCGGTGCCGCCGGGCCGCCGCGTGGCGCTGCACGACCTGCTCTTCCACGAGGACAGCGCGGTGCGCGCGGCGCTGATGGAGATGTGCTCCACGCTGGTGGAGTCCCTGCCGAAGGTGCAGCCTCTGATGGGCGGCAACCGCGAGTGGTACGTGTCCAACGCGGTCCAGGGGCTCATCCGGAAGATGGCGGGCCTGCACCACGGAGGGCTCATCGCGCTGTTGCCCAAGCAGCACGACGTGGAGCGCTTCCGCACGCGAGGCAAGTACGTGTTGCCGCCGGAGCAGGGCTCGCTCCTGCGTCAGCGGTTGCAGCGCTTCGTGCAGGCGCGCGCGGACCTCATCAACGGCGCGTGGCAGGCGGAGGCCGGGAAGGCGGCGGAGGAGGAAGAGGACCCGGAGCTGAAGAAGGCCGCCGCCGAGCACGACGACAAGGCGACGGAGAGCGACTTCCAGGCGCTGGTGGAGAGCATCGGGCAGTTCACCGCGGTGGACAACGCGCTGGTGCTGGGGCCGGAGCTGGAGGTGCTCTGCGCGGGGTATCAGATCGCCATCCCGCGAAGCGGCCCACCGCAGGTCTTCGAGGCGCGCACGCTCCAGGGAAGGCCCGGGCCGCACTACCCCATCAGCCAGCACGGCTCACGCCACCGCGCCGCGGCCGTCTTCGCCAACCAGCACTCCGGCGCCATCGTCTTCGTGGCGTCCCAGGACGGGCCGCTTCGCTGCCTGCACCGGCCGCCGGGCAAGAAGAAGGTGCTGCTCTGGAGCCTCCTGCTGACGGAGGACTGAGATGAAGCGGCTGGGCTGGGCGCTGCTGTTGGGATTGTTCGTGTCAGGCTGCGCGACGACGCGGGTCGTGCGGCTGGAGACTGACGACGGAGAGCGGGTCGTCGTCACGCCCCGGGAGGACGCGTCCTCTTCCGAGGCACGGCTGGAGGTGGAGGAGTTCGGGGACGCCGTGAGGACGCTCGCGCGGGACGTGCGGCCGTTCTCGCATCCGCTGCGGGACGCCCGGGCGTTGTTCGGCCTGCCGGAGCGAAGCGGCCTCTTCGGCTTCCAGGAACGGACTCGGCGGATCATCCCGTTGGGCGAGGACGAGGCACGGGACCTGCGTCTGATGGATGCGTCGGACGACCTGACCCGCGGCTACAAGCAGTGGTGCGGCCAGAGGCGCGAACAGGCGGGGGACTGCCTGCGCTTGCTGGACGAAGGGCCATTGCTGGGAAGCGATGGCCGCTATGCGCTAGCGATGGCCATTGCGATGGATTCGGTCTGGCGCGAGACGGCGGAAGCCCTGGAGG
Source organism: Corallococcus macrosporus (assembly GCF_017302985.1). Classification (NCBI taxonomy): domain Bacteria; kingdom Pseudomonadati; phylum Myxococcota; class Myxococcia; order Myxococcales; family Myxococcaceae; genus Corallococcus; species Corallococcus macrosporus. The sequence goes on from NZ_JAFIMU010000007.1 coordinate 428,077, forward strand.
GCATGGCGAGTCCCCAGGCCGTCATGGCCACGATGACCTCCACCGTGACGATGTACCTGTTGCTCTGGGCCATGCCGGAGCCGGTGTCCAAGGGGCTCGCCGCCTTGCTCACCGCCACGGCGATTGCGTACCTGGGCGTGGACACGGTGTGGCGCATCCTCGACGGGTGGATGACGCTGGTGCGCCACGTGGACCGGGCGACCACGTTCGTCCAGGTGCGTGACGCGGGCGAGGTCTACGGAGCGGTGCTGGGCAAGAACGCAGCGCGGGTCTTCGTGATGCTGACGGCCGCGGCGCTGGGCAATACGGCGGGGCTCGCGATGAAGGCCCCGACCCTGCCGGGGTCCGCGCAAGCAGCGGTCGCGGTGGAGACACAGGCGGGCCTCCAGTACATGTCGCTCGGAGGCGTGCGCTCCGTGGCAATGACGGCCGAGGGCTTCACCATCGCCCTCGCGCCCAACGCGGTGGCCATGTCATCGCGCCCCGGGAAGCCTCAGCGTCATCACCTGGCCACGATTCGCAACGAGAAGTCCGCGAAAAATGGCGGCCCGTGGACCCCACTCTTCCGGCGCATCTTCAAGCGAGCCGGTATGGAGTTGAAGGATCCGGAGAACATCGTCGAGGTCCCAGGCCACCGGGGGCCTCATCCCGCCGAGTACCATCAACTCGTCTATGACAGGTTGAGGCAGGCTACTTCCGAGTGCCGCAGCGTGGAGGCATGCCGCGAAGCCCTGACGGGCGTCCTCAAGATCCTCGCCGAGCAAGCCAAGACGCGAGGTACGGAACTCAACCGATTGCTGATCCGAGGCCCATGACAGCTCGCTACTTCCGATTGTCAGAAGACGTCTACGCTCCGGGACGCTGGTACCTGGGTGATCCCGTCAATGAAGTCTCCGTGGAGGTCGAAGACCCATGGATGTTCAGCGCGGGGAGGCCCATCCAGGCCCCTGGCTCCCTTCGATTTCCCATCGACGAGCTTGGAAAGCCGCTGGACTACTCAGAAGCGGGCATCGGAGGCACGCCCATCATTCACGTCAAGCTGGCCACCGTCTTCGCGGAGCTTGCACCCGATGACGTCCAGCTCTTCGCAGTGGACATCCCAGGCCACCCTGAGCAGTTCAGCATGCTCGTGGCCACCCGGCTGATCCGCTGCATCGACGACAAGGCCTCCCGGGAAGTGGAGTACTGGGATCCCATCAAGCATCAACAGCCCGAGAAGGCAGGCCAGTACGCCTCCGTCGCGGGAATGCGAATCGATCCATCGAAAGTGGGCGGAGCCAAGGTCTTCCGCACCTGGGGTTGGAAGGTCGCCCTCATCGTCTCCGAGGACCTGAAGACAGCGCTGGAGCGCACCGGCGGCACCGGCATGTCCTTCACGGAGGTGTGATTCGCGCCCCCAAGCTGGCGGGTGCTCTCAAGGAGCTTGCTTAAGAAGCCAATACTCCAGGCACCGTGCTCAACAAGCTGCTGATCTCTCGTCCGGGACGTTGAGACACCCCATGACTGATCGTTTCTTCGAGCTGGATGGCCACCCTCAGGATGGCTACTGGTATTTGGATGATCCTGCGGACAAGAACGGAGTGGAAGTCGACAGTCCCTGGGTCTTCAGAGCAGGCAAGCCTGTCGAAATAACGGGGCCCCTTCAGATTCCCATAATGGAGCCAGGGAGGCGTCGAGACTTCTCAATGGCAGGGTTGAGCGTGGCCCCCGTCATTCACGTCAAGCTCGCCAACATCCTGTTGGAGCACGCGGCGGATGACGTGCAACTCATCCCCGTTACCATCCCGAAGCATCCTGATCAGTACGCACTCCTGGTCGCCACGAAGCTCATCCGTTGCATCGACGAGCAGGCATCGGAGGGGGTTCGATTCTTTGGGCCCGAGCACGGTCAGCCCTGGCGGATCGGTGAGTACCTCTCCGTGGACATCATGCGCATCGACAAGTCGAAGGTGGGGAACGCGAAGATCTTCCGCCCATGGGGCTGGAATGTCGCCCTCGTCGTCTCCGAGGACCTGAAGACCGCGCTGGAGCGCACGGGCGCCACCGGCATGTCCTTCACGGAGGTGTAGCTGGAAGCCGGCGAAGCAGGCTCCTGGTACAACATCCAGATTGTCATGGTACAATCCGGACCATGTCCCGCTCCAATTGGAAGCCCCGCATGAAGCGCTCAGAGGGTCCCCTCTATGGGGCGCTCGTGGATGCGCTGGCCGCGGACATCAGCGCGGGGAAGTTGCGAGCGGGAGACCGGCTGCCCACGCATCGGGAACTGGCCAGCACGCTGGGGGCGTCTCTGGGCACCGTGACCCGGGCCTATGCGGAAGCAGAGCGGCGAGGTCTCATCTGGAGCCAGGTGGGCAATGGGACGTTCGTGCGCGACCTGCGGGAGGGTGACCGGTACTCGCCCCAGCTTGACCGGACGCGCATCGACCTGGGGCCCACGGCGGTGCCCATCGTGCCCGGGGACGTGGGACATCTGGCGTTCGCCGCCGCGCTTCGGCGGCTGGGCGAGCGCGCGGACCTGGGCGCGCTCAGTGGCTATCAGGCCCATGCGGGCACTGGCACGCAGCGCGCGGCGGGGGTTCGCTGGTTGGAGCTCGCGGGGGTCCCGGCCACCAACGAAGAGGTCCTCGTGTGCAGCGGGGCCCAGCACGCGACCCTGATGGTCCTGTCCCTGCTCGCGAACCCGGGCGGCCTGCTGGTGGAGGATCTCACCTATCCGGGCGTCCTCGCCGCGGCGGAACTCCTCCGGCTGCCCATGCATCCGGTGGCGCTCGATGCGGAAGGGCTGATTCCCGAGGCGCTCGCGGAGGCGTGCCGGAGGACCCAGGCTCGGGTGCTCTACTGCACCCCCACGAACCACAACCCGACCACCACCGTCATGCCCCTGAAACGGAGGCAGGCGCTGGTCGACGTCTGCCGGGAGTTCGACGTCACCCTCATCGAGAACGGCACGCTCGCGCCACTCGTAGCGAAGGCACCCGCGCCCCTGGCCGCCCTGGCCCCGGAACGGACGTATCACCTGACGAGCCTGTCCAAGGCCGTCCTGCCCGCGCTGCGCGTCGGCTACATCCGGGCGCCAGTCCATGCACGGCTGTCATTGGAGCAGGCCGCCGCGGCGACGGTCTGGTCCGGGTCGCCCCTGTTGCATGAGCTGGCCACGCAATGGGTGACGGACGGCACCGCCGAGTCCCTCCGCGACGCGCGCCGGGCCGAAGCCGCTGCCCGCCAGTCCCTGGCCGCGAAGGCGCTGAAGGGCCATCCCTACGTCGCGCACGCCAGCGCGTACTTCCTGTGGATGCCCATTCCCGAGCATCGCCGCGCCACGGGCCTGGTCGAGGAGGCCGCCGCGCGCGACGTGCTGCTCGGCCCGGCGCACCTGTTCTCCGCCCGGCCGGGCCAGGCCCCCAATGCGCTCCGCGTATCGCTGGGCGCGGCCGGCTCGCGCGAGGAGCTGGAGCGGGGCCTGAAGACGCTGGCCGAACTGCTCGCTGCCCCCGCACCCCGCCGACTGGCCTGACGTTTCCATCTCCTCCTTCCTGGAGCGTGCCCATGACGTCTTCCCTTCCCCGCCGTGGTGGACTCCTGTCGCGTGCGCGCATCGCGCTGCTCCTCGCGGGGCTCGCCCTCCCCTGGAGGACAGCGGCGGGAGCGGAGGCCGGTGACACGCTCCAGGCGCGGCTCGACTTCTCCCAGGCTTCGCTGCGCTGGCCCGACCGGATCCGGGACACCCTGACGCCGCCCCGGTGGCTGCCCGAGGGCGAACGGTTCGTGTACTGGTCCAGTGTCGAGCCCCATCGCGACACCTGGGTCCTGGTGGATGCGCAGCGGCGCACCCAGCAGCCCCTGTTGGACTCGGAGTCGCTGCGCTCCCAGCTCACGCAGCGGCTCGGCAAGCCGGTAACGTTGCCTCCGTTCATGCCGTTCACGTTCAGCACCGATGCGAAGGCCCTCGTCTTCAGCCTCCAGGGCCGCGCGTTCTCCTTGGGCCTCACCGACAAGCGTCTCGTGGCGCTCGAGCCCTCGCACCCGGTCGCGCTGTCGCTCGTGCGCGGCAACGTCCTGTCACCGGACGGTGGGGCGGTCGCGGTGCAGCGGGACACGGGGTTCGCGGTGGTGGACGCGAAGGGCGCGGCCCGCGTGGAGCGCACCGGCACGGAGGACGCACCGTGGCGGCTGCCCGAAGCGGCGTGGTCCCCCCAGGGCCGGTTCGTGGCGGTCTGGCGCGACGACATGCGCGGCATGCACCGGCTCCCGCTGGTCGACTACAGCACCCCGCTGGAGAAGGTGGAGTGGGCGCCCTACGCCAAGGCGGGCACACCGCTGATGCGCTCGGAGCTGCACTTCGTCACGGTGGAGACAGGGCAGGTGGCGCCCGCGCCGGGTGACGCAACGGAGGGCTACGACTGGTTCGCGGGCTGGCGTCCGGACGGCAGTGAAGCGCTGGTGCTCCAGCTCTCCCGGGATGGCAAGCGGCTGGACCTGATGGCGGTGGAGCCAGCGACGGGCAAGCGCCGCCGCGTGGTGCGGGAAGAGCGCAAGGACACCTTCGTGGGAGCGCTGGACTTCGTGGTGGGCGGCTGGGCCCAGCAGGTGAAGCCGCTGCCGGACAACCAGCACTTCCTCTGGATGTCCGAGCGCGATGGCTGGCGCCACGTCTACCTGTATGACTATTCCGGCAAGCTCGTGCGCCAGCTCACCCGGGGCGCGTTTCCGGTCCACGCGGTGGTGGGCATCGCGCCGAAGTCGGACGCCTTCTTCGTGCTCGCCTCCGCGGAGTCCGGTGCGCCCTATGACCGGTCGGTGTATCGGGTGCCGATGACGGGCGGAGCGCTGAAGCGGCTGTCGCCGGAGCCCGGCATGCACCGGCCCGTGCTGTCGCCGTCCACGCGGTTCTTCGTGGATGGGCACTCCACGCGCGAGCAGCCCCGGGTCTGGGACGTGACGCCCACGGATGGACGCCCGTCCTTCCGCTACGCGAAGGCGGACACGAGCGCCCTGGCGGAGCTGCACTACACGCCGCCGGAGGGCATCACGGTCAAGGCCGCGGACGGCGTCACGCCCCTGTACGGCGTGCTCTACAAGCCCTGGAACTTCGACCCGAAGAAGCGCTACCCGGTCATCGACGTCATCTACGCGGGGCCGTTCACGACGGTGGTGCCCTGGAGCTACGTGGGCCCGTACGAGTCGGTCATCGCGCATTCACTGGCACAGCTCGGGTTCATCACGATGGTGCTGGACGCGCGAGGGACGCCGGGGCGGAGCAAGGCGTTCCAGGACGTGAACTACGGCCGCGTGGGCCAGACGGAAATTCCGGATCACGTCGCGGCCCTGAAGCAGGCGGCCGCGAGCCGGCCCTACATGGACCTGGAGCGCGTGGGCATCCATGGCCATTCCTGGGGAGGCTACTTCGCGCTGCGCGGCATGCTCACGGCGCCGGAGTTCTTCAAGGCAGGCTACGCGGGAGCACCGGGAGCCCTGACGGAAGAAGCCGTCATCAACGAGCCCAACATGGGCCTGCTGTCGGACAACCCCAAGGGCTACGCGGCCGGCTCCAACGAGGCCCTGGCGGACAAGCTCCAGGGAGCGCTCAAGCTGATGCACGGCACGAGCGACGTGAACGCCTCCCTGTCCACGACGATGCGGATGGCCCAGGCGCTGATCCGCGCGAACAAGCCCTTCGACCTGCTGCTCATGCCCGGCGAGGGACACGGCCCCGAGGGCCGCTACTACCCGGACGACGTGCGCCGGTTCTTCCTGCGGGAGCTGGGCGATCCCAAGTGAAGGGGCCAGGCCCCCTCACCCCTCGCGAGGGACGTTGCCCTCCAGGCCGGGCCCCGCCACCGCCATGCCCAGCGCGGCCACCGCCGTGAGCCCCGCGGCGATGGCGAACTGCGTGGCGAAGTGGCCTCGCGCCAGCGACAGCGCCGCCACCGCCAGGGAGCCGCCCAGCAGGCGCATCGAATAGAGTGTGCTCGTCACGATGCCCCGGTACTGCCACGGCGCCCGGGACTGCGGCCCCAGCAGCGAGCTGCTCGCCGCCGGGCCCACGCCCATGCCCACCAGCGCCAGCGCCGCGAACGTGGCGGGAATCCCCCAGCCTCGCAGCGCCGCCACCGACAGCAGCGCCGCGCCCGTCGCAGCGAGCGTGAACCCCAGCCCCACGCTCGCGCGCATCCCGCCGCGCACCAGCACCTTCACGCCGAAGGTGGACCCCACGGACCAACCCAGCAGCATCGGCACCAGCGCCAGCCCCGCGCCGATGGGCGAATGCCCACCCTGCTCCGTCATCCACAGCGGCACCCACGCGGACATCGTGTACAGCAGCGCGCCCGCGAACAGCCCGCCCGCGATGCCGCTCACCACCGTCCGGTCCCGCACCAGCACACCCGGCAGCAGCGGCGCGGACGTCCGCTTCTGCTGCCACACGAACAACGTTATCCCCACCACCGCGCCCAGCGCGCACACGCCCCGCGCCTGCGCCGCGCCCGGCTCCAGTGCGAAGAGCAGCAGCGCCACCGTGCTCCCCGCCAGCACCGGCCCCCAGGTCTCCAGCGTCGTCCCCTCGTGCCGGGGCGGGTCGCGGTAGGACAGGTGCAACAGCAGCGCGGACAGCACGCCCACGGGCAGGTTCACCAGGAACACCCACCGCCACGACGCGTGCATCACCAGCCAGCCGCCAATCAGCGGGCCCAGCGCGTTCGCCGCGCCCCACGCGCCGGTGAAGAGGCCCTGGATGGCCGCCCGCTCGCGCAGCGTGTAGAGGTCCGCGCTGATGGTCAGCGTCGTGGGCTGCAACGCCCCCGCGCCCAGCCCCTGCATCACCCGGAAGCCCACCAGCGCCGGCACCGACGTGGCCAGGCCGCACAGCGCGGACCCCAGCAGGAACAGCCCCATCCCCGCGAAGAACACCGGCTTGCGCCCCAGCCGGTCCGCCAGCTTTCCGCTCACCAGCACGCCCACCGTCGAGGCGAAGAGGAACGCGGAGAACACCCACGAGTAGAGCGCGTCTCCGCCCAGCTCCCGGGTGATGGTGGGCATGGCGCTCGTCACCACCGTGCCCTCGAAGGCGCTGACCACCAGGGCCAGCAGCACCGCCCCCGTGGCCACCCGCCGCGCCCCACCCGGCCGCATCCGGCTGCCCGCTTCCACCGTCACACCGCTTCCATCCATGCCCCCTTCCATACGCCCGGGAGGGCCATGCGGAAACCGCATCTTCGGCATAGGCTCCTTGCGGACTCCGCATGACCTCCGAACAGCTCCGAGCCTTCCTGCAGGTCGCCCGCGAGGGGCGCGTCTCCACCGCCGCGAAGGGCCTGGGCCTCTCCCAGTCCGGCCTGTCCCGGCAGCTCCAGGCGCTGGAGGCGGAGGTGGGTGCCCGCCTCCTGGTGCGCACGCCCTCCGGTGCCGTCCTCACCGACGCGGGGGAGCGCTTCCTCCCGCACGCCACCCGCGCACTGGAGGCCATGGCGTCGGGCCGGGCGGAGCTGGAGCGCCTGGCCGGCACACCTCGAGGTCCCGTGGTGCTGGGCGTCCTGCCCACGGTGGGCGCCTTCCTCGCTCCAGACCTGATGGCCGCCTTCGTCCCCGCCCACCCGGAGGTGCGGCCCCGGCTGGTCCAGGACCACGCGCCCGTGCTGGAGGAAGGCGTGGCACGGGGCACGCTCGACCTGGCCATCCTCACGATGCCCGTGCGCCGGGTGGACCTGGTCGCGCAGCGGCTGTGGGACGAGCCCCTGGTGCTCGCGGTGCCCCGGGGTCACCGGCTGACGCGGCTGGGGCGGCCGGTGGCCATCCAGGAGCTGACGGAGGAGACCTGGGTCCGCATCCCCAACATGGTCGGAACCCGAGCGGTGGAAGCGGCGTGCGAGGCGCGCGGCGTGACGCCGAAGGTGGCGCTGGAGACGGACACCGCCGAAGCGCTGGGGCGCATGGTGGAGCGCGGGCTGGGCCTGGCGCTCGTGCCCCGCCTCATGGCGAAGGACGCTCCCGCCCACGGCTTCGACGTGGTGGCGCTCGTCCGGGGCAGTCCGCGCAGACAGGTGGCGCTCGTGCATCGCGGGCAGGGCTCGCTCACCGCCGCGGCGCGCGTGCTCAAGGACGCCATCACGGACCTGGTGAAACAACAGGTGACCCGCTGACAGCCGAGCCGCCGCTGGACTAGGAGGGCCCCATGCCCCGCATGGACAGCTTCGTGGAGTACACGTTGGAGTTGCTGGAGCCGCTCGGCGCGGTGCAGGCCCGCTCGATGTTCGGCGGCTGGGGTCTGTACTACGGGGGCCGGATGTTCGGCCTCATCATCCAGGGCCAGCTCTACCTGAAGACGGACGACGTCACCCGCGCCGACTTCGAGGCCGAGGGCTGCCGGCCCTTCATCTACCAGAGCCGCGGCAAGGAGCTGCCGATGAGCTACTGGACGCCCCCCGCCGACGCGGAGGACGACGGCCGCCGGCTGCTGCCCTGGGCCCGCCGCGCCGTGGACGCGTCCAACCGCGCCGCGATGAAGAAGGCCGCGAAGAAGGCACCGGCGGCGAAGAAGGCACCTGCGGCGAAGAAGGCCGCCGCGAAGAAGAAGCCGGCGCGCGTCAGGCGGTCTTGATGGCGGCCACGTCGCCGAGCCCCAGCTCGGCGATGGAGACCTCGCGCATGCGGAACTTCTGCACCTTGCCGGTGACCGTCATCGGGAAGCTGTCCACGAACTTCCAGTGGCGGGGAATCTTGAAGGTGGAGATGCGGCCGGTGCAGAACGCCGTCAGCGCCTCCGCGGTGAGCGCGGCGCCGGACTTCAGGCGCACCCACGCCATCACCTCCTCGCCGTACTTCACGCTGGGCACACCGATGACCTGTGCCTCGGAGACCTCCGGGTGCGTGTGGAGGAACTCCTCCACCTCGCGTGGGTACACGTTCTCCCCGCCCCGGATGATCATGTCCTTGATGCGGCCGACGATCTTGACGTAGCCCTCCGCGTCCATGGTCGCCAGGTCGCCGGTGTGCATCCACCCGGCCCGGTCGATGGCCGCCGCCGTGGCCTCCGCGTTGTTCCAGTAGCCGAGCATCACGCTGTAGCCGCGCGTGCACAGCTCTCCAGGCTGTCCCAGCGGCACCACCGCGCCCGTGTCGGGGTCCACCACCTGCACCTCCAGGTGCGGATGCACGCGGCCCACCGTGGCCACGCGCTTCTCCAGCGTGTCGTCCAGGGGGTTCTGCGTGGACACGGGGGACGTCTCCGTCATGCCGTAGCAGATGGTGACCTCCTCCATGTGCATCCGCGATTGCACCTGCTTCATCACCTCCACCGGACACGGCGAGCCCGCCATGATGCCGGTGCGCAGCGACTTCAGGTCGAACTCGCCGAAGCGCGGGTGGTCCAGCTCCGCGATGAACATGGTGGGCACACCGTAGAGGGATGTACAGCGCTCGGCCTGCACCGTCTGGAGCACCGCCAGCGGGTCGAACGCCTCGCCCGGAATCACCATGGCCGAGCCGTGCGACGTGCAGGCCAGGTTGCCCATCACCATGCCGAAGCAGTGGTAGAACGGCACCGGGATGCACACGCGGTCCTCCGGCCCGTAGCGCAGCATCTCGCCCACGAAGAAGCCGTTGTTGAGGACGTTGTGGTGCGACAGCGTCGCGCCCTTCGGGAACCCCGTGGTGCCGGACGTGTACTGGATGTTGATGGGGTCATCGAACTGGAGCGACGACTCGCGAGCCTCCAGCACGTCGTCGCCAATGCTCGCGCCGCCCTTCACCAGCCGGTCCCAGTCCGAGTCCATCACCAGCGCCTCGCGCAGTCCCGAGCACCGGGGCCGCACCTCCGCCAGCATCTGCGTGTAGTCCGTCTGCCGGAAGCCCTTCGCAAGGAGCAGCACGCTCACGCCCGCCTGGTTGAGCGCGTACTCCAGCTCCGACGTGCGGTAGGCGGGGTTCAGGTTGACGAGGATGGCGCCCGTGCGCGCGAGCGCGTACTGCGACACGGTCCACTCGAAGCGATTGGGGGACCAGAGCCCCACCCGGTCGCCCTTCTGGATGCCCAGCGCGAGCAGCCCCTTGGCCACCGCCGTCGTCGCATCCCAGAACTGCCGCCAGGTGACGCGGTAGTTCTGCGAGGCCACCACCAGCGCCTCACGGTCGCCGAAGCGTTCGACGGTGCGGCGCAGGTTCTGGCCAATGGTCTCCCCCAGCAGCGGGGTGGTGCTGGTGCCATGGGCATAGGACAGGGCGGTCGTCATGAAGCCATCGTCCCCACGGTGGCCCCGGGTCGGCAAGCACCGGCGTGGAGCAGGGCCTCCGGCTGTCCGCTTGTACCCGCCGACGCCCCCGCTAGGGTCGAGGGCTTTCCGGGGGATTCGCATGCGCCTGTCGCGGTCGTTCCGTCGTGGGTTGTGGGGCCTCGTCCTGCTGTCCGTCCTTCACGCGAGCACAGCCGTCGCGGCCGGGGACACGCCCATCGTCATCGGCACCCGCACCTCGATGACGTCCAAGGTGTTGGGAGAAGAGCGGCCGCTGATGATCCACCTGCCCGACAGCTACGAGGCCGCGCCCACCGAGCGACACCCGGTGCTCTACGTGCTGGACGCGGAGACGCACTTCGTCCACGTCGCCAGCATGGTGGAGTTCCTGGCGCGGACGCGGCACATCCCGGAGATGATCGTCATCGGGGTGCCCAACACGAACCGCGACCGCGACCTCACCCCGCCCTTTTCAAAGACGGAGCGCGTCGACGACGGCCGGCTGCTCTCCGAAGTCGCGCCCACGGCGGGCCATGCGGACACCTTCCTGCGGTTCCTGACCGAGGAACTCGCTCCGTCCGTGGAGGCGCGCTACCGCACGCAGCCCTACCGGATCCTCGTGGGCCACTCCCACGGTGGCCTCTTCGCGATGCACGTCCTCACGCACAAGCCGGAGAGCTTCAACGCCTACGTGGCCATCAGCCCGTCCGTGCACTGGAACTCCGCGGAGCTCGTGCGCACCGCGCCGGAAGCCCTCGCGCGCCTCTCCGCGCCAAGCCGGGCGCTGTATCTGTACGAAGACGCCGAGGAGGCTCCGAACGTCGCCAACCTGCGCGCGCTCACCCGGGAACTGCGCAAGCGAAAGCCCGCGAACCTCACGTGGCGCTACGACGAACTGTCCGGTCAGGACGACCACGCGAGCCTCCCGCACATCGGGGCGTACGAAGGGCTGCGGTTCCTCTTCAACGGCTGGAAGGTCCCAGAGGAGCTCCAGATGACCGGAAACCTGGCGCGCCTGGAAGCGCACTACGCCGTGCTGTCCAAGCGAGTGGGCTACCCGGTGGTGCCACAGGAGCGCCTGCTCAACAGCGTGGGCTATCGCCACCTGGAGGGGAAGCGCCTTCCCCAGGCGATCGCCGCCTTCGAGCGGAACATCACCCTCCATCCCGACTCCGGCAACGCGCACGACAGCCTGGCGGATGCGCTGGAAGCGGCGGGACGCCTCCAGGAGGCCCTGAAGCATCGCGAGCGGGCCGTCGCGCTGGCATGCGAGCACCAGGATCCGGACCTGCCGCACTACCAGAAGCACGCGGATGCACTCCGAGCCCGGCTCGCCACGCAGCCCGCGCACTGAGCGTCGGCCCCGGACTCCGTCTCTCTCGATGAGAACGTAAGAGCCCTGCCAGGCCACCCGCCGACGGCGCACTCCACGAACCTGTCCGACAGTCGGACCAGTTGAGATGAACCGGCGCCGAAGCCGCTGCGCCATCCAAGCTGCGGAAACCTGTCCGACAAGTTGGGTCCCCCGGCGAGGGAGCCACCGTGCCAGTCGAGCCAAGGAAACCTGTCCGACTGTCGGACAGGTTTGGTCCATGTCGGGTGGGGGCGGGGACAGGCTGGAGATCCGGGGCTCAGGACGCGTGGGCTGCGGCCGGCTTCCGGCGGGGCCCCCTCACGCGGTCCACTCCCTGGCACGCGGCGCAGAAGTAGAGCGTGCGCGCCGCCAGTGGTTGCCCCGTCACCTGTCCTCCGCAACGCGGACACGGCAGGCCCGCGCGGCTGTACACGCAGAAGCGCTCCGCCCGCTTGCGTCCGGGTGACGGCAGCGGCGGTGCTCCCGGGGTGACGATGAGCCCGTCACGTACGCCGTCCTGCAACAGCGCCCGCATCGCGCCCCACAGGCCGTTGAACGCATCCCGCGCCAGCTCGCACGCGGGCATCAGCGGCGGCAGGCGCGCGACGAACAGCGCCTCCGCCCGCACGATGTTCCCCACTCCCGCGATGCGCCCCTGGTCCAGCAGCGCCTGCGCCAGCGGCACGCGCCCCCGCGTCAGCCGCGCGTACGCCCGGTCCGGTGACGCATCCTCGCGCAGCGGATCCTCCCCCAGCCTCGCGCGCAACGCGGCCTCCTCCTCCAGCGACAGCAGCTCGCAGGCGGACGGTCCGGACAGGTGCAGCGTCGCGCCTTCCGACGTCAGCCGCAGCCGGCATGCCGTGGACGGCTCGGGTGCGTCCCCCCGGAAGTGGCGGATGCGTCCGAAGAGGCCCAGGTGGATGTGCAGCCGCACGTCCCCTTCGAACGTGTGGAACAGGTGCTTGCCGTGCGCATCCACGCCCAGCAGCACCCGCCCGGACAACCCGTGCGCCACCTCCGGCCGGCCCTGCGGTGAGTCCGCCGTGAAACGCCGCCCCATCAGCCAGCGGCGGTGGACCCGGGCAACCCGGTGGATGCTGTGACCCTCAGGCATCCCCCTGGGTAATCCCCGCCTCTGCCCGCTGCCATGGCGCACCGCGCCCTGGCCCCTGGACGACCGGACGGCCGCGACGTTTTCTCGCGGCCGGCATCCACGTCCAGAACCCCGCCGTTACGCTCCCAGAGGCAGGAAGAAGACCAACCGGGCCGCCATCAGCCATTCCTCCGGCGGAAACAAAGAAAACGCGGTCCTGCCACGCTATCCTGACGCAACGCCCCATGGACGATCCGAACGCCCGATTGGTTGCCACCCTGCTGGAGGCGCGGCAGCGCCACTGCTTCCCCCCGGACGTGCGCAAGGCGGCGCCCGAGTTCGTCGCGCAGGTGCTGGGGCTGCTCTTCCCCCACTTCGCGGAGCGGCTGGAGTGCAACGCCGCCGCGGTGCGCCGGGACGTCACCGCCGTGGAGGCCAGCCTCCAGCGCATCCAGGGGCTGCTCGCGCCGCACTACCCCGTCACGGACGCGGGCATGTCCTCGCGCTTCATGGCGAAGCTGCCGGACCTCTATGAGTGGCTGCAGCAGGACGCTCGCGCCATCTTCGAGGCGGACCCCGCCGCTCGCAGCGTGGACGAGGTCGTCCTCACCTACCCGGGCTTCTACGCCATCGCCATCTTCCGCGTGGCGAACGCGCTGCACCGGCTGAACTTCCCCCTGCTGCCGCGCCTGCTCACCGAGTACGCCCACCAGCGCACCGGCGTGGACATCCACCCGGGCGCCACCATCGGCCGTAGGTTCGTCATCGACCACGGCACGGGCCTGGTCGTCGGTGAGACGACGGTCATTGGCGACAACGTGAAGCTCTACCAGGGCGTCACGCTGGGCGCGCTCATGGTGGAGAAGGCCCTGGCGGACAAGAAGCGCCACCCGACCATCGAGGACGACGTGGTGGTGTACGCGAACGCCACCATCCTTGGAGGCGGGACGGTGGTGGGCAGGGGCAGCATCATCGCCGGCAACGCGTGGCTCACGCAGAGCGTGCCCGCGCAGTCCGTCGTCACCCGCCGCAGCGAGGTGCGCGCGCGCCACGGCGACGAGGGCCTGGACGTCCTCGACTACCAGATTTGAGCCTTCCCTCACGCAGTGCCCGTTCCCCCTCACAGGAGACGCCATGAAGGTCGACAACATCCTGCAGACCATTGGCAACACGCCGCACGTGCGCATCAACCGGCTGTATCCGTCTCGCGTGACGGTGCACCTGAAGCTGGAGCGCGCCAACCCGGGCGGCAGCATCAAGGACCGCATCGGCCTGGCGATGATTGAAGACGCGGAGAAGAAGGGCCTCCTCAAGGAGGGCAGCGTCATCATCGAGCCGACCAGCGGCAACACCGGCATCGGCCTGGCCATGGTGGCCGCTGTGAAGGGCTACAAGCTCATCCTCGTGATGCCGGAGTCCATGAGCATCGAGCGCCGCCGCGTGCTGGCCGCCTACGGCGCCCAGTTCGACCTGACCGAGCGCGCCAAGGGCATGAAGGGCGCCATCGCTCGCGCCCAGGAGCTGGTCGCGCAGACGCCCAACGCGTGGATGCCGCAGCAGTTCGAGAACGAGTCCAACATCGAGATCCACAAGCGCACGACCGCGCAGGAAATCCTGAACGACTTCCCGGAGGGCCTGGACTACCTCATCACGGGCGTGGGCACCGGCGGCCACATCACCGCGTGCGGCGAGGTGCTCAAGGCGAAGTGGCCCAAGCTGAAGGTGCTCGCGGTGGAGCCGCTGAAGTCCCCCGTCATCAGCGGCGGCCCGCCGGGCCCGCACCCCATCCAGGGCCTGGGCGCGGGCTTCATCCCGAAGAACCTGCACACGGCCATCCTCGACGGCACCGTGCAGGTGGATGAGAAGGACGCCTACGAGTTCACCCGCCGCGCCGCGCGCGAGGAGGGCATCTTCGTGGGCGTGTCCTCCGGCGCCGCGCTGTCCGCGGTGAACCAGAAGCTGGCGGAGATGCCGGACGGCAGCCGTGTGCTCGCCTTCTGCTACGACACCGGCGAGCGCTACCTCTCCGTGGAGAACCTCTTCCCCGCGCAGTAGCCGTCTTCGTGGGTCCCGGTCCGGGTGGGACGCCTCACCCGGGCCGGTACGCGCGCACCAGGTCCACCAGCCGGTCCATCTCCTCGTGCGTGTTGTAGAAGTGCGGCGACAGGCGGATGCGCCCGCGCCGGACGGAGTGGGACACCTTCTGCTCCGACAGGTACGCGCTGAGCGCGCGGACGTTCGCGCCGGGCGGCAGGAAGGTGAGGATGCCCGCGCGGTCCTTCGGCGAGGGCCCCACGTCGCAGCCCAGGTCGCGCAGGCCTGAGTCCAACCGGCCCAGCAGCTCGCCAATCCGCGCGCCGATGGCGTCCGGGCCCACCTCCAGCAGCAGCTCCAGCGCGGCGCCCAGGGCGTAGATGCCGGGGTACGCGGCGCTGCCCTCCTCGAACTTCGCCGCGTCCGGGCGCAGCTCGAAGTGTGAGCGGTTGAAGTTCCACGCGTCGGTGGTGCTGCGCCAGCCCACCAGCGCGGGGCGCACGCGCGGCAGCACGTCCTTCGCCACGTACAGGAAGCCGATGCCGGAGATGCCCAGCATCCACTTGTGGCTGTCCGCGCTGAGGAAGTGCGCGCGGCTCTTCTTCACGTCCACCGGGATGCAGCCCACGCTCTGGATGCCGTCCACGCAGAGCAGCACACCGGAGCGCTCACACAGCTCGCCCAGCGCGTCCAGGTCCGTGCGGTGGCCGGTGGCGAACTGCACCGAAGACACCGCCACCAGCCGCGTGCGCGGAGTGAGCACGGATGCGACGGCCTCCAGCGTCACGCCGCCGTCCGGCGCGGGAATCTCGCGGACCTCCACGCCCCGGGCCTTCAGGTGCTGCCACGGGTAGACGTTGGAGGGGTACTCGATGCTCGTCGCGACGGCGACTTCATCCCCGGGGCGCCAGTCCAGCCCTTCCGCCACCAGCCCCAGGCCGTGGCTGGTGTTGCGCACGAAGGCCACCTCCTCCGGCGAGGCACCGATGATGCGCGCGGCGAGCCCGCGCACCTTCTCGCTGTGGGCCTCCCAGCTCCGCTCATTCAGGACGCCGTGGTTCACCACGTCGTCCATCCACGCCTTCACGGCGGCGGCGGCGCGCAGGCTGGTGGGCGCGACCCCAGCGTGGTTGAGGTAGAGCTGTTCCTTCAGGACGGGGAACTCGGCGCGGTAGGACTCGAACGGGGCGGGCATGTCCCACGAGTGTAGCCACCCGCCCACCGCGAGCCGCGCGCGCAGCAGTCCCCGTCGACTACAGGACGACCAGCAGGCCCAGCGACGCCGTGGGGTACACCGTGCGCAGGCCCAGGTTGCTGGAGCCCACCTGGAGCTCGCGCACGTCCGTGAAGGTGAAGCCCGGGCCGGCTCGCGCCGACAGGCCCACGCGCCCGGAGCCCGGCCGCCACATCACGCCCAGCGTCGGCTCCAGGAAGGCCGTCGTCGTGTAGTCCTTGCGGTCCGGCACCGCCGCGCCAGCGGGGCGCGCGACGAACTCCTCCAGGCCCGCCGTCATCCCCACGAACGGGCGCACCGTGCCGTCCGCCAGGAAGGCGAGCGTGTAGCGGCTGTCCACGCCCACGCCGAAGTTGAGCTTCACGTCGTTGCCGCCCACGCCGGTGAAGCGCGCCTTCGCGCCCAGCGACCGGTTCCACCCGCCCGCGCGCCCCAGCAGGCCGAACGCGAACCGCGAGTCCCTCGACGGAGCCACTTCCGCCCGGATGCCGTACAGCGAGCCGTCCAGCGCGGGCGGCTGCAGCTCCAGGAGGAACGCGCCACGCCGCGGCTGCTCCTGCCCCGTGGACGCGGACGCCATGTCCTGGGCCATCGCCGGCACCGACACCAACGCCGCCCCCACCGCCACCGCCTTCACCCACTGCATCGACCGCTTGGACTCGACTCGCATGGCCCGTCTCCTTCGGTTTAGCCGGACGACTAATTTAGTCACACGGCTAACTAAGACCGACAACGCGGGATGTCAAGCCGGCGACCGGTCGTCGCCCTTGCGGGGGTGGGAGGCGGTGCCCTATGGGACTGGGATGCCTTCCCCCCGCCGTGGCAAGACGCCGCCTCCCCCAACCGCCCCGGAGCCTGACGCCCGTGCGCGCCTCATCACCGCTGGCCAGCGAGTGTTGGGGGAGCGGGGCTACGACGCCGCGACGGTGAAGGAGGTGGCGCGCGAGGCGGGGGTGAACCAGGGGCTGGTGCACTACTACTTCGGCAGCAAGGACGCGCTGCTGCTGGCCGTGACGCAGGAAGCGAGCCGGCAGTACCTGTCGGAGCTGGAGCGGCTGCGCGCGCAGACGCCGGCGGAGGAGCTGGCGGAGACGGCCTTCGCCTGGGGCGAGAAGCTGGCGACGGACGCGCCCGGGACGTGCCGGCTGCGCTACGAGCTGTTCGCGCTGGGCCTGCGCAACCGGGACCTGACGCCCGCGGTGGCGCAGCTGCTGGGCCAGGGGGACGAGGAGATCGCCCGCACCGTGGCGCACGTGCGCACGGGTCACGACTCGGCGCCCACCGCGGAGGACCTGCACTACGCGGTCATCATCAAGGCGTGCGTGGACGGGCTCGCGCTGCACCACCAGTTGGACAAGAGCTTCGATCCGCTGCCCGTGTACGCGCTCCTGCGGCGGATCATCCTCGCGAGCGTCGGGCCGCCCACCCCGCCCCGAGCGTCCACGCGCAAGCCGAAGGCCCAGGGCCGGCGCGCGAAGCCGTCACCGCGCACGCGGAAGACGCCGGGTCCGCGACGTCGCTGAGCCGCCGGGCCTGCGCTTCAGAACGGGGTGCATCACCTCGCCGGTCAACGCGAGCAGTTCCTCGCGAAGCCAGCGGCCCTTCGGGTCCTCATCCACCTGACGGTGCCAGTACAGGTGCAGGTCCACGGGCGGCAGCGCCAGCGGCACGGGCAGCAGGTGATTGCCGAGCCCCACGTCGAGCGCCTCCGCGTGCCGCCGGGGCATCGTGAGCAGCAGGTCCGAACCCGCGACGATGCGGCACGCGGCCTCGTAGTGCTGGCACCGCACGGCCACGTCGCGCTGATGCCCCAGCCGGCCCAGCACCAGGTCCTCGAACGGCAGGCCCGTGCGCCGCGACGACACCGCGACGTGCCGCGCGGACAGGTACGCCGCCCCGGTCAGTGAGCGCTTCCGCGCCGCCACCACGCACAGCTCGTCGCGCAGGAGCACCGTGTGCCGCAGGTCCGGCCCCGTGGGCTGCGCGACGTCGATGGCCAGGTCCAACCGCCCCGACGCCAGGTCCCGCTCCAGCCGCGTGCGCTCCAACCGGACGCTGCTCACGCGCGCCTCCGGCGCACGGACACGCAGCCGCTCCACCCACGCGGGCAACAGCGACGGCTCCAGCACGTCATGCATCGCCAGAGCGACGTGGAGCACGTCGCGCGCGGGCTCGAAGTGCCGGGTCCGGTGCACGGCCTGCTGGAGCAGCGCGAGCGCATCCTGGATGCCGGGGGCCAGCCGCTCGGCCAGCGCCGTGGGTGCCACGCCCCTGCCCTCCCGGACGAAGAGCGGCTCGCCCAGCTGCTCACGCAGGCGCGCCAGCGCGTGGCTCACGGCGGAAGGACTCAGGAACAGCACGTCCGCGGCCCGGGCCAGGTTGCGCTCGCGGAGCACGACGTCGAACACCCGGAAGAGGTTGAGGTCGAGCGCCGGGCGAGCAGCGGAATCCTGAACAGGCTTCATGAGAACACATGACCAACATTCAGTGGCTTCATCAACCCGCCGGGGCGCAGGATGCCCCACATGGACTTCCAGCCCTCCGCCAGGACGACCGAATACCTGGAGCGCGTGAAGCGCTTCATGTCCGACCACATCGAGCCGGTGGAGGCCGAGTACCTCCAGGCCCTGCACGCGATGGAGGCCGGCGGAGACTGGCGCCAGTGGAAGGTGCCGCCCGTGATGGTGGAGCTCAAGGCCCGAGCCAGGGCCGAAGGACTGTGGAACCTCTTCCTCCCGGACGCGAAGCTGGGTGCGGGCCTGAGCACGCTGGAGTACGCGCCGCTCGCGGAAGCCATGGGCCGCAGCTTCATGGCGCCCGAGGTCTTCAACTGCAGCGCCCCGGACACCGGCAACATGGAGGTGCTCTGGCGCTACGGCTCTCCGGAGCAGCAGGAGCAGTGGCTCAAGCCGCTGCTCGCGGGCGACATCCGCTCCGTGTTCTGCATGACGGAGCCGGACGCCGCGTCGTCGGACGCCACCAACATGCAGGCCACCGCCGAGGTGGACGGCGACCACGTGGTGCTCAACGGCAAGAAGTGGTGGTCCAGCGGCCTGGGTCACCCCAACGCGAAGGTGGCCATCTTCATGGGCCGCACGTCGCAGGCGGGCGCGGACCGCCACCACCAGCACTCCATGGTCCTGGTGCCGCTGGACGCGCCGGGCGTGGAGATCATCCGCATGCTGCCCGTCTACGGCGACCATGACGCCCCGCACGGCCACGGCGAGGTGCACTTCCACGACGTGCGGCTGCCCAGGTCCGCCATCATCTCCGGGCCGGGCATGGGCTTTGAGATCGCGCAGGGCCGGCTGGGCCCGGGCCGCATCCATCACTGCATGCGGTGCATCGGCGCGGCGGAGCGGGCGCTGGAGCTGATGATCGACCGTGGCATGGGTCGCACCGCGTTCGGCAAGCCGCTCCTCAACCTGGGCGGCAACCGCGAGCGCGTGGCGGAGGCGAGAATCGCCATCGACCAGGCCCGCCTGCTCACGCTCTACGCGGCGTGGAAGCTGGACGACGTGGGCGCGCTGGGGGCGATGACGGAGATTTCGGCCATCAAGGTCGTGGCGCCCAACGTGCTCCAGCAGGTGGTGGACGACGCCATCCAGGTGCACGGTGGCGCGGGCGTGTCGCGCGACACGCCGCTCGCGGGCTTCTTCGCCCAGGCGCGCAGCCTGCGCATCGCGGACGGCCCGGATGAGGTCCACAAGGGCGTCATCACCCGCATCGAGCTCGCGAAGCGCGGCTTCAGCAAGGGAGGTTGAACATGACGACCCCGGTCTCCATCCCGCTGGACGAGGGCAAGGCGGTGCGCTCCGGCGAGGCGCTGGACGTGCCCGCGGTGGACGCGTGGCTGAAGGCCCATGTGCCCTCGCTCCAGGGCACGCCGGAGGTGACGCAGTACACGGGCGGCGCCTCCAACTGGACCTACCGGCTCAAGTACGAGAACCGCGACCTCATCCTGCGCAGGCCGCCCTCGGGTACCAAGGCGAAGTCCGCGCACGACATGTCGCGCGAGTACACCGTGCAGCAGGCCCTCAAGCCCGCGTACCCGGTGGTGCCCACCATGGTGGGGCTGTGCCAGGACCCGGCCGTGCTGGGCGCGGAGTTCTACGTGATGGAGCGCATCCCCGGCCTCATCCCGCGCAAGCACCTGCCCAAGGGGCTCAACCTGGACAAGGCCCGCACGCGCCAGCTGTGCCTCAACGTCGTGGATCAGCTCATCGCGCTGCACGGCGTGGACGCTCAGGCGGTGGGCCTGACGTCGCTGGGCAAGGGGCCGGGCTATCCGCAGCGTCAGATCTCCGGCTGGTCCGACCGCTACGAGAAGGCGCGCACCTGGAACGTGCCCCGGATGAAGCGCACGCGCGAGTGGCTGGCCGCGCACGTCCCGCCGGACATCAAGACGTGCGTCATCCACAACGACTGGCGCTTCGACAACGTGGTGCTCAAGTCGGAGGACCCCACGCAGGTCATCGGGGTGCTGGACTGGGAGATGGCCACGCTGGGCGACCCGCTGATGGACCTGGGCAACACGCTGGCCTACTGGGTCCAGGCGGATGACGACGCGTTCCTGCGCATGACGCGCCGGCAGCCCACGGACCTCCCCGGCATGCTCACGCGCGAGGAGGTGGTGGCGTACTACCTGGAGCGCACCGGCCTGAAGCCCGCCAACTGGACCTTCTACGAGGTCTACGGCGTGTTCCGGCTCGCGGTCATCGCGCAGCAGATCTACTACCGCTACCACCACAAGCAGACGCGCAACCCGGCGTTCAAGAACTACTGGCTCATCGTCAACTACCTGGCCTACCGCTGCCGCCAGCTCATCAAGAAGGCGGGGGGCTGATGGGCGCGCTCTACCTCATCCGCCACGGCCAGGCGTCCTTTGGCGCGAAGGACTACGACAAGCTGTCGGACGTGGGCGTGCAGCAGGCGCGCGTGCTCGGCGAGGCGCTGCGCTCACGGCTGCCAAAGGTGGACGCCGTGGTGACGGGCACGATGCTGCGCCACCTGGAGACTGCGGAGTCCTGCCTCGTGGGGCTGGGACAGCGGGTGGGCGTCCAGACAATGGAGGGCTTCAACGAGTTCGACCACGTGGAGATCGTCGAACGGCACACGCCGCGCTACGCCGACCCCATGGTGATGCGGGAGGAGCTGGCCGCGACGAAGGATCCGCGCCGCGCCTTCCAGGAGGTGTTCACCCAGGCCGTGGGACGCTGGGTCGCGGGCGGACATGACACCGAGTACCGGGAGTCCTGGCCCGCCTTCAAGAAGCGCTGCCTTCAGGCACTGGCGACGCTCGTGACGTCGCTGGGGCCCTCGCGGACGGCGCTGGTGTTCACTTCCGGCGGTCCCATCACGGCCATCAGCCAGGACCTGCTGGGCATCCCGGATGCGCACGCGTTCCGGACGAACTGGACGCTGGCGAACTGTGGAATCACGAAGGTCCTCTACAGCGAGCGGGGCCGGTATCTGTCCACGCTCAACGAGCACGGACACTTCGAGGGCGAACACCGCGCGCTCATCACCTACCGCTGAGGTGGGGGCTCGCGTAGCGTGGGCCCATGACGCGGTGCCTGCTCAACATCGACCTGGGGGAGCTGCCCGGGGAGGACGAACAGCTCTACGTGCTGGCACACCTGGCGAACATCGCCTGCGGAGGACACGCGGGGGATGCGGCGTCCATGCGCCGGGCGCTGGAGCTGTGTGAGCGGCACGGCACGCTGGCCGGAGCGCACCCGTCGTACGCGGACCGCGAGGGCTTCGGGCGCAAGGCCCTGGACGTGGCGCCGGAGGTGCTGCGCGCGCAGGTGGCCGAGCAGTGCGGGCAGCTGGCCGCGCTGGCTCGAGAGCGCGGCGTGCCGGTGCGGCACGCGAAGCCCCACGGGGCGCTGTACCACGCGGCCAACAAGTCACCCGCGCTGGCTCGCGCGGTGGTGGACGGCGTGGTGGAGGCATTGGGCACGGACGTCACGGTCGTGGGGCCCGGCGCGGGAGCGCTGAAGGACGCGGCGGTGGCGGCGGGGCTCGGGTATGCGCGTGAGGGCTTCGCGGACCGGGGCACGCTGCCGGACGGTTCGCTGATTCCGCGAGGCCAGCCCGGCGCGGTGCTGACGGACGTGGGGCAGGCGCGGCAGAACACGGTGCGGCTGGCCACGGGCGGCACGGTGGACACGCTCTGCGTGCACGGCGACACGCCGGGCGCGGTGACGCTGGCCCGCGAGGTGCGCGCGATGCTGGACGCGCTGGAGCATCCCCCCGAGCCACTTGGGGACAGCGCGCTGAGGCTGGTGTTGCCGGAGGCCGTGGACCGGGGACT
The DNA here is from genome assembly GCF_017302985.1 of Corallococcus macrosporus. Taxonomy (NCBI): domain Bacteria; kingdom Pseudomonadati; phylum Myxococcota; class Myxococcia; order Myxococcales; family Myxococcaceae; genus Corallococcus; species Corallococcus macrosporus. The sequence continues at coordinate 450,337 of NZ_JAFIMU010000007.1, forward strand.
GGCGAGAGAAGCCCTGTGCGCGCTGCCGGGCGTGCGGGACGCGGTCATCACCGAAGCCCACGCCTGCGTGTACTTCGACCCGGCGACACCGCCCGAGTCCCCGGCGCTCGTGCTGACGCGGCTGCGAGTGGCGCCCGTCGCGCCGGTGGAGCACCCGCTCATCCGCATCCGCGTGCGCTACGACGGCGAGGACCTGCCAAAGGTGGCCGAGCACGCGGGCCTCACGGTGGAGGAAGTGGTGCGGCGCCACACGGCCCGCGAGTACACGGTGCGCTGCGTGGGGTTCCTGCCGGGCTTCGCGTACCTGGGGGACGTGGATCCCAGCATCGCGTGTCCCCGGCTGCCGGTGCCGCGCACGCGGGTACCAGCGTTAGCGGTGGGCATCGCTGGAGGGCGCACGGGCGTGTACCCGTTCGCGTCGCCAGGAGGCTGGAACCTCGTGGGCACCGCGCTGGACTTCACCGCGTTCGACCCCCAGCGCGGCGCGGTCCTGCACCTGGGCGACCGCGTGCGCTTCGAACGGGTGGACGCATGATCTACACCTCCCGTCCGACACGGCTCTCCCAACCTGTCCGACTGTCGGACAGGTTTCCGCTGTCCGGAGAGGGCGGCCCCTCCCCAGCCACGGCTCTCCAAACCTGTCTGACTGTCGGACAGGTTTCCGCTGCCCGGAGGGGGCGGCCCCTCCCCAGCCACGGCTCTCCCAACCTGTCCGACTGTCGGACAGGTTCGTGCGACGTGCCGCCAACGGGGCGCCCCACCAGGGTTCTCCCCCTGCCCGAGGACCTGGGCACGACCGTGCGGGGTGAGGCGTCATGAGCACCTGGCTGGAGATTGTCGGCCTTGGCGCGCCCGCCACGGTGCAGGACGGTGGACGGCCCGGGGTCATGCACCACGGCGTGCCTCCTGGCGGTGCGTGGGTGCCGGAGCTGCTCGTCGCGGCGAACCGCGCGGTGGGCAATGCACCGGGCGCGGCGGCGCTGGAAGCCTTCGGCCGGTTGGAGCTGCGCGCCCGGGGTCGCGACGTGCGCGTGTCCGTGGATGGCGCAGCTCAGAGCCTCCTCGCGGACGGCGCCACGCTCACCGTGCCCGCCCCCACCCGGTATGCCGTGCGCTACGTGGCCGTGGATGGTGCGCTCGCGGTTCCCGAAGTCCTCGGTGGCCAGGGCACCCTTTGGGTGGCCCGCCTGGGCGGATGGGAGGGACGCCCCCTGCACAACGGCGACCGGCTCCCGCTGGGTCCTCCCGCCACACCGGGCGCGCCCCCTTCCGAAGCCGACCTGTCACGTCTCACCGAGGCCCTGGCCCCCACCGCCCCGCTGCGCGTGCTCCTGGGCCCGGATGCGTCCCGCTTCGGCGACTCGGCCGTGGAGCTCCTCCTGGGCAGCAGCTTCACCGTGTCGCCTTCCAGTGACCGCGTGGGACAGCGGCTGGACGGACCTCCCGTCCCCCACGGCGATGAAGGCGCGGGCACCTCGCGCCCCATGGTTCGCGGCGCCATCCAGGTCACCCTCTCCGGGACGCCCATCGTCCTGGGCCCGGACCACCCCACCACCGGGGGCTACCCGCTCATCGCCGCCGTCATCCGCGCGGACTGGGGCCGGCTGGGGGCTCGCCGTCCGGGCGCCCCGGTGCGCTTCCAGGCCGTCTCGCTGGAAGAAGCGCGGCACGCATGGAAGGGCCACCCGGGGGCAACTTCGGACCCGGCCCCGCCGATACTGGGGCCATGACTCCTCCGAGAATCGGCCCGCGCCCCACGACGACCCCGACCCGCACGCCGGAGACGGCCGTCGCGCCGCGCCCCCGCAACGAGGTGAAGCCCGGAACCTCCCAGGGCGCCTCCCTCTTCGAGTCGCCCAAGGCCCAGAAGTCCCCGGTGGCCCTCTCCACCCCCGCCGCCGCCCCGCAGCAGGGCGGCCCGCGCCCCACGCCCGGCTCCTATCCGACCGCCAAGGACGTCGCGAACATCGCCGCGATGCAGGACCCCGCCGCGCGCAACCTGGCCATCACCCAGGGCTACCACGACCTGTCCGACGCCGTGGGCACGCTGCTGGGCAAGGAGAACGCCAACTGGTCCACCTACGCGACGTGGGCCTCGAAGCAGGCCGGCGTGAGCATCCGCCAGGAGGACATGCCCAAGGCCTTCGTGGACGTGCTCAAGGGCGGCGGCGTCGTGGGCGAGGCCATGGCCAAGGTGGACGACGTGCTGCGCAAGCTGGGCCTGCCCGCCATGCCCACCGGCGACATCGCCAAGGCCGGCGCGGACGCGCTCAACAACGTCAGCAAGGCCATTGGCGACGGCAACCAGTTCGTCTTCCGGGAGGTGGGCCACGAGTTCGCCCGCTTCGTGGAGACCTTCCAGGGTGACACCCAGATGGATCCCGCGAAGCTCCAGAAGTACCTGGACGGCTTCCCCCAGGACAAGCCGCTCCTGAAGGACGCCTTCGGCAACTACGCGAAGGCCATGTTCGAGAAGGACCCGAACAAGAAGGCGGAGCTCATGCTCCTGGCCAACGACACCGTGGGCCTGCACGAGCAGACCCAGCTCCAGGGCTTCGTGGAGAAGGCGCTCAACGCGCCGGTGAAGGAGGTCTTCGCCAACATCCTCAAGCAGAGCATCGAGGCGGGCGCCAACGCGCTGCCCTTCCCCGCCAACCTCGCCGCCAAGGCCGCCATCAAGACGGGCGTGGTGGACCTGGCCACCAAGCCGCTGGTGGACGCGCTGGCCGGCACGTTCCGCGGCATCGCCACCGAGCACATGATGAAGCTCGCGGTGCCCGGCGGCGCGCTGAAGCTGGGCAATGACCTGCCGCCTCCCGCGGGCATGGAGTCCACGCTCTTCCCGCCGCACCTGCGCACCATCGAGGACCCCAAGCTCAAGGCGCTCCTGGCCCGCACGGACAAGACGCCCGACAGCCTCAAGGGCACGGCCGCCAAGGACTGGAGCCAGTTGGACCAGCGGATGAACTACATCGTGGACCTCTTCCGCTCGCGGCAGTCGGATCCGCACCTGTTCGACCAGCCCTTCGGCAAGGAGGCCCACTACCCCGTGGCCCCCGCCCCTCGCCCGGCCGCACCCGCGGTGGCGTAGGCCCCGCTCCCACCCCAGGGGAGGGCTCCGGCCTTGAATTCGCGGCGGCCCGCTGCGTCCATCCTGGCATCCGACGCACTTGAAGGAGCCTCCCCCATGATGGCGAAGTGGCTGCTGGCAACGATGGCGCTGTCCCTCCCGGCCCTGGCGCACGCAGGCGGTCCCCGCGGCAACAACCACGGCGAGCAGGTCCAGGACCGGCAGGAGCTGCGGCAGGACCGCCGCGAGAGCCGGGATGATCACCACGACCTGCGCGAGCTGGAGTCACTGCTCGCCCGCTATGACTCCGCCCGTGGCCGTTCGGCGCGCCGCGACCTGCTGCAGGTGGAAGAGGAGCTGCGCGGCTACGTGGCCTCGGAGCTGAACGAGTCCCGCCGCGAGCTGTCCCAGGACAAGCGGGAGGCGCGCCAGAGCGCCCGCGAGGTGCGCTACGACGGCAACCGCCGCGACGACCGCCAGGACCACCGCGACGACGTGCGCGACGCCCGCCAGGAGTCCCGCTCCCTGCAGCAGACGCGCTCCATCTCCCAGGAGCTCAACGGTCTCTACGGCCGGATGGACAGCCGAAGCCTCTCGCGCAAGCGCATGCTCATGGCCGACCTGGTCCAGCTCGCACGCGCCGAGCAGTCGCAGAACCGCCAGGAGACGCGCGAGGACCGCCGCGAGACTCGCGAGGACAGCGGCTGGCACTGACGCGCGTCACGCGTCCTCGGCGGCGGTGAAGCCCTCCAGCCGTGCGATGCCCAGCTTCTTCATCCGGCTCTGCAGCGTGGACGGCTTGAGCCCCAAGAGCGCCGCCGCGCCGCCCTCGCCGTAGACCCGGCCCCGGGTGAGCGTGAGCACCCGCAGGATGTGCTCACGCTGCACCGCCGCCAGCGTGGGCACCTTCGCCCCCGCGGGCAGCGCGGCCGGCGTCTCCTCCACCGACGCCGGGCCCGCCACCTCCCGCGCGCGCTCGCCGCCCGGCAGGTCGAAGGACTGCGCCGTCAGCTCCTGGCCTCGCGTGAGGATGGTGGCGCGCTCCAGCGCGTTCGCCAGCTCGCGCAGGTTGCCCGGCCAGTCGTACGCCGCCAGCCGCGCCAGCCCCGACGCCGTCACCCGCATGTCCCGCCGGCCCGTCCGCTTCGCCTGCTCCTCCAGGAGGAACACGGTGAGCTGCGGCAGGTCCTCGCGCCGCTCGCGCAAGGGCGGCAGGCGCAGGGGGAAGACGCTCAAGCGGTAGAAGAGGTCCTCGCGGAAGCGTTTCTGCGCGATGGCCTGGTGCAGGTCCACGTGCGTCGCCGCGAGGATGCGCACGTCCGCCTTCACCGTCTTGTCGCTGCCCACCGGCTCGAACGCCTTCTCCTGGAGCGCGCGCAACAGCTTCGCCTGCAGCTCCACCGGCAGCTCGCCAATCTCATCCAGCAGCAGCGTGCCCCCGTGCGCCATCTGGAAGCGGCCCGCGCGGTCGCGGTTCGCGCCGGTGAAGGCCCCCTTCACGTGACCGAACAGCTCGCTCTCCAGAAGGCCCGCCGGGATCGCCGCGCAGTTGAGCGACACGAAGGGCTGGTCGGCCCGTGCGCTCCAGCGGTGGATGGCCCGCGCCAGCCGCTCCTTGCCCGTGCCCGTCTCACCGGTGATGAGCACCGGCGTGTCCGTCTCCGCCACCTGCCGCGCGCGGCGGGACAGGTCGCGCATCACCGGGCTCAGGGACGACTCGAGGATGCCCTCCGAGTCCCCGCCGAGCTGTGACTCCAGCAGCTTCGCGTGCTCGTGGTCCTGGCGGTGCAGCCGCTCCACCACCGCGCGCTGCTCCGCGCCCTGGAGCGCCGTGGCCAGCATCTGCCCGTACACCTCCACCAGGTCCACCACCGGCTGGGCGTACGTTTCACACTGCGCGCGGTCCAGCGTCAGCACGCCGTAGCAGCGCTCCCCCGCGCACAGCGGCACCACCATGCACGCGTGGCCCGCGGGCAGGTCCAGCACGCCGTCGAACGGGTCGCCATCCCCGTGCGAGTGGTCCTCCTCCGTGAAGGCCCGCGCGCGCCGCGTCTCCAGCGCCTGCTTCAATGACGGGAAGTCCGACAGCTGGAGCGAGTGCTTGCGCACCGCCTGGTTCGCGAGCGGACCGCGCGCGGCCACCGCCTCCAGCTTTCCCTCCTTGAGGAGGAACAGCGTGGCCAGGTCGAAGGGCACCACGCGCGTCAGCCAGTCCAATCCCCGACGGAGCAGCTCCCCCACCCCTTCCTCGGTGGTTGCCAGCTCGACCAGCTCCCGAGCATCCTGCGTCACTTCCGGGTGGCGCCCCATCAGTTCATCCGGCATGTGTTAGCGATAATAGCGACCCACCGAAATTGCAGTGGCGAAAGGCACCGGGATTTCGTTATTCACCGACCCGTAGCCACCGCCCGGCCGGTGGGGATTCCAAGGGGTGACGTAACCCTCTGGAATCACGGCAGTTGAAGCATTGGCACGGTGGCTGCTTTACCGGTAGCAACTCACAACCTCTGGGGTGGACCACGGTGGCCCGCCCCCCATCCCCAAGGAGTCGAAACCCATGCTGACCGTTGGCGACAAGCTTCCGAACTTCAAGCTGAAGGGCACCGTGAGCCTGGAGAAGAACAAGGAGTTCCAGGACATCTCCAACGACACGTACAAGGGCAAGTGGACCGTCCTGTTCGCGTGGCCGAAGGACTTCACGTTCATCTGCCCGACGGAGATCGCGGAGTTCGGCAAGCACAACAAGGACTTCCAGGACCGCGACGCGCAGGTGCTGGGTCTGTCCACCGACAGCGAGTTCGTGCACCACGCGTGGCGCACGCACCACCCGGACCTGAAGAACCTGCCCTTCCCCATGCTGGCGGACATCAAGCGCGAGCTGTCCAGCGCGCTGGGCATCCTCCACAAGGAAGAGGGCGTGGCCCTGCGCGCCACGTTCATCGCGGACCCCGAGGGCATCATCCGCCACGTGTCCGTGAACGACCTGTCCGTGGGCCGCAACGTCAAGGAGACCGTCCGCACGCTGGACGCGCTCCAGACCGACGAGCTGTGCCCGTGCAACTGGCAGAAGGGTGAGGAGACGCTCACCTCCAAGCTGCAGAAGGCGGGGTAAGGCACCATGGCTTCGCTCGAAGTGGTCCGCAGCGAACTCGCGGATCCCCACAAGGACACCCGCCTCAACCTCTCCGCCGTCCTGGAGGGGGGAAGCCTCACCCCCGAGCAGCGCTGGGGGACGGCCGTGGCTTGCGCCTTCGCCGCCCGGAACGAGCGGCTGAAGGAAGCAATCCTCAACGAGGCGAAGCAGGCCCTGGGTGACAAGGCCACGCCGGTCATCGAGGACGCCCGCGCGGCGGCCTCGCTGATGGCGATGAACAACGTCTTCTACCGGTTCCGCCACATGGTCGGGAAGGAGTCGTACGCGACCAAGCGCGCCGGTCTGCGGATGAACCGGCTGGCCCAGGTGCTGACCAACAAGGTGGACTTCGAGCTGGTCTGCCTCGCGGTCAGCGCCATCAACGGCTGCGAGATGTGCATCCAGTCGCATGAGAAGGTCGTGCTGGAAGGCGGCCTGAGCGAGGACCACGTGCACGATGCGGTCCGCATCGCGAGCGTCATCCACGCGGCGGCGGTTGGACTGGAGTCCTAGTCCCCTCGTCGTTATCTCTGAGCTGTGATTGCGCCCTCCGGTGGATGACACCGGGGGGCGCTGTCTTTTCCTCTCACCCGAAAGGAACGTGTTCGTCATGGCCCTCTACAAGAGCCCCAGCCCCCTCTCCGAGCAGGCCCGCACCGCCATCGCCGCCACCCTCAACGAGCGGCTGTCGGACGGGTTGGACCTGCACTCGCAGATCAAGGTCGCCCACTGGAACATCAAGGGCCCGCAGTTCGCCGCGCTGCACCCGCTGTTCGAAACGTTCGCGGTGAGCCTGGCCAACCACAACGACTCCATCGCGGAGCGCGCGGTGACGCTGGGCGGCCGCGCCTACGGCACCAGCCGCCACGTGGGCAAGAACAGCCGCCTGCCGGAGTATCCGCAGGAGACCTCGCGCGACCTGGAGCACGTGAAGCTGCTGGCCGAGCGCATCGAGGTGTACTTGAGCGGCCTGCGTGAGAGCCGCGCGGCGGTGGAGGGCCACAAGGACACGGACACGGTGGACCTCTTCACGGGCATCATCACCGAGTTCGAGAAGCACGCCTGGTTCCTGCGCGCCTCGCTGGAAGGCTGAGGCGAAGGCCAGGGGCTGCACTTGGAGCAGGGGGCGCGCTAGCGTGGGCGCCGTGAGCGACAGCGTCCCCCTGCATGCGTTTCGCACCGTGCCCCGCACGGGCGTCATCTTCGTCACCGCCGAGGCCACGCGCCGCGGCTACCGTCCCGGCGACCCGGACTGGTGCAACCTGGGCCAGGGTCAGCCGGAGACGGGCGACCTCCCCGGTGCCCCGCCGCGCGTGAACGCGGTGACGGTGGACATGGCGGACCAGGAGTACGCGCCCGTCGCGGGCCTCTGGGAGGTGCGCGAGGCCATCGCGGGGCTCTACAACCGGCTCTACCGCAAGGGGCTGCCCAGCCAGTACAGCGCGGAGAACGTCTGCCTGTCCGGCGGCGGCCGCGCGGCCCTCACCCGCGCCGCGGCCAGCCTGGGCCAGGTGAACCTGGGCCACTTCCTGCCGGACTACACGGCCTACGAAGAGCTGCTGGACGTCTTCAAGGCGTTCACCGCCATCCCCATCCTGCTGGAGGGCGAGCGCGGCTACGCCTTCACGCACGACGACCTGCGCCGGGAGATTCAAGGGCGAGGGCTGTCCGCGCTGCTCTTCTCCAACCCGTGCAACCCCACCGGCAAGCTGGTGCAGGGCGAGGAGCTGGCGCGGTGGGTGGGCGTGGCGCGCGAGCTGGAGTGCTCGCTGCTCATCGACGAGTTCTATTCTCACTACGTCTGGACGGGCCGCCCGGGCGTGCTGCCGGTGGAGAGCGCCGCCAGGTACGTGGAGGACGTGAACCGCGACCCGGTGATCCTCTTCGACGGGCTCACCAAGAACTGGCGCTACCCGGGCTGGCGCATGACGTGGACGGTGGGGCCCAAGCAGGTCATCGACACGGTGGCCAGCGCGGGCAGCTTCCTGGACGGCGGCGGCAGCCGGCCCCTGCAGCGCGCGGCGATTCCGCTGCTCCAGGAGGACACGGTGGTGGCGGAGACGCGCGCCATCCACTCCACGTTCCGGGAGAAGAGAGACCGGTTCCACTCGCGGCTGGAGCGGCTGGGCATCCGCACGGACCGGGCGCCGGACGGGACGTTCTACGTCTGGGGCAACCTGTCAGGGCTGCCCGCGCCGCTCAACGACGGCATGGCCTTCTTCCGCGCCGCGCTGGAGCACAAGGTCATCACCGTGCCCGGTGAGTTCTTCGACGTGAACCCCGGCAAGCGCCGCGCGCGGGCCAGCCGCTTCCGCAGCTACGTGCGCCTGTCCTTCGGTCCGTCGTGGGAGACGCTGGACAAGGCGCTCCAGCGGCTGGAGGCGCTCGTGATGAAGCACACGCCCGGCGCCACGCCTTAGTTTTCCGGGACCGCGCGCGACTGGAACTCCGCGGTGGCCATCACGTGCACCTTCTTGCGGTGGGACACGGGGAAGCCCATCGCGACGGCGCGCGGCTGCTTCAGGCCATAGCTGCCGGAGGGGGCCATGGGCATCACGTCCTCGCTCCCGCCGCCGTAGCCGCCGCCCCTCGCGCCGAAGGCCTGCGACTCCCAGGTGCGCTCGGAGAAGCGGTGCAGGCCGCCCAGCGTCACGCCCAGCCCGGCCGCCACGCGGCGCGCCTTCTTCACCGACTCGCGGGCCAGCGCCTCCAGCCAGTCCTGGCGGGCCTCCGGCTCGTGCGTGTAGCCCCAGCGCAGCTCGCGCAGCGTCGCCTGCTTCAGGCCGGACAGCGCGGCGAGCACGTCCCCCACCCGCCCCATGTCCACCAGGCGGATGCGCACCGAGTAGAGGGCGGACGAGGAGCGCGTGAGCAGCCCCTCCGTCGTCTCCGCCTGCACCGACTGGAGGGTGAAGGCGGAGTCCTGCACGCCCAGCTCGGCCATGCGGCCCACCAGCGCGGCCACCTCCCGCGCGTTGGTGAAGGCCGCGTTGCCGGTGAAGAACGAGGACGCCTTCACCTCCACCACCGCGTCCACGTGGTCCGCCTCCAGTTCGTGCTCGGCGGACAGCTCCACGACGATGATTCCCGACTCGGTTGCGGCTCGCTCCGGCATGCGGTTCCCCAGGGTGCGGTGACAGGGCCCGCGAGTATAGGCCCGCGACGGACGCCGGAGGGCGTGCCTATGCTCGCGCCACGACCATGCGACGCATCCCGTCCCGGCTGTGGCTGTTGTGCGCGCTGTACTTCGTGCAGGGGCTGCCCTTCGGCTTCCAGGTGACGGCGCTGCCCGTCTACCTGCGCTCGCGCGGTGTGTCGCTGGCCGCGCTGGGCTTCGCGGGCGCGCTGTCCCTGCCGTGGATGCTCAAGGCCCTGTGGGCGCCGCTGGTGGACCGCTACGGCTCCGCGCGCATCGGGCGCCGGCGGTCGTGGATATTGCCCATGCAGGCGGGTCTGGCGCTCGCGTGCGTCGGGGCGGCGTTCGCGGCGGGCCAGGACTCGATGCCGCTGCTCCTGGGCCTCATCTTCGTGATGAACCTCTTCGCCGCGACGCAGGACATCGCGGTGGACGGCTTCGCGGTGGACCTGCTGCGTCCGGACGAACTGGGCCCGGGCAACACCGCGCAGGTCGTGGGCTACAAGCTGGGCATGCTCACCGGCGGCGGGCTGCTCGTGTGGGCCAGCTCGCGCATCGGCTGGTCCGGGCTGTTCCTCGCCATGGCGGCGCTGTGCCTGGCCGTCTTCACCGTCGTCCTCTTCGTGCGCGAGCCGCCCCCGCGCGAGTCCGAGGGCCCGGAGTCACCGAAGCTGGACTGGCCCGCGCTCTGGGCCCGCATGCGGACCGCGTTCACCGTGCCGGGCACCGGGTGGCTGCTGCTCTTCATCGGCACGTACAAGCTGGGCGAGACGATGTCCGACGTCCTCTACAAGCCCTTCCTCGTGGACGCGGGCTACACGCCCGGCCAGATTGGCTTGTGGGTGGGCACGTGGGGCACCGCCGCGTCGCTCCTGGGGTCCACGTGCGGAGGCATCCTCGCCGCGCGCCTGCCGCTGCTGCGGGCGGTGGCCCTCACGGGCGCGCTGCGATTGCTACCGCTCGCGGGGCGGTGGCTGCTCACGCGCGCGGGCGTCAGCGACGCGGGCGTGCTGGGCGTCACGCTCACCGAGGAGTTCTTCGGCGGCGCGCTCACCACCGTGATGTTCGCGTTCATGATGTCGCGCACGGACCGCCGCATCGGCGCCACGCACTACACGCTGCTGGCCAGCGTGGAGGTCGCGGGCAAGGCGCCGGCGGGGCCGCTGGCGGGGATGCTCGCGGATCCGAAGTTCGGCAACCTGGGCTACGCGAACGTGTTCCTCCTGGGCGTCGCGCTGTCCGCCGCGTTCCTCGCGCTGCTCGCGCCCCTGCGCCGCAGCGCGCCGGCACCCACGGCCATACAGCCCGCGCAGTGAAAGATTCCAACCTCGCGACACGCTCCATCACGAACGTGTCACGGGGAGGTGCGTCACCGGAACCTCACGCGGGTCATGTCAGGGGAGCGTGGTACTCGCCACGCCGTCGTTCGAGTTCCCCCCTTGATGAGGTTCCGCATGAAGACCCTGTCGATGAAGTCGCTCGTGGGCGCGCTGATGCTGCTCTCCACTCCGGCGTTCGCCACGTCCATCACCGACTTCGAGGCGGCCGTCACCGCCGCGAAGAGCTCCACCAGCCCGGGCGGCACGACCATCGTCCGCTCGGAGATCCGCAACGCGCTGAACGTGTTCCTCTACAACACCGGCAGCCCCACGGGCGTGGACAGCGCCGAGCGCGCCCATCTCACCACCCGCCTCAATGACACGCTCTTCCAGCAGTCCCTGACGGGCACCGCCGCGAAGTACTACGCGGACTTCTACGAGCTGAACGACGCCACCACCCCGGCCTCCCAGTGGGGCCTCAGCCCGGTCGCCCAGACGCCCGCGTCGCTGTACGGCGCCACCGGCCCGCTGGCCTCCTCCTCCACCATCCGCGAGGGCGTCATCCCCAGCAGCCAGAACGTGGTGGCCAACCAGTTCATCCTGGGAGAAGCGTTCGGCAATGCCTTCGGCCCGCAGGTCAGCATCTTCGAGCCCATCACCGTGAAGGAGCTCCTCGCGCTCCTGAGCGGCCGCACCGTGGCCGGCACGCCGACGGTGGACGAGGTGGAGGGCGCCCTGGCGTACATCACGCAGATTTCCCGCAACAGCAACCGCCTCTACTACACGGGCTGGAGCTGCCGCGGCTGCGGCGCGCCGGGCTACACGGCCGGCTACGTCATCGCGGCCGTGAGCACCGACCGCCGCTTCGTGCGGATGGTCAACGTGATGACCGCCTCTGACTGAGCCTGAAGCACCTCCGCCGTGAAAGCTTGCGGTACTCCCCCTTTGAATGAAGAGGTTCCCCATGAAGACCCTGTCGATGAAGTCCCTGGTGGGCGCGATGATGCTGCTCTCCGCTCCGGCGTTCGCCTCGTCCACCACTGACTTCGAGGCGAGCATCACCGCCGCGAAGAGCCCCACCAGCCCGGGCGGCACGACCATCGTCCGCTCGGAGATCCGCAACGCGCTGGACGCGTTCCTCAACGACGTCGGCTTCGGCGTGGACAGCACCGAGCGCGCCTATCTCACCACGCGCGTCAGCGACACGTCCTTCCAGCAATCCATGACGGGCACCGCGGCGAAGTACTTCGCGGACTTCTACGAGGTGAACGACGCCGTCTTCACGGGCTACCCGCTGAACCTGTACCCCGTCGCCCAGACGCCCGCGGTGCTGTTCGGCGCCACCGGCTCGTTCGCCTCCGCGCGCATCCATGAGGGCTACATCCCCAACGGCCAGGGCATCGCCAACCAGCAGACGCTGGGCGAGGCGTTCAGCAACGCCTTCGGTCCGCAGGCCAGCATCTTCGAGCCCATCACCGTGCGGGAGCTCATCGGGCAGCTCAGCGCCTACAGCTACAACGTGGACGAGGTGGAGGGCGCGGTGGCCTACATCACGCAGATTTCGCGCAACAGCAACCGGCTCTACCGGACGGGCTGGAGCTGCCGTGGCTGCGGCGCCCCGGGCTACACGCAGGGCTTCGCCATCGCGGCCGTCAGCACGGACCGCCGCTTCGTGCGGATGATGTCCGTGACGACGTACGCGGACTGACATGACGCACCGCCGCAAGCGACCGGGCCATGCACCGGGTCGCTTGCGGTCCCCGCCGCCTCCGTTCATTGATGCGCGTCACAACGCAGCAACGGGAGGAAGCACCATGGCGGAGATGAAGACGTATACGGGCGGCTGCCACTGTGGACAGGTCCGCTACGAGGCGACCACGGACCTGCAGCAGGTGGTGACCTGCAACTGTTCCTACTGCCACAAGACGGGCTCGGTGCTGACGTTCGTCCCGCCGGAGCAGTTCAAGTCCCTCTCCGGCGCGGACCACGTGAAGACCTACCTGTTCAACAAGAAGGTCATCAACCACCTGCACTGCCCCACCTGCGGCGTGGAGTCCTACGCCACCGGCAAGGGTCCGGATGGCAAGGCGATGTACGCCATCAACCTGCGCTGCGTGGACGGCGTGGACATCTCCACGCTCAAGCCCTTCCAGTACAACGGCCGGGACGCGTAGGCACTGGGCCTCACGCCCGGCGCGCGCGCCATATCAGGCCGGCTGCGAGGACCGCCGCGGAAGGAGCAGCCCATGGAAGGGACCTCCGCAGCCGGTGCTCCCAGACGTCCACGCGGTCCGCCAGCAGCAGCAGCATCCAGTGGCCGGGCTTGTGGTCCGGCTTCGCGTAGGCCGCCTTTCGCAAGAGGCCGCTCAGCCCCTTCGGAGGCTGGGCGGTGCCGAACACCGGCGGCATCACCTTGCGGCCCGCGTGCTTGAACACCGGCACGTCCGCGTGCTGGAGCGTGATGGGCACGCGCGCCCCCGCAAGCGGCTGGGGCGCCGTCTCCATGGGGACGCCCGGGCGGTTGGCGGGGTCCAGGTCCACGGCCTGGGCCTGCTTCTCCACGGCCGGGGCCGGCTTCGCCTTCGCCCGTGACTTCCGGGGGCCGGTCTTCGCGCGGCTCTGTCTCTGCGGTGTCTTCTGGGGCATGGCGTGCCTCCTGTTAACAGTGGGTGATGTCGCTCACGCGTGGCCGTGCGGCATGAGCACGCACTTCACGCACCCGTCGCGCTTCTGCGCGAACAGGTGGTAGGCGTCCGGCGCCTGCTCCAGCGGGAAGCGGTGGGTGATGATGCCCTTCGCGTCGATGCGGCCCTTCTGGATGTGCTCCAGCAGGTGCGGCATGTACCGGCGCGTGTTCGCCTGGTTCATGCGCAGCGTCAGGCCCTTGTTCATCGCGGTGCCAATGGGCACGAAGTTCCACGGCGGCCCGTACACGCCGATGATGGAGACGTTGCCGCCCTTGCGCACGGTGTTGATGCACCACTCGATGACGGTGGGCGCGCCGGCCTCCAGCTTCAGCCCCAGGCCCAGCACGCGGTGCGCGCGCGAGCCCTCCGCCTCCATGCCCACCGCGTCGATGCAGACGTCCGGGCCGCGGCCGTCGAACATCTCCTTCAGGTGCAGGACGATGTCGCCCACCTCCTTGAAGTTCACCGTCTCCACGTTGGCGAACTTCCGCGCGAACTCCAGGCGGTACGGCACGTGGTCCACCGCCACCACGCGGCCCGCGCCCATCAGCCACGCGGACTTCATCGCGAAGAGGCCCACCGGGCCCGCGCCGAAGACGACGACCGTCTCACCGCCTTTGATTTCGCCCATCTCCGCGGCCTGGTAGCCGGTGGGCAGGATGTCGGAGAGGAAGAGGACGGACTCGTCGTCCATGTCGTCCGGAATCTTCATGGGCCCCACGTCGGCGAAGGGCACGCGCACGTACTCGGCCTGGCCGCCGTCGAAGCCGCCCGTGGTGTGCGAGTACCCGTAGACGCCGGAGGCCACGTCGCTGCCGGGGTTGCTGTTCTCGCAGTTCCCGGTGAGGCCGCGCTGGCAGTAGAAGCAGGTGCCGCAGGAGATGTTGAAGGGCACCACCACGCGGTCGCCCTTCTTCAGCTGCGCGACCTCCTTGCCCACCTCCTCCACCACGCCGGTGAATTCATGGCCGAAGGTGCAGCCCACGCGCGTGTCCGGCACCAGCCCGTGCAAGAGGTGCAGGTCCGAGCCGCAGATGGCGGCGCGGGTCACCTTCAGCACGACGTCCTGGGGATGCTCGATGCGGGGGTCCGGCTTCTGCTCCACCTGGACGCGATAGGGACCCTGGTAGGTGAGTGCACGCATGCGCGGGATTCCTCCGTTCCCTTACGGGTGAGGACGCTCGCGCGGTAAGACAAGGGACGGTGCGCTCCCGGCCCTCGCTCGGCTAGCTGGCCTCCGGCGGTGCGAAGGTGCCCACGGGCAGGTCCGCCGCCCGCCACAGGTACCAGCTCACGATGCTCCGGTACGGGCGCCACCGCTCGCCGTACGCGAGCAGCGCCTTGGGCTTGGGCTGTTCCTTCAGGCCGTGCAGGACCATGAAGCCCTTGCGCACGCCGTAGTCGTCCACGGGCAGCACGTCCGGCCGGCCCAGGCGGAAGATGAGCAGCATCTCCACGGTCCACTGGCCAATGCCGCGCACCTGCGTGAGGTGCTCGATGAGGTCCGCGTCGGACATGCGGCGCACGCGCGCGAGCGTCGGCACCGTGCCGTCCACCGTCTTGCGCGCCAGGTCCTGCATGGCCAGCAGCTTGTTCGCGGACAGCCCGGCCTCGCGCAGGGTGGCGTCCGGCAGCGCGAGCAGCTTCTGGGGCGTGAAGGCCTTGCCCTTCCCCACCCGCTCGCAGACGCGGCCGAAGATGGTCGCCGCCGCGCGGCCGTGGAGCTGCTGGTAGACGATGGAGTGCGCCAGCGCCTCGAAGGGGCTGTGCAGCGGGCTCAGCTCCAGGCGGAAGCGGCCCACCGTCTTGAACAGCGTGCCCAGCACGGGGTCCGCGCGCACGAGGGCGCGGCGCACGGCGGGCGTGAACGCATCCGGCAGCGATACAGGGGCGGAAACAGGAGCGCGCGGCATGGGCCGCATGCTGCCCGGCCCCGTGCCACGCGCAACCCCTGTCTTGCTTCGCGGACGCGGCGCGCTAGATGGGCGCGGCGTGCTCCGTCTCCTCGGGCACGTCGTTGCGCGGCTCGCCGTCCATCAGCGCGTCGTATTCCTCCTCCAACTGGACGCCCAGGTCGTCGAGCTGATCCTTGGTGAGGATCTTCCGCGCCGCCTTGAAGAGGTCCTTCTCCTCCTCCTCGACGTGGTGCTCCACCTGCTCCTGGAGGACCTTCATCTTCGCGTCGAACTCGTCGTCCGACGGATCCATGTCCAGCAGGTCCGCGATGAGCCGCTTGACGGCCAGGTGCTCCTCCACGGCCTCGCGCAGGTCGTCCTCCGTGTCGTCCTTCTTGAGCGCGGGATAGAGGTACAGCTCTTCAATCTTCGCGTGCGCGCCCAGCCGGTCGGCGATCTGCTCGAAGAGCTCCTGGCGCTCGTCGTCGGCTTCATCCCCCAGCTTCTCGTACTTCTTGAAGAGCTTGGACACCTCTTCATGCTGCTGCTTGATGAGTTCCAGCGCGTTCATTCGTGCCCCCGGTGAATGACTTGGACGTGGGGATAGATGGGGGTGGGCTCGCCCGAAGGGAAGCCCCACCCCGACGTACTTTTCACTTCACCGGAAGTTTGACGGACGACAGGTCCTTCACGGCGGGGCCGTTGAGCACGCGGCCGGTGGGGCTGAAGCGGCCGCCGTGGCAGGGGCAGTCCCAGGTGCGCTCGGCGTTGTTCCAGTGCACGTGGCAGCCCAGGTGCGTGCACACCGGGGACACGGCGTGCGGCGTGCCGTCCTCCTCGCGGTACACGGCCACCTTGCGGCCATCCACCTCCAGGATTTTTCCCTCCCCCGGCGCCACGTCCGCCAACTGGTGGCCGTCCGGCTTGGACAGCCGGTCCGCGACGAAGCGGAAGGCCACCTCGGCGTTCTCCTGGATGAAGTCCTTGGCGCCGGCCTTGGGCTTCACGCGGCCCGGTTCGTACAGCGCGGCGTAGGGGTTCTGGTTGCCCAGGATGAGGTCCGACAGCACCATGCCCGCGAGCGTGCCGAACGTCATGCCCGTGCCGGAGAAGCCCGTGGCCACGTACACGTTGCGGCTGCCCACGTTGCGGCCGATATAGGGCAGACCGTCCGCGGGCTCGATGACCTGGCCGGACCAGCGGTGGGTGATGCGCCTCACGGGGAAGCGCTCGCGCATGTACGCCTCCAGCTCGGCGTAGCAGGAGGCGGTGTCCTCCTCGCCGCCGACCTTGTGGTCCTCGCCGCCCACGATGACGTAGGGCACGCTGTCCACCTGCTGGGTGCGGATGTAGTGATACGGGTCGCGGCTGTCGTAGTACTGGCCCGGCTCCAGCGGGCCCTCCAGCGGCGCCGCCACCGCGTAGGTGCGGTACGGGTAGAGCTTGGTGTGCATGGCCACGCGGTTGAGCGGCGTGGTGGTGGCCTCCACCACGGCCCGGGCCGTCACGGTGCCCTTCTCCGTGAGGACGCGGCAGGGCGTGCCGTCGTGGATGTCCAGGACCTTGGTGTTCTCGAAGAGATGGCAGCCGTCGCCCGGGATGCGGTCCGCCAGCGCGAGCAGGTACTGGCGCGGGTGGAACAGCGCCTGATCCTCCACGCGCAGCGCGCCCTTGACGGGGAACGGCAGCGGCACCTCCTTGGTGAACGACGCCAGGAGCCCCACCTGCCGCGCGGCGGAGACCTCATGCAGCAGCTCCCGCAGCTCGGACTCCGTCTCCGCGTAGCGGAAGCCGGGCACGCGGGTGAAGCCGCACTCGATGGAGAGCGACTCCACCAGCGAGGCAATCTGTTCGATGGCGGCCCGGCTGGAGGACGCGGCCAGGTGGGCGCCCTTCTCTCCGAAGTCCTTCACGAGCGTGGTGTACGGGGTGTCCAGCAGCTCCGTGAGGTGCGCGGTCGTCTGTCCCGTCTGCCCGGAGAGGACGCGGTGCATCTCCAGCACCGCCACCTTCTTGCCGGCACGCTTCAGCAGCCAGGCGGTCGTCAGGCCCGCGATGCCTCCGCCGATGATGGCCACGTCCACGTCCAGGTCGCCTGGCAGGGAGGGGAAGTCCCGGGGAAGCGTCGTCACCGTCCAGAGGGATTTGTGCTGGCGCTCGTCGTTCATGACGGAAGGCTAGGAATCCGCTTCCCAGGGCATAAGCCACGCCTGCCGAGCCCCGCCCGGCCGGTTGCCCAGCGCGGGGTGTATGCGACCCAACAGAGCCCCGCCCCGGGTGTTGGTCAGTCAGGGGCCGGGCGTGGACGGGGCTGGGGTCCAGGGAGGCCGGCGCGTTAGAACGATGCTGGACCCGAAGGTCCGCGCCGGGCGGACCCAAGGAGCATGCGCGAAAATGCCCGTGGAACGCGTGGCTGGTGGAGCCAGCCTGGTGGACGTGCTGGACCGCCTGCTGGACAGGGGCCTGCGCTTCGACCCGCCCGCCCTGGAAGCCCTGGGGCGCGCCACGCCCCGTGAAGGGGAGGCGCGCATCGTGGTGGCATTTTCGGAGGTTCGCACCGCAGACTCGCCGGAACGCGGCCGTTCCCCGCGTCCCCCTTCATCCGGAGCGTAAGGTCGTGGCGTCCCCAGCCCCGCTGCCCCCCGCCGAAGTCGACCCCGGGGCTCGCCTCGTGCTCGCCGAGCACCTGCTCGCCTGCGAGTCCGCCGTCGCCTGTGCGCGGGCGGTCGTGGAGTGGCTCGCGCGCAGGCATGGCGCGCCGGCCGCCTGTGTCGGTCCCGGGGAGGGCGCGCCCACGTCCGTGTGCCTCGCCAGCGAGGGGCTGACGGGCGCGCAGCAGGCCGCGCTGGCCCGGGCGTGGGATGCACCGGGCTCGCCGCTCTCCACCTTCCGCACGCGTCCCGGGGCGCGGTGGCTGGCGGCGGACGCGCTGGAGGGCGCGGCGATGCCGGGCGGCTTCCTCGCGGTGCCGCTGGGCCGGCCCGGAGCCACGGCCGTGGCGCTGCTGATGGTGGGGCTGCCCGGCCCGGCCGTGCCAGAGGACGTGGCGTGGGTGGCGTCCTCGGCGGGGCCGCACCTGGCCCGGCAGCTGGCGTCGGATGCGCGGGCGCCGCGCCGCCCGGAGCCGGACCGGCTGCTTCGCCGGGTCATCAACGCGGTGTCGGATCCGGTGCTGCTGACGGACACGGAGGGCACGCTGCTCTTCGCCAACGCCCGCGCGGAAGGCCTGCTGGTGGCGGGCCCGGACGCGAGCCCCGGCCGCACGCGGGCGGTGGAGCTCAACCAGCGGCTGTTCCGGGAGACGCTCGCGCAGGGCGGCACCACGGTGCACCGGCGCGAGGTGCCGCTGGTGGATCCGCTGGAGGGCATGGACCTGCTCTTCGAGCTGGTCACCACGCCGGTGCTGGCCCCGGACGGGCCGTCCGTGGTGGTGAGCGTGCTGCGCAACCTCACGGACCTGGGCCGCGCCACGCAGGCGCTGGGAGAGAGCTACCGGCAGCTGCGCGCCACGGAGCGCGAGGCCCGCAGCGACCGCCACCGCCTGGACCGCGTGCTGGACTCGGTGGCGGACCCCATCATCCTCACCGACCCCGCGGGCGGCATGGTGATGATGAACGACCCGGCCGAGCGCCTCTTCGCGTGGCCCCAGGCCCAGGGCACCTCGGGCGAGGGCACGGCGGACGAGGCCATCCTGCGGCGGGTGCGCGCCAACGACGCCCTCTTCGCGTCGTTCCTCGGCAACCTGCTGGGCCCGGTGAACGCGAGCGTGTCGCGCTGGAAGAGCCAGCTCACCCTGGACGACCCGGGCACCGGCTCGCCCGTGCCCATGGAGGCCATGGCCAACAAGGTGCTGGGAGACGGCGGCGAACTGACGGGCATCGTCACCGTCTTCCACGACCGCTCGGAGGTGCTGGAGCGGGCGCGGCTGCTGGAGCGCGTGAAGGAGGTCTCCAGCGAGCTGGAGGCGCGCGTGCAGTCCGCCACCGCGGAGCTGGCGGAGCAGAACGAGAAGCTGCGCCGGCAGGCCATCCAGTTGGAGCAGGCGAGCGCGGCCAAGTCGCAGTTCCTGGCCAACATGTCGCACGAGTTCCGCACGCCGCTCAACGCCATCCTCGGCTACACGAACATGCTCCTGCAGGGCGTGTCCGGGGAGATGACGCCGCCGCAGCGCCGCAACCTCACGCGCATCGACTCCAACGGGCGGCACCTGCTGGAGGTCATCAACGAAATCCTGGACATCACCCGCATCGAAGCCGGGCGGATGCCGCTGCACCTGTCGGACTTCGGCATCCCGGAGCTGCTCCAGGAGGTGATGGCGGAGATGGACCCCATCATCGCGCGCAGCAAGCTGACGGTGGAGACGCGGCTGGACGCGTCGCTGCCGGGGGTGTGGAGCGACCGACAGAAGGTGAAGCAGATTGTCCTCAACCTGTTGTCCAACGCGCTGAAGTTCACGCACGAGGGCGGCGTGCACATCGCGGCGGAGTATCAGAACGCCACCGGCACCGTGGCCATCTCGGTGAAGGACACAGGGATTGGAATCGACGTGTCGAACCAGGAGAAGATCTTCGAGGACTTCCAGCAGGTGGACAGCTCCCCCACGCGAGCCTATGGGGGCACGGGCCTGGGCCTCTCCATCTGCCGCCGTCTGGCCGCGATGCTGGGGGGACGCGTCTCCCTCCAGAGCGCTCCGGGCCAGGGTTCGACCTTCACCCTGCACTTTCCACGACGCGCGAGACGGACATGACGAACACCCCGGAAAAACAGAAGCCGCTCGTCCTGGTGGTGGATGACTACCAGGATGCCCGGGAGATGTACGCGGAGTACCTGGAGTTCTCCGGCTTCCGCGTGGCGGAGGCGAAGAACGGCCAGGAGGCGCTGGACAAGGCCTTCGAGCTGGTGCCGGACGTCATCCTGATGGACCTGTCCTTGCCGGTGATGGACGGCTGGGAGGCGACGCGGCGGCTGAAGGGCGACGTGCGCACGAAGGCCATCCCGGTGGTGGCGCTGACGGGGCACGCGCTGAAGGGCCACACGGACGACGCGAACGAGGCCGGGTGTGACGCGTACGTCACCAAGCCGTGCCTGCCGGACGCGCTGGTGGACCAGGTGAAGAAGATGATTGCCCGGCGCGAGGCGGCATCCGCGCGCTGAACCGGTCGTGCAGGAAGGTGGGCACGTCATGACGACGAAGACCCCGGCGGAGTCCTCGCGGGAAACGCGGGCGCACTACCTCTACGGCATCGTGCGCGAGGACGGCGGCTGGGAGCCGGACCTCGCGGGGCTGGGCTCGGCGCCGGTGCGCACGGTGCGGGAGGCAGGCCTCGCGGCGCTGGTGTCCGACGTCGCGGGCCCTCGGGTGGTGCCCACGCGGGAGCACCTGTTGATGCACCAGCGCGTCACCGAGGCCGTGGTGCGCGAGCACACGCTGGTGCCGGTGGCCTTCGGGACGGTGCTGCCGACGGAGGAGCGCGTGCGGGAGCTGTTGCGCGTGGCGCGCGCCCCGCTGACCCGGGCGCTGTCGGAGCTGGAGGGCCGGGTGGAGCTGGGGCTGAAGGTGTACTGCCACGGCGACGCGCTGACGCGCCGGCTGGTGGAGGCGAACCCGGAGCTGTCGCGCGGGGCTTCGGAGCCCGAGGAGGACCACGAGGCGCGGCTGGAGCTGGCGCTGCGCGACTGCACCACGAAGGACCTGGACGTCCTGAAGGCGGGCCTGCGTCCGCTGGCGGAGGCCATGCACGAGGCGCCGCCCCTGGGTGAGCGGATGATGTTGAACGCGGCCTTCCTGGTGGACCGCACGCGGGTGGCCGCGTTCGAGGCGCGGGTGACGTCGCTGGTGGCTCGGCTGGACGCGTACACGTTCCGGTTCACGGGGCCGTGGCCGGCGTACAGCTTCGTGGACGTGCGGCTGGACGTGGAGTCGGTGTCCGACGCGCGGTGAGCCTCAGCGCGGCGTGGTGAGCTTCACGGCGTCCTCCGCCAGGAGCTCCAGGCCGCCGCCCATGCGGACCCAGCCGGGGGTGTACTCCGTGCGCGCGTACCACGAGTTGTCGGACGCCTTCGCCATGGAGAGCTCGCCCACGGTCTTGCCGGCGCGCTGGTACTCCACGCGGAAGGCGGGCGTGGAGGGCAGGCCCGGAGGGGCTTCGCCCCGGCCCAGGAGCTCCACGGGGGTGAGGCGCCACAGGCGGTCGTGCCAGTTGCGGGCGAAGTCATCCGGGGTGGTGGGAGCGTTCACGGGAGAGAGCTGCACGGCGCCCGGAGGCTTGCCGCTGGCGGCGAAGGTGCGGGACGCGGATCCGGAGGAGATGACGACGCGGTCGAAGCCATCCACGTCGAAGGTGTGGAGGCGCCGGTCTACGAGCCGGCTGGCCGCGGCCTCCAGGTCCGACAGCAGTCCGGGGCCGAGGAGGAAGACATGGCCATCGGACGTGCGCTGGAGGTAGGGGGCGCCCCAGCCCGAAGCAGGCGCGGCGAGGCGGAACGTCCTGGGAGTCCCGTCGACGGTGAGCGTCAGACCGCGCTCCGTCTTCGCGAGGCCAATCTCCTCCAGCTTCGAGTCGTCCAGGACGCCCAGGTCCCGCTGTGCGCGCAGAGGAGCCAGGCGTGCGAACAGCTTCAGCGCGACGTCGTTGCCACGCAGCTCACGGGGCGGAGGTACAGGAGCGGGTGTCCCCGCGTCGGCGGACGTGCTCGCGCTCATGCCCGCGTCGGGATGCAGATGGGGCCCTGCATTGACAACAGCGGTGGCCAGGGCACCCGCGTCGAGCGGGGCACTTCCGGCGTCACTGGCCGCATGGGCGGGGGTCCCTGCATCCGTGGCGCCCTGTGCTCCGGTGCTCGGCTTCGCGGGCTTGTTGCCCAGGCGGACCCAGAGGGTATCGCGGTCCTGGGGGTCTCGGAACAGCTCCACGAAGCGCGTCTCGTCGTCGTACCGGATGCGGTCGAGCGCGCTGGCCTGCGCGTCCTCCACCGTCACCTCCCCCGGTGCCCGGGCGGGCTCGCGCTGCCACACGAAGAACGCGGCCACCAGGGCCACTGCCGCCAGCACTCCCTGCACCGCCACGTCGCGCGCCTTCATCGCGCACCTCCCACCGCCGCGGCGCTCCGGGGGGCTCGCCGTCCGCGCCGCCGAGTCATGAAGGAGCCCACCGCCAGCACCGCCACCGGCATCCCGAAGACCGTCGCGTAGAACCACACGACGTCCTGCGAGCGCGTGTGCTGCAACGGCACGTCCTCCTCACTCGTCGTCACGCCGGACAGCGCCTCCTCACCGGAGAGCCACCGCAGCGTGTCCACCGCGAGATACGCATTACCCACGTTGCCCAGGATGCCGTCACCCAACGCATCCGCGTCCGCCATCACCACCGCGCGCGACGCGGGCTTCCCCTCCCCCACCGGCCGCTCCACCGCCACCACCAACGGCCACGCCTTCGCCGTCTCCCCCGCCTCCGGCTCGAAGTCGCCGTTGCGGTCCGCGAACGTCTCCCCGTGCGCGCGCACGCTCGTGTCCAGCAACACGCCGGGCACCGGCGGCGTCACCGGCTCCAGCGCCACCGCGCCCACGAACGCCACCGCGCCCTGCGAACCCAGCGCAGACAGCGACGTCACCGACGGATGCGAGGAGAAGCTCGCCGTGCCCAGGTTGCCGCGGTCGCTCAACTGCCGCGTCGTGCGGAAGAACACGCGGTCGTTCGCCAGCGGCACGCGCAGCGACTTGAGCCCCATCGGCTGGAGCAGCGGCTCCAGCGCCGCCCCGTCCGGCTCCAACACAATCCACAGCCGGCCGCCCCGCTCCCAGTACTCGCGCAGCGCCGTGGCCTCCTCCGGAAGCAGCTCCCGCGTGGGCCCGAGCACCGCCACCATCGCCGCGTCCCCCGGCACCGCCGAACCCAACCCCTCCGCCACCGTGAGCGTGCGCACGTCCACGTTCTGCGAGCGCAGCAGCTCCTTGAACTGCGCCACCGAAGGCCGGGCCGCTTCCCCCGGCACGGGCCGCGTGTCGGCGCGCTCGCCATGTCCGCCCGTGAGGTAGACGATGCGCCGGGGCTTCGCCACCGCCAGCAACCGCCGCTGCACCTCCGCGTCCAGCCGCTGGAGCTGCCCACGCGCCCGCTCCGGATCCAGGCCCAGCGTGAGGATCTCCCTGCGGTCCCCTCGCGCCAGCACCACGGAGCCGTTGCTGCTGACACCCAGGGCCTTGCCGCGCGCGGGCTCCACCGCCTGGTCCAACGCCTCCACGGCCAGCTGCGGACTCTCCGGCTCCAGGTCGCGGAAGTACTGCCGCACCGCCTCGCCCACCTCGTTGGCCGGCGGGAAGAAGAGCGTCACCTGCAACGGCTCGTTGAGGCCGCGCACCAGCTTGCGCGTGGCATCGCCCGCCTTCGCGGTGCGGAAGTACGACAGGTCCCACGTCGCGTCCGCCTGCGTGGCCACGTACGTCGCCGCGAACGCGAACACGACGACGAACACCACGCCCAGCCCGGAGAACAGCGCGCTCTTCACCCGGCCCGTCTCCGGCACCGGCGCCCGCGCCATCGCCGCGACCGCGGCCTCCACCATCGCCAGCGGCACCAGCGAGCACAGCAGCAGCGCCGGGAACAGCACCGCCAGCACCCCCGACAGCTTCGGCGAGGAACGCGACAGCGGCTCACCGAAGAGCGCCGTCCCCACGTCCCCCTTCACGAAGTAGAGCACCAGCGCGGCCAGGCCCACGACGTACAGCGCGAGCACCCACCGCTCCAGCGCGCGACGCTCGGAAGGCGCGGAGATCATCCGCACCGCTCTCCACGCCGTCGCGGCCACCACCCCGGCGGTGCCCAGCGCGGCCAGCGCCACGCGTCCGGAGCCCACGCCCAGCACGCGCTCCGCGAGGAACACGGCCACGAGCCCCGCGACGAACGCACCAGTCGCGGCGAGCCCCGTCCCGAAAGAGGCCGGCGTGCTCATCGCCACCTCCGCGCTTCCAGCACCCGTGTCGCCGCGAACAGCGCGACGTAGGTCACGACCAGGTAGTAGACGACGTCCCGCACGTGGATGAGCCCTGCCTGGAACGGGGGGAAATGCTGGTTCCACAGCGACATCGCACTGAAGACGTCCGACAGCGGCTGCTCGGTGATACGCGCCAGCAGCCAGCACAGGATGAGCGCCACCAGCATCACCGCGGAGAAGATGGCCGCGAGCAGCTGGTTCTTCGCCAGCGCCGAACCGAACGTGCCCACCGCCAGCGACGCGCTGCCCAGCAGCAGCAACCCCAGGTAGCCCGCGAACACGTGCCCGAAGGACACCTTGCCGTTCACCAGCACCAGGAGCGGCATGTAGAGCGTCAGCAGCAGGTACAGCGCCAGGAACGCGAGCCCCGCCAGGAACTTGCCCAGCACGATGTCCCGGTCCCGCACCGGCGACGCGTACAACAGCGGCAGCGTGCCCGTCTGCCGCTCCTCCGCGAGCAGCCGCATGGACACGAGGATGGCCGCCACGATGGTGAAGCCGCTCGAGTAGTAGGAGAACCCGGACAGCACCTCCGCGGACCTCTTGCTCGCGCCGCCCAGGGCGTACGCGTTGAAGAACAGCCCGTTCACCGCGAGGATGATGGCCAGGATGATGTAGCCACTGAGCGTGCGCAGGTAGCCGGCCAGCTCGCGGCGCGCAATCAGAAGCGCCTTCACGCCTTCACCTCCTGTCCATGCGTCAGGCGCAGGAACAGCGCCTCCAGCTGTCCCGCGTTCGCGTCCAGCCGCAACAACTCCAGCCCCGCGCCCACCACCGCCCGAGCCACCTGGGGCCGCAGGTCCGGCGCCGCCGCGACCTTCAAGGCCAGCACGCCGCCCTCCCCCTCCCGCACCTCCACCGCGCCGAAGCCCTGCACCGCCTCCATCGCCCGCGCCCGGTCGCCTCGAACTTCCAGCACGATGGACGGACCTCCGAGCGCGCGCGACAGCTCCTCCTCGCTGCCCTGCGCCAGCAGCGTGCCCTTGTGGATGATGAGCAGCCGGTCACACGTCTGCGAAATCTCCGGGAGGATGTGGCTGGACACGAGCACCGTGTGCGCGCCCTTGAGGCCGCGGATGACGTCGCGCATCTCCACGATTTGAAGCGGATCCAGGCCGCTGGTCGGCTCGTCGAGGATGAGCAGCGCGGGCTTGTGCACCAGCGCCTGCGCCAATCCCACGCGCTGGCGGTAGCCATGGCTCAGCGTGGAGATGACGTCGCCGTGCACGTCGCGCAGGCCGGTCTTCTCCTCGGCCTCGCCGACATGGGACGCGGTGGCCTTCGCGGGCACGTCGCGCAGCCTTGCGACGTAGGCCAGGTACTCGCCCACCGTCATCTCCTCGTAGACGGGGGGCACGTCCGGCAGGTAGCCGATGCGCTGGCGCACCTCGTGGGACTGGCTCACCACGTCGTGCCCGTCGATGACGACGCGGCCCGAGGTGGGCAGGAGCACGCACCCCAGAATCTTGAGCGTCGTCGACTTGCCGGCGCCGTTGAGGCCCAGGAAGCCGATGACCTCACCCTGGCCGATGGTGAAGGCCAGGTCCCGGATGGCCGCGTGCTCGCCGTAGAACTTCGTCAGCCCTTCGACCTGGATCATCAGGACTCCTCGAAGCGAGGGGGAAGCGGCGCACTTCTGTCGCCCCTCCCGAGGAGTGTCAAGCGCCGGGCTCAGCCGTGGCGGTATTCCGCGCCCTCGGTGGTGCGGCCCAGCGTGAAGCGCAGCGCGCCCTCCAGGTCGGGCAGCAGGAAGGGGAAGCCGTTCGCCTGCGCCACCGTGGGCAGCGCATGGGTGCTGGACAGCAGGGTCTCCTCGCCCATCTGCCCGAACACGGTCTTCACCACGGTGGCGGGCAGCGGGAACACGGCCGGACGGTGGAGCACCTTGCCCAGCACCTTCGCCAGCTCCCCCTGTCGCACCGCGTTCGGAGACACGGCGTTGACGGGCCCCTGGATGGCCGGGGTGAAGAGGGAGAACTGGATGAGGCCCAGCACGTCCTCCAGCGACACCCAGCTCATCCACTGACGGCCGGAGGCCACGGGCCCGCCGCCGCCCGCCTGGGTCGCGAGCGCCAGCTTCGCGAGCGCCCCGCCGCGCGCGTCCAGCACCACGCCGATGCGCAGGTTCACCACGCGGATGCCCGCGTCCTTCGCGGCCTGGGTGGAGGCCTCCCACTGGCGCGTGACGTCCGCGAGGAAGCCATCGCCGGAGGAGGACGCCTCGGTGACCTCTTCCTCGCCCCGGTTGCCGTAGTAGCCCACGGCGGACGCGCAGATGAGGACGCGCGGCTTGCGGGTGGCGCGGGCCAGGGTCTCACACAGCAGGCGGGTGGTCTCCGTGCGGCTCTTGAGGATCTCCTGCTTGCGCTCGTCGGTCCACCGGCCCTCGCCCACGTTGGAGCCGGACAGGTGCACTACGGCGTCCACGCCCTCCAGGCCCGCGGCGTCGATAGTGCCCTTGTCGGGGGCCCAGGCGATGTCCCCGCGCGCCGGGTTCGCACGGCCGCGCACCAGCCGCTTCACGCGGTGGCCGCCGGTGGTGAGGAACGCCGACAGCGAGGAGCCCAGCATCCCGGACGCGCCGCTGATGGCCACGGTGAGCGGGCCCTGGGAGGCGAACTGTGCATGGCGGCGCAGGTCCGCGCGGGTGAGCGAGTGGCGGTACGCGAACATGCGCTCCAGGCGCTTGCGCGCATAGCCGCCGCCGAAGGTGTCACCCAGCGTCCCCACGGGCAGCTCGTACTGGATGGCGTCCTCCAGGACGGAGGCCTGGGGGCTGGCGGGGCTCATGCGGTGGTCGTGGATCCACTTCGCGAAGGGGCCTTCGCGCTGGGTGTCCTGGAAGGAGGAGCCCTCCACGTAGGCGGTGTGCTCAGCGACCATGCGCTGGGGGATGGGGCCCAGGTGGAGCTTCACGACGACGCGGGCGCCGGGGCGGATACCGTCACCGGAGCGGTCGACGACCTCCGCCGTCTCCCAGGGGGGCGACAGGCGTTCGAAGGCTCCCTCGCGGGTGTGCCAGGAGAAGAGGTCGGCGGCGGGGACCGGCATCTGGCTGTGCGCCTCGAAAACGTGCGACTTGCCCATGGTTTCTCCTGGGGAGACAGTGCGACCCGAGCATGCTTACTCCCGACCTTCTCGACCGTGCAGTCGAATTGCTGCGACGCGGCGGTGTCATCGCCCTGCCAACAGAGACGGTCTACGGTCTCGCGGCCAACGCCGAGGACGAGTTGGCCGTGCGCCGCGTCTTCGCCATCAAGGGCCGCCCCGCGACCCACCCGCTCATCGTCCACATCCCGGATGAGGAGCACCTGCCGGAATGGGCCCGCGTGGTGCCGGACGAAGCCCAGGCGCTGGCCCGGGCCTTCTGGCCGGGGCCGCTGACGCTGGTGCTGCCGCGGACGTCGAAGGCCACGGACGCGGTGACGGGGGGCCAGGACACGGTGGCGCTGCGGGTGCCCGGCCACTCCGTGGCGATGGAGGTGCTGGAGCGGCTGGGCGGAGGCGTGGCCGCACCAAGCGCCAACCGCTTCGGCCGGGTGAGCCCGACGACAGCGGAGCACGTGCAAAGGGACCTGGGCAGCGACGTGGATCTGGTGCTGGACGGAGGTCCGTCCACGGTCGGCGTGGAGTCAACCATCGTGGACCTTTCCTCCGGAGCCCCGGCCATCCTCAGGCCCGGAGGCCTGGCGACGGAAGATATCGAGCGGGTGCTGGGCCGCGCGGTGCCGGTGCGAGCCTCCACCACGGTGCGCGTGTCCGGTTCACTGGCCTCGCACTACGCGCCCAGGGCCGGCGTGGTGCTCGCGGAGCCGCACGAAGCGGTGCAGCGGGTGGAATCCCTGCGTGCCCAGGGATTGCGAGTCGGAGTACTCGGCCCCGAGTCCCTGTCCTTGCCCAAGGACGTGCAGCGCTTCGACGTGCCAGGAGAACCGGCGGAAGCCGCGCGGGTCCTCTACGCACGGCTCAGGGAAGCCGACGAACAGGGCCACGACGTGCTCGTGGCCTGTCTGCCCGCCGCGAGCGGCCTGGGCATCGCCGTGCGAGACCGGCTCTCCCGCGCGGCGGCCCCCCGCTAGGTCCAAACCTGTCCGACTGTCGGACAGGTTCGTGGCGTGTGCCGCCGTCGGGGAGTCCCAGCCGGGTTCTCACCTTCTCATTCACGGGAACGACATCCGTGTCCGAAGGCTTGGGGCTGCTCAGAGGTCCTTCACCAGGTTCTCGCGTGCCTGATTCGTCGTGCGCCCGATGATGGACGCGCGCTTCGGCGCGTACTTCGCGGCTTCGTACTGGAGGGCCATGAGGCTCCTGGACGACAGCGTCCACTGCGTCAGGTTCACGTGGCTCTCCTCCGTGGTCCACCGTTCGAGCACGGTGAACTCCCCCTTCGCCGTCAGCTCGCGCTCCAGGGTTTCGGCCGGAGTTCCCTCCCGTGGCGGCGTCAGCTCCGTGGCGAAGCGCACCGGGGCCTCGCCGCGCTTGAGCTGACGCGCCAGTTGGTGGGGCGTCTTCGGGTCGCCGAACTTGCGGGTCAGCACATCCTTCATCAGCGCCTGGAAGGTGCGCGCATCCGTCACCTCCAGGAAGAAGACGTCCACCGCCGCCAGCTGGCTCTCCAGGAACCCCAGCGCCACCTCCGCCGGCATGTTCGCGACGGTCGTCTTCATCCGCAGCGTCCCATCCGGGGCCACGCTCGCGTCAGGAAGCGCGGTGCGGACCTCCTCCGGCGTCATCCCCCAGCGGACCGTCTGGAACCCCTCCGGGCTGCGGTAGTTCTTGTCCACCGAGTCGCGGACCGCCTCGCGCCGCAGCTGCGAATGACTCTTCTCCGCGCACCCCACCGACACCCCCAACACCACCAGCAGCCCCATGGCCCCAAGCTTCATCCCATCGCTCCATTTCCAGCCACGGGCCTCTCCCATGGAGGCCCGCCGTCGCGGGCATCCCCCGCGCTTCGCGACGTGCGGACATAGAGCAATACGCAAGGCGGCCGGAAGCTGGGGCCCCGCGGCCCCGGGGGGCTTGCGGCCGGGGCGTCAGGTCGCCCAGGCTTGTTCCCTGGAGAGGGGGACCGGACATCCGCCAGCCTGGAAGCGCCGGCATCGGCGGGCCGCGTCAAGGGCCGTTCTCCCTTTTACATCCGCCGTCCGCTCCGCTATCCCGCGACGGTCACCCAGGAGTGTCCCCGTGAAGCGAAGTCTGTCCGGTCTGGTCGTCGCCCTCGCCTTCACCGCCTGCAAGCAGGAGGCGCCGGGCAAGATGGAGCCCATCCCGCGCCCGCCGGGTGCCACCGCGCCCGCCCCCGAGGAGCAGGCCGCCCCCGCCCCCGCCGCGCCCGCTGTCCCCAAGGACGCCGTCGTGCTGCGCTGGAAGCTGGTGCAGGACGCGCCCGTGTCCTTCCGCGTGAACCTCGCGCTGGACCGCAACGCGCCCGTCCCCGAGTCCGCCCCGGCGGAGAAGCCCTCCAAGGCCGACAAGAAGAAGAAGGGCGCCAAGGCCGCCGCCGACGAAGCGCCCAAGGCCGCCACCCCCGCCGCCGCCATGCCCACCGAGTACCTGTACGTGCTCGTGCTGGACAAGTCCGGTGAGCGCCAGCTGCGCGTGACGCCCAACGTCGGCGCGGGCGAGGAGGCCACCTTCAGCGACCGAGGCTTCATCATCGACGGGCTCCAGGGCGCCGCGCGCAACGTGGCCACGCTGGTGCTGGAGCTGCCGCGCGACCCCGTGCGCCCCGGCGAGACGTGGTCCCTGGGCACCGAGCTCACCACGCCGGACGCCCTGGGCACCCTGTTCCGCCGCGCCCCCGGCGGCGAGCGCCACAACCGCGTGAAGCTCGTCTCCGTCACCCCGGGCGACAACGGCGAGCAGGTGGCCACGCTCGAGTACGACATCGTGGAGCAGTTCGGCGGCACCCTCAGCGCCGCGCGCCCACCCCAGGCCGCCGCCAAGAAGAGCCCGCGCCAGCTGCTCGCCGAAGGCGGGGCCATGGAGATGCCCACCGCCGAGCCGGCTGAAGCGCCCGCCCCCGCCGCGCAGCCGGAAGGCACCGAGCTGGGCGCCACCGTGAAGGTCACCGGCAAGGGCGAGTTCCTAGTGAACGCCGGCCAGTGGCGCTCCTGGCAGGGCACCCTGTCCACGTCCCTCACCGGTCCCGCCCAGCCCGCCGTGAACCTACCCGCCGGCACCTACGAGGCCCGCCTCACGCCCGTCGGCGCGCCCCAGGCGGCCCCGGCACCCCAGGCGGCTCCGGCGCCCGCGCCTACCGCGACTCCGCCCGCGCCGTAGCGGGAGGGCCGTCCGAAGCGCGCACCAGCCGCACCACGGCGTCCACCCACTCCGGGTGGGCGTTGAGGGACGGCACCAACGTCAGCGACTCGCCGCCCGCCTCCACGAACTGCTCCTTCGCGCGCAGGCCAATCTCCTCCAGCGTCTCCAGGCAGTCCGCCACGAAGGCCGGGCACATCACCGCCAGCCGCTTCACGCCCTTCGCCGCCAGCTCCGGCAGCACCAGGTCCGTGTAGGGCTTCACCCACGGCGTGCGCCCCAGCCGCGACTGGAAGGACACCGTGTAGCCGCCCTCCGGCAAGGACAGGCGCTGGGCCAGCATCCGCGCCGTCGCGAAGCACTGCGCGCGGTAGCAGTGCCGGTTCGCGGCCGTGATGCTGTCGCAGCACCCCGCGGACGCCAGGCAGTGCTGCCCCGTCGGGTCGCTCTTGCGCATGTGGCGCTCCGGCAGCCCGTGGAAGCTGAACAGCACGTGGTCCGCGCGCGTGTCGGCAATGACCGGCCGCGCCACCGCCGCGAACGCATCCAGGAAGCCCGCGTCGTCCCAGAACGCCGGCACCGCGCGCACGTTGGGGACGTCCCAGCCCTCCGCCAGCACCTCGTAGGTGCGCGCCAGCGACGACGCCGAGGACGACGCCGCCTCATGCGGATACAGCGGCAGCACCGTGAACTCCGACACGCCCCGCGCCTTCAGCCGCGCGATGGCGTCCGGCAGCGACGGGTTGCCGTAGCGCATGGCCAGCTCCACCTCGTAGTCGTCCCCCAGCCGCTCGCGCACCGCGGACTCCAGCGCGCGGCTGTACACGAGCAGCGGCGAGCCCTCCTGCGTCCACACCTTGCGGTACGCCTCCGCGCTCTTCGCGGGGCGGAACGGGAGGATGAAGAGGTTCAGGAGGAACCAGCGCCCCACCGGGTGGATGTCGATGACGCGCGGGTCGTTGAGGAACTCGCGCAGGTAGCGGCGCACCGGGCCGGACTCGGGCGCGTCCGGCGTCCCCAGGTTGACGAGCAGCAATCCCCGCTTCGTGGTCGGCACGGCCATGCGAATGAGTCCCCGCAAGAAGTCTTCAGTGCAGCGCGTGCGGCAGCGTGAGCGCGAACTCGGCGATGCGCGCCTCGAAGCGCGTGCCGTCCGGACGCTCCATCTCGTAGGTGCCGCGCATGGTGCCGAAGGGCGTGCGAAGCATCGCCCAGCTCGTGTACTCGAACCGCTCGCCCGGCTTGAGGTGCGGCTGGCGGCCGACCACGCCCTCGCCCTTCACCTCGTCCACGTGCCCCTGGGCATCGGTGATGACCCAGTGCCGCGCGCGCAGCTGCGCCGGGACCTTGCCCTCGTTGAACAGCTCCACCTTGTACATGAAGGCGAACTGCCCGGACTCGGGGGTGCTGCGCTCCGGCCAGTAGGTCGGCTCCACGGTGACGCGGATGCCATCAGTGGTGGCGGTGGACATGGCGGGAGACTTGGCAGCGACTCCCGCCCGATGCAAGCGAAACGCAGGCCGTCAGCCGCGCTCCTGCTCCCGGGAGGGCGTCTGTGGCGCCTTGTCCCCTTCCGGGGGCTTGGGGAACACCAGCGACGCGAGGATGGCCACCAGCAGGCACCCGCCAATCACCGCCAGCGAGATGCCGATGGGAATCTTGTACCAGTGCTCGATGAGCATCTTCACGCCCACGAAGGCCAGGATGACGCCCAGGGCGACCTTCAGCAGGTGGAACTTCTCCATCAGGCTGGAGACGACGAAGAAGAGCGAGCGCAGGCCCAGGATGGCGCAGACGTTGGACGTGTAGATGATGAACGGGTCCTTGCTGATGCCCAGCACCGCCGGGATGGAGTCCACGGCGAAGAGCAGGTCCGTGGCCTCCACCACCATCAGCACGATGAACAGCGGCGTCACCTTGCGCCGGCCGTCCTCGTGGACGAAGAAGCGGCTGCCCTCGCCCTGACGCGCCACCGGCAACAGGCGCCGGGACATCCTCACGATGAAGCCCGCTTCCGGGTCCACGTCCTCGTCGTCCTTGGCCCAGAGCATCTTGGAGGCCGTGTAGACGAGGAACGCGCCGAACAGGAAGATGAGCCAGCTGAAGCGGGCCACCAGCGCCGTGCCCGCGATGATGAGCACCGCGCGCATCACGAACGCGCCCAGGATGCCCCAGAAGAGCACCCGGTGCTGGTGCTGCGGCGGCACCCGGAAGTAGCCGAACACCATCAGGAAGACGAAGAGGTTGTCGACCGACAGCGCGTACTCCACGACGTACGCCGTCAGCCACTCCAGCGCCGGGCCCTCGCCGCCGTAGCGCCAGATGCCCCCGCAGAACACGAGGCTGATGCTCACCCACACGAGCGTCCACAGCGTCGCCTCCTTCGGCGACACCGCATGCTCCTTGCGGTGGAACAGCCCCAGGTCCAGGGCCAGCATCGCCAGGACGAAGACGTTGAAGGCCACCCAGGGCCAGAGTGTGTGGGTCATCACGCCCGCTGCCTACTCCGGGACGGCCCCGGCGGCTACTCCCATTCCGTCGCCGGCCGGCGCAAGACGACCAGGGAACGTCCCACGGCCTGGACCTTGCCGCCCGCCGGGGTGTGCGTGCGCAGGGACTCGCCCGTGGCCGCGGTGTCCACCACCAGCTCCCAGTCCGCGCCCCACTCCAGGGCCGGGAGCATGAAGGTGATGGGCTCGTGGTGCGCGTTGAGCAGCACCAGCAACGTGTCCCCGACGATGCGGTGGCCCTCGTCGTCCGGCGTGGCGATGGCGTCCCCGCCCAGCAGGAAGGCCAGGGAGCGCACATAGGGCTTCTCCCAGTCCTCGCGCTTCATCTCCTTGCCGTCCGGCCGGAACCACGCCAGGTCCTTCAGCTCGCTGTCCCAGATGTGGGCCCCGCGGAAGAAGCGGCGCTTGGACAGCACCGGCTGCTCGCGGCGCAGCTTGATGATGCGGGAGGTGAACTCCAAGAGCTGGCGCTGCTTCTCGTTGAGCTCCCAGTTCACCCACGACAGCTCGTTGTCCTGGCAGTAGGCGTTGTTGTTGCCCTTCTGCGTGCGGCCCATCTCGTCCCCCGCGACGAGCATGGGCACGCCCTGCGACAGGAAGAGGGACGCCAGGAAGTTGCGCTTCTGCTGCTCGCGCAGCGCGTTCACCTTGGGGTCGTTCGTCTCCCCCTCCACGCCGCAGTTCCAGGCGTGGTTGTCATTGGCGCCGTCGCGGTTCTCCTCGCCGTTGGCCTCGTTGTGCTTCTGGCTGTACGTCACCAGGTCGTGCAGCGTGAAGCCGTCATGCGCGGTGACGAAGTTCACGCTCGCCGTGGGCTTGCGGCCGGACAGCGCGAACAGGTCCGAGCTGCCGGTGAGGCGCGAGCCAATCTCCGCCGCCTGCCGGTCGTCGCCCTTCCAGTAGCGGCGCATGGTGTCGCGGTACTTGCCGTTCCACTCGCTCCACAGCACCGGGAAGTTGCCCACCTGGTAGCCGTAGTCCCCCACGTCCCAGGGCTCCGCGATGAGCTTCACGCGGCTCAGGACGGGATCCTGGTGGAGGATTTGAAAGAAGGCCGCGCGGGTGTCGTAGCCGTGCCTGTCTCTGCCCAGCGTCGTCGCCAGGTCGAAGCGGAAGCCGTCCACGTGCATCACCTCCACCCAGTAGCGCAGGCTGTCCGCGATGAGCTTCAGCGCGTACGGGTGCGTGGCGTTCCACGAGTTCCCGCACCCGGTGAAGTCCATGAAGTAGCGCGGGTCCTTCTCACTGAGCCGGTAGTACGCGCCGGCGTCCAGCCCCTTGAAGGACAGCGTGGGCCCCAGGTGGTTGCCCTCGCAGGTGTGGTTGTAGACCACGTCGAGGATGACCTCGATGCCCGCGCGGTGCAGCAGCTTCACCATCCCCTTGAACTCCGCCACCTGCTCGCCCAGCGAGCCCGACGCGCTGTAGCGCGCGTCCGGGGCGAAGAAGCCCAGCGTGTTGTAGCCCCAGTAGTTGGAGCGCCCCTTCTGGGTGAGGAACGGCTCGTCCACGAAGGCGTGGATGGGGAGCAGCTCCACGCTCGTCACGCCCACCTTCTTCAGGTGCTCGAGGGTGGCCGGGTGCGCCAGCCCCGCGTACGTGCCGCGCAGGTGCTCCGGCACGCGCGGGTGGAGCTTCGTGAGCCCCTTCACGTGCGCTTCGTAGAGGACCGTCTTGTGCCAGGGAATCTCCGGCCGCCGGTCGTCCTCCCAGTCGAACCCGTCCGACAGGATGACCGCCTTGGGCACGCCCCAGGCGTCGTCCTGCGTGTCCATCACCAGGTCCTCGTCCTTGCCCCCGTGCACATAGGCGTGGATGGGCGCCTTGGGGTCCACCTTGCCGTGCAGCGCCTTGGCGTAGGGGTCTACCAGCAGCTTGTGCGGGTTGAAGCGCAGGCCCTTCTTGGGTTCATACGGACCATGCACCCGCAGGCCGTAGAGGCAGCCCGCGTGCACGCCCGGCATGTAGCCGTGCCAGACGTGGTTCGTGGTCTCCAGCAACGGGAAGCGGCGCGTCTCCTTCTTGGGGTCGGAGGGGTCGAAGAGACAGACCTCCACCTTCTTCGCGTGCTCGCTGAACACGGCGAAGTTGACGCCGCTCCCGTCGTACGTGGCGCCCAGGGGAAACGGCTTCCCTGGAAGCACCTCGGCCCTTCTCATCCAGTGCTCCTCTCCAGCAGCACCACCGGGAACTCCGCGAGGAGCGGCCCCAGGGCCAGCCCCACGCCCCCCGGCCCCTGCTGGGGACGGACGGTGCGCCCGGTGAAGACATTGCGGAACATCATGCCCGCATATGCCTCCGGAAGGTTCAGGAACGTACCGTCGTACGCTTGCGAAAGCCCCCCGGACTCCAATGCCTCCAGGGTGTAACGCGGCGCGCAGGCGATGAGCACGCTGTCACCGTGCGTGCGAGCGAAGCCGACCGCCGCGGGCGAGCGCGGCCCGGACAGCTCCAGCGCCTCGTAGCCGCCCATGCGGAAGAGGTCCGCGTACTTCTGGCGCAGCCGCAGCGACTCCGCCAGCAGGAAGAGCTTCACCTGCCCGTCGTCCAGGTCCTGGCCCAGCCGCGCGCACAGGGCCGGCCGGTCCTTCGCCGCCGCGGAGTCCAGCTCGGTGAGCAGCCGCTCGCGCAGGGCGTAGTCCACGGGCCGGCGGTTGTCCGGGTCCACCAGCGACAGGTCCCACAGCTCGCAGCCCTGGTACGTGTCCGCCACGCCTGGGGACGCCAGCTTCAGCAGCAGCTGCCCCAGCGCGTTGTGCTGGCCCGCGCGCTCGATGCGGCGCTTGAAGGCCTTCACGTCGTCCAGGAAGGCCTGGCTCTTCGCCGGGTCGAAGCACGCGTCCACGAAGCGCGCCATGGCGTCGTCATAGGCGCCGTCCGGGTTGGTCCACGACGTGCGGACCTTGGCCTCCTTGATGGCCTTGGCCATGTACTCGCGCACGCGGCGGTGGAACTCCTGGAGCTCGGCCTGGGACACGTGCTCGCCCATGGGCCACGCGCCCACCACCGTCTGGAAGAAGAGGTAGACGTCGTTGGACGACGGCGCGGGGCCGGAGGGCAGGTGGCTGACGAAGGGCTGCGTGAGGTCCGCCCAGGCGCGCACCTTGTCCCGCCACACCTCCGGCAGCTCCGTGAGGACGTTGATGCGCGCGCGCACGTCCTCGCTGCGCTTGGTGTCGTGGGTGCTGGAGGTGAGCATGCTCGCCGGCCAGCGCTCCGCGCGCTCCTGGTTGCGCAGGTGGAAGGTGGTGGCGCGCATGCCGAAGTGCTCCGGCTCGCCGCCCACCTCGTTGAGGCTCACCAGCCGGTTGTAGATGTAGAAGACCGTGTCCTCCAGGCCCTTGGCCATGACGGGGCCCGTGACCTGCTGGAGCTTCATCGCGAAGCGCAGCATCACCGCCTTCTCGTCGTCGCCCACGTGGTCCGGGTAGCGGCCCAGGAGGATGTCGCGCAGGAAGTCGAAGATGGACGCGTTGGTGTTGGTGTTGCGCTCCTTGGCGCGCTGGAGCGTCCACTCGATGTACTGCACGTCGCGCACGTCCAGCTCCGCGCGCCAGCCGTCCACGTAGGTGCGGTAGACGGGGAACAGCGCGATGAACTCCACCAGCGCGCGCCTGAGGCTGTTGAGCGTGAAGTCGCGCGTGCGGCGGTTCATCTCCGAGATGCGGTTGAGCTCGTGCGCCAGCACGTTGATCTCGCTCGCCATGCTCACGCGCATGATGAGCAGCTTCTTCTGGTACACGAGCTCCGCGAAGTCCTGCGTGCCGCCCGCGAAGCGCTCGTACGTCTCCGTCAGGTGCGCCTCCGCGGCCGGGTGCACGAACAGGCCGCTCACCGCGTTGGCGAAGCGGTAGCCGGTGGTGCCGTGCACCGCCCACGCGTCTGGGATGCGCTCGCGGCCGCCCTGAATCTTCTCCACCGCCACGAAGAGCGCCTTGCGCAGCGGGCTGTCCGGCGTGTCCATCACCTCGCGCCGCCACTTCGCGCGCAGGAGCGACTCCACTTCCGCCCACCGCGAGTCGGCGCCCCCGTCCTTCTTCCCGGCGCTGAACCGCGCCCGCGCGCGCTCCACGAAGAAGCGCTCCTGCAGGTCCAGGAAGTAGGCGGTGGGGTCGAAGAGGCCGTCCGGATGGTCGATGCGGATGCCCGTGACGCGGTCCTCGCGCAGCCAGTCGAAGATGAGCTGGTGGGCCTCCTGGAAGACGTCCGGGTCCTCCACGCGGATGGCCGCCAGGCCGTTGATGTCGAAGAAGCGGCGGTAGTTGATCTCCTCGCCCGCCACGCGCCAGTGCGCCAGCCGGTAGCTGCACTGCTGCAGCAGCGCGTCCAGCATGTCGAAGGAGCGCACGTTGCCGGGCGTGCCGTTGAACACCCGGACGTTCTCCTCCACGTACGCCGCCAGCTCCGGGCTGTCCGCCACCACCGTGGCGAGCCGCCGCTTGATGACCTCCTTCTCGCGGTGGCGCTCAATCACCTTCGAGGGCTCCACCTCCGTGCGCGGCGGCAGGTGGTCCAGGGCCGTCAGGATGGAGAGCAGCTCCACCAGGTGCGGCGACTCCGCGCCCAGCTGCTTCTCCAGCCGCTCCAGGCCGTGGCGCAGGATGCTCGCGTACTGCCGGGGCGCCACCGGCAGACGGTGGTCGTAGTAGTGCAGGTGGAAGGCGCCGGACGCGTAGGACAGCTTCAGCTCCCCGCGCTCCAGCACGATGCCGTACTGGTCCCCCAGGATGGGCAGGAGCACCTTGTCCGCCAGCTCGTCCTTCACCGGCCGCCAGTCCACGTCGAAGAACTTCGCGTAGATGGACGACGGGCCGTTCTCCAGCACGTCCAGCCACAGCCGGTTGTCGCGCTCGATGCCCATGTGGTTGGGCACCACGTCCAGCACCTGCCCCAGGCCGTGCTCGCGCAGGGCGTCACAGAGGGCCGCGTGGTCCTCCGGCGTGCCCACCTCCGGGTTGAGCCGTTGGTGGTCCACGCAGTCATAGCCGTGGGTGCTGCCGGGCGTGGCCTTGAGGTAGGGGGACGCGTAGAAGTCGCTCACCCCCAGCCGGGCCAGGTACGGCACCAGGGCCTTCGCCTGCTGGAAGGTGAAACCCTTGTGCAGCTGCATCCGGTAGGTGGACAGCGGCGTGACGCGGCGCGATTGCAGCTCGCGTCGGACCTGCTCGAAGAGCGCCTCCGCCTGCGCCTCCACCGTCGTGTGCGTGCCATCCGCGTCCGCCTGCCGCGCGGAGCGCTCCCCTGCCTCAAGACTGTCGTGGAACATGGGCCCCAGAGGTAGGTCCGACGCGGCGCGTCCGCCAGCGGGCAGATGCGCCTTCGCCCCCTTTTCAACGCTCCTCATGGACGCCTGGGCAGCGGGGAAAAAGCGGAGGGCCCGTCGCGCGCGAAGCGTGACGAGCCCCCAGGGTCCTTCGGGCGACCGGCGACGGCCCCGACGGGCCCTGCACCGTTCAGCTCAGGTGCTTGTTCACCAGCGCGGTCATCTCGAACATGGTGACGTTCTTCTTGCCGCCGAAGATGGGCTTCAGCTTGTCGTCGGCGTTGATCTGGCGCTTGTTCTTCGCGTCCTGGAGGTTGTTCTTCTTGATGTAGTCCCAGATCTTGCTGACCACCGCGGTGCGGGGCAGCGGCTTGTTACCGACGATCGCCGCCAGCTCGGTGGAGGGCGTCATCTCCTTCATGAACGCGGCGTTCGGCTTGCGGCCCGCGGCCTTCTTCGCGGCAGGGGCCTTCTTGGCGGCGGGAGCAGCGGTCTTCTTCGCAGCGGCTTTCTTGGCGGCCATTCGTCTTGTGTCTCCTCCCCTCCGAAGGGGACGTTGCACGGCGTGCTTGCATCTTCAAGCTAGAGCCGATGGCGCGTAGTAGCACGGCCTAGAGCGAAAAACAGCGTCCATCGCGCGCTTTTTCCCTCTGGGGCTCCTCGGAGCAATGGATTCGAAGCCTAGAACTCGGCCCCGCAGCGCATTCTTCCCTCGGGAACGGAAGTCCCGCGGCGCGTCCGGAGCCCTAGAAACCGGCTCCGGAGGCCGTTTCTCCTCGGGGATTGTGCCTCGCGACGCATCCGGAGGCGGAAAGTCGGCTTCTGCCGCATGCTCCTCCTCTACGGGGACGGTGCCCATTTCGGCGGTGGACGGGATGTGGCTTTTCGGATGAAACAGCGCCCATGAATGCCCTCATCACTGGCGCCGGCGGCTTTCTGGGGACCTGGCTCGCGCGGGCGCTGGCCGCTCGCGGCGACCGCGTTTCATGCCTGTTGCGCCCCACCACGGACACCCGCGAGCTGGAGAAGGCCCTGGAGGGCCACCCCTGGACGCGGGTGGTGGGCGACGTGACGGACCCCGGCTCGCTGGCCGGCGCGGTGAAGGGCGTGGACGTCGTCTTCCACCTGGCCGGCATCCGCCGCGCCGCGCAGCGTGACGAGTTCATGCGCGTCAACGCGGAAGGCACCCGCCTCATCTGTGAGGCCATGGCCGCCCTGCCCCAGCCCCGCCCCCGGCTGGTGATGTGCGGCTCGCTGGCCTCCCACGGCCCCTCCACCCCGGACAGGCCCCATGTGGAGGAGGACGCCTTCCATCCGCATGAGTGGTACGGCGAGAGCAAGGCGGAAGGGGAGCGCATCGCGTTCTCCTTCGGGGACCGGCTGCCCGTGACGGTGATCCGCCCGCCCCGCATCCTGGGGCCCGGAGACCGGGAAAACCTGACCTTCTTCAAGCTGGGCAAGAAGGGCATCCGGCTGGAGCTGGCCGGGGGCCCCCGTCCCCTGTCCCTGGTGGACGTGGAGGACGTGGTGGACCTGCTGCTGGTCCTGGCGGAGAAGCCGGAGGCCCTGGGGGAGGCGTTCTTCTGCGCGGGCCCGGAGCGGCTGACCCTGGAGGAGATGCAGGACCTGGGGGCGAGGGCCCTGGGCTTCCAGACGCGCACCTGGCGGCTGTCCCCGGCGGTGCTGACGGCGCTGGCCACGGCGGCGGACGGGGTGACGCGGCTGACCGGCAGGAAGCTCCCCCTGAACCGGAAGCTGGCGCGGCAGCTCCTGGCGCCGGCCTGGACGTGCTCGGGGGCCAAGGCTGAACGCCTGCTGGGCTTCCGGCCGCGCCGGGGTCTGGCGGAGAGCATCACCCGCAGTGGTGAATGGTATCGCGCGCAGGGCTGGTTATAGACCCATGCGCCCAAAGGGCCGGCAGCCCACGCTGGCCCATCCGCTGTCGTTGACCGGACCCCCTCCAGGATGGGAGGAAGCCCGACCGCCCATGCCCCCCAAAGTGCCCGCCAAAGCCGCCTTCTTCGACGTCGACGGGACGCTGGTCCGGACGAACATCGTCCACGTCTACGCCTACTACGCGATGAACCGGGGCTCGCTCCGGGGCATCGCCGGCCGCACCCTGAGCACCGCCCTGGGGTTGCCGGTGTTCGGCATCCTGGATGCCGTCAACCGCAAGGCCTTCAACGAGTTCTTCTACCGCTACTACTCGGGCCTCAGCGAGGACCGGCTGGTCACCATCGCGGAGGACATGTTCGAGGACGTCCTCAAGCCGGCCCTGTATGAACAGACGCAGGACCTCATCGACGAGGCGCGTCGTTCCGGCTGCCGCATCGTGTTGGTGACGGGAGCGCTGGACTTCACCATGCGCCCGCTGGCCCGGCACCTGGGCTGCGACGACGTCATCGCCAACAAGATGCAGTTCGTGGGCGGCAAGGCCACCGGCAAGGTGATTCCGCCCATCATCGAAGGCGCCAACAAGGCCAACGCCATCCGCGCCTACTGCGAGCGCGAGGGCCTGGCCCTCAACCAGTGCCACGGCTACTCGGACAGCGCCTCCGACTACGCCATGCTCGCCGTGGTGGGACGGCCCACCGCGGTGAACCCGGACCTGCGGCTGCGCTCGCTCGCGCGTGCGTACAACTGGCCCATCCTGGACCTGAAGTAACCCACCCCCTTCCCTACTCCCCCGCCCATGCGCCCGCTCAAGACGCTCCAGAAGCTGTACGACGAGGAAAGCCAGGTGGTCATCACGGAGAAGGGCAGCCCCCCACGGGCGCTCTTCTACGGCGAGGGCTTCCTCCAGGAAGACCTGCCCGTGGGCACCCGGGTCATCTTCCCCCGCCCCCCGCTGGAGGGCGTGCCCAACGTGAAGGCCGCCATCCGCTGGGCCATCAACCACCCGGAAGGGATGGACCCGCTGCACGCGCTGCTCAAGCCCGGCATGCGGCTGACCTGCGTCATCGACGACATCAGCGTGCCCCTGCCGCCCATGGTCACGCCGGACGTGCGCCAGTCCATCCTGGAGGTGGTGCTGGAGCTGTGCGCGGACTCGGGCGTGGATGACGTGCACCTGGTCATCGCCAACGCGCTGCACCGCCGGATGACCGAAGGCGAGATGAAGCGCATGGTGGGCGAGAAGATCTTCGACGCCTACTACCCGGACCGCTACTACAACCACGACGCGGAAGACCCGGACGGGATGACGGAGCTGGAGCGCACCAGCCACAACGAAGTGGTGGCGGTGAACCGGCGCGTCGCGGAGAGCGACCTCATCGTCTACGTGAACATCAACTTCGTGCCCATGAACGGCGGGCACAAGTCCATGGGCACGGGCGTGACGAACTACGCGTCGCTGCGCCACCACCACAACCCGAAGACGATCCGCGAGTCGGACTCCTACATGGAGCCGAAGGCGAGCGCGCTCTACACGAAGAACTCGC
The DNA here is from genome assembly GCF_017302985.1 of Corallococcus macrosporus. Lineage (NCBI taxonomy): Bacteria > Pseudomonadati > Myxococcota > Myxococcia > Myxococcales > Myxococcaceae > Corallococcus > Corallococcus macrosporus. The sequence continues at coordinate 492,045 of NZ_JAFIMU010000007.1, forward strand.
GCATCGGCACGGTCATCGACAAGACGCTCAAGGTCTTCCACATCGAGACCACGCTGAACAACCGCATGTTCGGCGCGCCCACGGACTTCCTCGCGAAGAAGGAAGAGGACTACACGGAAGCCGACCGGCTGAAGTTCCAGGCCCTGCGCTTCACGCTGTCCAAGCTGCCCCGCGCGGCGGCACGGAAAGTCCTCAACGCCATCCCCGCGCCCTATGACGTGACGGGCGTGTTCGCGGGGGCGACGGAGCCCACGCACGCGAAGACGCTGGAGCAGAGCTGGAAGCAGTACGTGGTGCCGGTGGAGGGACAGAGCGACATCGTCATCTTCCCCATCCCGTTCGTCAGCCCGTACAGCGTCAACTCCATCCTCAACCCGCTGCTCGTGCAGGTGATGGGGCTTGGGTACTTCTACAACCTCAACCGGGGCGTGCCGCTGGTGAAGAAGGGGGGCGTGCTCATCCTCCTGCACCCGGCCTACGACGAGTTCGACCCCGTGCAGCACCCCAGCTACATCGAGTTCTTCCACCGGCTGCTGCCGGAGACGCGGGACTCCATGAAGCTGGAGCACAAGTACGAGAAGGAGTTCGCGGAGAACCCCAGCTACGTGCACCTGTACAGGAAGGGCAACGCCTACCACGGCGTGCACCCCTTCTACATGTGGTACTGGGGCGAGAACGGCCGCCAGCACGTGGGCAAGGTCATCGTCGCGGGCGCGGAGAACAACCACGTCCCGGCCCTGCTCGGCTGGGATCGCACCGACACCCTCTCCGAGGCGATTGAAGAGGCGCGCGGCTTCATGGGGCGCTCGGCGTCCATCAGCCTGCTGCGCATCGCGCCCACGGTGATGGTGGATGTGAAGTGAAAGGGTCGCACACGGACATGGCCACGCTCCCCCCGCTGGACGTCACCCAGGTCTTCACCGGCAAGCGCATCGTCTTCGTCGGCACCACCGGCTTCGTGGGCAAGGTGACGCTGTCGATGTTGCTGTCCCACTACGGCGACGTGCTGGACCGGGTCTACGTCATCGTGCGCAAGGGCAGCGCCGCGTCCGCGGAGCGCCGCTTCTTCGACAAGGTGGCACCCAGCGAGCCCTTCCAGCCGCTGCGCGACCGCCTGGGCGACGAAGGCGCCATGGCGTTCATCCAAGAGAAGTGCACCATCCTGGATGGCGACATCACCGACCCCCTGGTGGGCCTGGAGGAGGCGCAGGTCGCCGCGCTCACCGGTCAGGTGCACGCCATCGTCAACTGCGCGGGCCTGGTGTCGTTCAACCCGTCGCTGGAGGTGGGCCTCAACGTCAACACCCACGGCGTGAAGAACGCGGTGGAGCTGGCGCTGCGCTGGAGCGTGCCGCTCATCCACATGTCCACCGCGTTCGTCGTGGGCAACCGCAGCGGGCTCGTGTTCGAGGACGAGCCGGTGCTGGGCTACTTCCCCAAGCAGGGGGAGATGGACGGGCGCGACTTCAGCCTGGAGCAGGAGCTGGCGGACGCGGACAAGATCGTCGCGCGCCTGCGTGAACAGGCGGATGACAAGGCGCTCACCTCCCTCTTCCGGAAGAAGGCGCTGGACCGCCTGGAGGAGGAAGGCCGCGACGCCACGGATGAGAAGACGCTGCGCCTGGCCGTGGGCCGCGAGCGCAAGCTGTGGCTGTCCGGCGAGCTGGTCCGCGCGGGCATGGAGCGCGCGCAGCACTGGGGCTGGCCCAACACGTACACGTACGCCAAGCACCTGGGTGAGCAGGTGATGGCGGGCACGCCGGGGCTTCGCTACTCCATCGTGCGGCCCTCCATCGTGGAGAGCGCGGCGCACTTCCCCTTCCCCGGCTGGAACGAGGGCTTCACCACGTCCGCGCCGCTGGCGTACGCGGGCATCAAGGGCCAGCGCGGCATCCCCGCGGGCGACCACGCCATCCTGGACATCATCCCGGTGGACCAGGTGGCCGGCGCCACGCTGGGCATCACCGCGCACGCGATGCAGGTGGAGGAGCGCCGCGTCTACAACCTGGCGTCCGGTGACGTGAACCCGTTCCTCGCCAGCCGCTCCGTGGAGCTGGTGGGCCTGTACCGCCGCCGCTACTACCGCAACCGCGAGACGGGCAACTCGCTGGTCAACTCGCTGCGCTCGCGCATCGAGCCGCAGCCCGTGAGCAAGCAGGAGTTCCAGCTGCTCAGCGCGCCCATGCTGGCGAAGGGCGCGAAGCTCTTGAAGAAGGCCATGGACGAGGTGCGGCCCGCGTGGGGCGCGCCGCGCATCCAGGCGATGATGGACAAGGCCCGCGTCGCGCTGGACGAGGTGGAGTCGCAGGCGGACAGCCTCGGCGGCCTCATCGAGCTGTTCCTCCCCTTCCTCTGGGAGAACCGCTACGTCTTCCGCTGCGACAACACGCGCTCCGTCTACGAGCGCATGGTGCCGGCGGACCGCGCGAAGATTGACTGGGCGCCGGACCGCATCGACTGGCGCGAGTACTTCCTGGGCACGCACCTGCCCGGCCTGGAGAAGTGGGTGTTCCCCGGCCTGGACGAGGAGCGCGAGAAGCGCACCGCCATCCCCGCGCACCGCGACCTCCTGGAGCTGTTCGAGGCCACCGTGCACGCGTACCGTCACCGCGTGGCGTTCCGCATGGCCGCGGGGGAGAAGGAGGAGCGCTTCACCTTCGGCGAGGTGCACCGCTACGCGGCCCGCGTGGGCAGCTACCTCATGGCCCAGGGCATCAAGCGCGGCGACCGCGTGCTGCTGGTGTCGGAGAACCGGCCGGAGTGGGCCATCAGCTACTTCGGCATCCTGCGCGCGGGCGGCACCGCCGTCCCCGTGGACCCCGCGCTCACGGAGGCGGAGGTCGTCAACATCGCGAAGCGCGCGGCGGCCAAGCAGTGCCTCGTGTCCGAGCAGGCCGCGCAGGACTTCCCCGGCCTCTTCGCGGCGCTGGGCGAAGGCGTGGGCGTGGCGAGCCTCGCGGAGGCCATGACGGGCGACCCGGCGTACCCGGACCGCATCGGGCCGGTGCGCAAGTCCGCGGCCGCCGACGACGTGGCGAGCGTCATCTTCACCTCCGGCACCACCGGCACGCCCAAGGGCGTGATGCTCACGCACCGCAACTTCGCGTCGCTGGTGGCGAAGCTGGCGGGCGCGTTCGACGTGGGCGTGGGTGACGGCGTGCTGTCCGTGCTGCCCCTGCACCACACCTTCGAGTTCTCCGCCGGCTTCCTCACGCCGTTCATGCGCGGCGCGGAGATCACGTACATCGACGAGCTCACGTCGGACCGGCTGGGTGACGTCTTCGAGACGGGCCGCGTGACGGCGATGATTGGCGTGCCCGCGCTCTGGCAGCTCCTGCACCGCAAGATTACGCAGGAGATGGCCGCGCGCCCGCCGGTGGTGGAGCAGGCGCTCAAGGCGCTGATGGCGGCCAACGGGGAGCTGCGCAACCGCAGCTCGCTCAACCTGGGCAAGCTCCTGTTCTGGCCGGTGCACCGCAAGTTCGGCGGCCGGGTGAAGGTGCTGGTGTCGGGCGGCTCCGCGCTGTCCGAAGAGGTGCACCAGGCCTTCCACGAGCTGGGCTTCACCATGCGCGAGGGCTACGGCCTCACGGAGGCCGCGCCGGTGCTGGCGGTGTCGGAGGCCACCAACAAGCGCATCAAGGGCACGGTGGGCAAGGCGCTGCCGGGCATCGAGTTCAAGGTCCTCAACCCGGACAACGACGGCATTGGCGAGGTGCTGGCCAAGGGCCCGAACGTGATGGCGGGCTACTTCGGGGACCGCGAGGCCACCGAGGCCGTGGTGAAGGACGGCTGGCTGCACACCGGCGACCTGGGCCGCATGGACGACGAGGGCCGCCTGTACCTCATGGGCCGCGCCAAGGACGTCATCGTCGACGCCAACGGCAAGAACGTCTACCCGGACGAGCTGGAGGAGCTGTACCAGGAGCACGAGCACATCAAGGAGCTGTCCATCGTCGGCCTGCCGGAGGACGCGGGCGGCGAGAAGGTGGCGTGCCTGTGCGTGCCGGACTTCAAGGACCGCCCGCGTGAGGAGGTCCGCCACGAGCTGGAGGAGCACTTCCGCAAGGTGAGCGCGGGCATGCCCTTCTACCGGCGCGTGAAGGTGCTGCGCTTCTGGGACGGCGAGCTGCCGCGCACCTCCACGCGCAAGGTGAAGCGCAAGCGCGTGGTGGAGGAGCTGCAGCGGCTGGACCGCGTGGCGGCGAGCGCGGGCCGCGTGAAGGAGAAGGCGCAGGCGGCGCCCACCACGGGCGGCGTGTCGGACTGGCTGCATCCGCTCATCGCGGAAGTCTGCCACCGCCCGGTGTCGGACGTGCGGCCGGACGCGCAGCTCATCGGCGACCTGGGCTTCGACTCGCTGATGCTCACGGAGATGTCCGTGGCGCTGGAGGGCGCGGGCGTGCCGCTGCCCGCCATTGAAGACCTGACGCAGGTGCAGACGGTGGAGGACCTGCGCAAGCTGGTGGTGGCCTCCGGACGTCGGCCTTCGGCGGAGACGCGCGCGCGCGACATCAAGAAGGAGGCCGAGCGCGCGGAGGAGGCGGAGATTCCGGTGCCGGAGTCGGTGTCCGCGCTGGGCCGTCAGCTGATGTCCTTCGGGCAGAAGGTGCTCTACGGCGGCGTCTTCGACGTGAAGGTGACGGGCAAGACGTTCATCCCGCAGAACCGCAACTTCCTCGTCATCGCCAACCACGCCAGCCACCTGGACGCGGGCCTGGTGCGCGTGGTGCTGGGCGACCAGGGCGAGCGCATGGTGTCCCTGGCCGCGCGTGACTACTTCTTCGACACGCCGCTCAAGCGCGCGTGGTTCGAGAACTTCACGAACCTCATCCCCATCGACCGGCAGGGTTCGCTGCGCGAGTCGCTGCGGGTGGCGGGCGAGGCGCTGCGGCAGGGCTTCAACGTCCTCATCTTCCCGGAGGGCACGCGCTCCCAGACGGGCGAGCTGATGGAGTTCAAGCCGACGCTGGGCTACCTGTCGCTCACCTACGGCGTGGACGTGCTGCCGCTGTACATCCACGGCGCGTACGAAGCCTTGCCCAAGGGCTCCATGTTCCCGAAGACGAAGGAGCTGGAGGTGCACGTGGGCCCGGCGCTGGAGTACGCGTCGCTGAAGGCCCGGGCGCAGGGCATGGCGCGCTCGGAGGGCTACCGCTACGTGACGCACATCGCGGAGGAGGCGGTGCGCGCGCTCAGGGCGGGCAAGGTGCTGGACCTGGAGCAGGTGGGCGCGGACCGGGACTTCACCCCGCCCGCCCGGGCCCTGCGGGAAGGGAAGGACGCGTGAAGCTGCTCGTCACCGGAGGCACGGGATTCCTGGGCACGCACCTGGTGCCCAAGCTGGTGGCCGCGGGCCACGACGTGCGCCTCATCGCGCGCTCGAAGCCCTCGGGCCCCGCGTTCGCGAAGACGGAAGTGCAGCAGGGCGACCTGAAGGACCGGGACGCCGTGCGCCGCGCGCTGGAGGGCGTGGACGCCGTCTACCACCTGGCGGGGCTCGTCTCCTTCCAGAACAAGGACGCGCGGCGGATGTACGAGCTGCACGTGGACTGCACGCGCGAGCTGCTGCGCGACGTGCGCGAAGCGGGCATCAAGCGCGTCATCCTGGGCTCCACCTCCGGCACCATCGCGGTGTCGAAGGAGGACCGCGTGGGCACGGAGGACGACGACTACCCCATCACCACCGTCGCCAACTGGCCCTACTACCTGTCCAAGATCTACGAGGAGAAGCTGGCGCTGGAGTACTGCCGCAAGCACTCGGTGCCCCTCGTGGTGCTCAACCCCAGCCTGCTGATGGGGCCCGGGGATGACCGGCTGTCGTCCACCTGGACGGTGGTGAAGTTCCTCAACCGCGAGATTCCGGCCATGCCCGGCGGCGGCATCTCCTTCGTGGACGCGCGCGACGCGGCGGACGCCTTCGTGCAGGCGCTCACCAAGGGCGAGGTGTACGGCCGCCACCTGATGGGCGTGAACATGGCCATGTCGGACTTCTTCGACCGGCTCCAGCGCCTCACCGGCGTGCCCGCCCCGCGCATGAAGCTGCCGCGCGAGCTGAACATCTGGGGCGGCAAGCTGCTGGAGGGCTGGGCGAAGATGCGCGGCACCACGTCGAAGCTCGACCCGCAGGAGGTCGAGATCGGCGAGCACTTCTTCTACCTGGAGCCCGCCAAGGCCGAGCGCGAGCTGGGCTTCAAGGCGCGCGACGTGCACGAGACGCTGCTCGACACCGTGCAGTACATCTACGGGAAGATGCCGCCCGGCAACCTGCCCGGCACGCGCGGCCGGCTGGCCGAGTCCCGCGAAGGCACCTGACGTCGGTTTGAAGCGGGGCGCGGCGGCCTCAAGGGTTCGCCGCGCCGCCGTGCACCCGGCCGCCGCTCACGCGCTCCACGAGCCGGGCGGCGTTCGGGTCCCTGTCCTTCTGGTGCCACACCCAGGCGGCGCCCAGGAAGGCCACGCCCAGGAGGACGAGGATGAGGCGGGCCAGGAAGGACGGACCGCGGGCGTCGTCCGCCATGGCGCTCAGCCCACCACGCGGTTGCGGCCGGACTTCTTGGCCTTGTAGAGGTTCGCGTCCGCCACCTTGATGAACTGGGACGGCTCCGACATCTCCGAGGCGACCTCCGCCACTCCGATGGAGATGGTGACGGGGATGTCCTTGTCCTCGAACATGAAGCGCTTGTCCTCCACCAGCTTGCGGATCTTCTCCGCGAACAGGCGCGCCTTGTCCGGCCCATCCTCCGGCATGACGATGGCGAACTCCTCGCCGCCGTAGCGCGCGAAGCACTGCTCGCGGCGCACCAGCCGCTTGATGGACTGGGCCATCTCGCGCAGCACGTAGTCACCGGCCAGGTGGCCGTGGACGTCGTTGATCTGCTTGAAGTGGTCGATGTCGAACATCATCAACGACAGCGTGCGCTGGTACCGGTGCGAGCGGCCCATCTCGCGCTCCAGGTACTCCAGGAAGTAGCGCTTGTTGTTGATGCCGGTGAGACCGTCCGCGATGGTCAGCGTGTAGATGGTCTCGTGGTACTGGGTCTCGATGTTGTCGCCATCGAGGAACTTGAAGATGGAGCCTCCCACCTTCACCAGGTCCCCGCTGCGCAGGGGCTGCGCCTGGAGGACCTCCCGGTCGTTCAGGTAGGTGCCGTTCGTGGACTGGAGATCCTCCACGTACGTCTTGCCCTGACGGGTCCAGATGCGAGCGTGGCGGCGGGACACGTTGTCCAGGTCCACCACGATGTGGTTGTGCTGGTCGCGACCGATGGTGAACTCGGTCTCTTCCAGCACGTACTTCTTGCCCAGCTCAGGTCCGTGGATCTGCACGAGGCAGCACTCGGTGCCGCGCTCGGGACCCGGGGTGAGGCTGGAGATCTTGGTGACTCGCGTTTGGTCGCCAGACATCGCGACGGCCACGCTAGCACGCAAGGTCCGGGGAAGCCACGCAAGGCGGGAGGACGCACGGGGTTGCGCCCCTCCTCCTACATGCCGCGAAAACGGGAGGTCGCTTTCCTCCCATCCACCCCGCCCGGTTGGGCACTCAACGGTAAGGCGTGCACGGGCCGCACGGCCATTGTGGGCCAGCGGCCGGGGGCTAACGTGGCCGGCACCTATGTCAAAGCTGCTGGCCATGATTCTGGCGGGAGGCGCGGGCACGCGCCTGGAGCCCCTGACCCGTGAGCGCGCGAAGCCCGCGGTCCCGTTCGGCGGGCGCTACCGCATCATCGACTTCGTCCTCTCCAACTTCGCCAACTCCGGCGTGTACCGGATGAAGGTGCTGACCCAGTACAAGAGCGACTCGCTCAACAACCACCTGTCGCGCGCGTGGCGCCTGACGGCGTTCCTGGGTCACTACGTGGAGGCGGTGCCCGCGCAGATGCGCACCGGCGTGGACTGGTACAAGGGCAGCGCGGACGCCATCTACCAGAACCTCAACATCATCACGGACGAGGAGCCGGACCACATCTTCGTCTTCGGCGCGGACCACGTGTACCGGATGGACGTGCGCAAGATGCTGGACTTCCACATCGAGCGGAAGGCCGCGTGCACGGTGGCGGCCATCCCCGTCCCCATCGAGCAGGGGCGCGAGTTCGGCATCATCGACGTGGGGCCGGACGGGCGGATGCTGCAGTTCCTGGAGAAGCCCCAGAACCCGCCGCCCATGCCGGGCAACCCGAAGATGTGCCTGGCGTCCATGGGCAACTACCTCTTCAGCACGGACACGCTGGTGAAGGAGGTGGTGCGCGACGCGGCGGACGAGAAGAGCGCGCACGACTTCGGCAAGTCCATCATCAGCGAGCTCTACAAGCACGAGCCCGTGTACGTGTACGACTTCGCCCAGAACACGGTGGCCGGCCAGGAGGACAAGGAGCGCGGCTACTGGCGGGACGTGGGGAACATCGACGTGTACTACCAGTCCAACATGGACCTGGTGGAGGTGGACCCGACCTTCAACCTGTACAACGACCGCTGGCCCATCATCACGCAGCCCAACAACTACCCGCCGGCGAAGTTCGTCTTCGCGGACCGGGAGAACAAGCGCGTGGGCACCGCGACGGACTCGCTGGTGGCGGAGGGCTGCATCATCTCCGGCGGCCACGTGCACCGCTCCGTGCTGTCGCCGAAGGTGCGGGTGAACTCGTATTCGGAGGTGGAGGACTCCATCCTCTTCGAGAACGTCACCATTGGCCGGCGCTGCCGCATCAAGCGGGCCATCATCGACAAGAACGTGGAGATTCCGCCCGGGATGACCATTGGCTACGACCCGGTGGAGGACAAGCGCCGCTTCCACGTCACGTCCGGCGGCGTCGTCGTCATCCCCAAGGGAATGAAGGTCACCTGACCTGACAGCGGGCTCGGCGGACGGCGGGCGCTCCCGGGACACGTTCCCCGGAGCGCCCTTCCCTTTTTCCGCGCTCACTTCGTGGCGAAGGCCGCCTTCACTTCCGGGCGGTTGAGCACGACGAGCGACCAGATGCCCGGGATGAGCCCCAGGCCCCACGCCGGGCCGCAGCACGGGATGCAGCAGATGATGGCCACCGTCACGGCCAGCCCGTGGAGCTGGAGGTTCTTCATCTTCCACGCCCCGAAGACGACCAGCCCGTTGAGGCAGATTCCGGGCAGGGCGCTGACGGCGAGGAAGGTCGGGTTCAGCAAGGAAGCCACGATGGCGCGCGCCTGCGCCCGGAGCTCCGGCGGGTACACCGCCAGGGCCTTCTCGATGCCCGCGTGCATCTGCTCCATGCCCGCTGGGGTCAGCGTCCGGTAGAGCCCGAAGAGCGAGTAGAGCGCCCACAGCCCGCCCATCCCCATCATCAGGAGGGCGGGCGTCTTGAGGGCCTGGGCCGCCCTCTCACGCGCAGGGTCGATGTCCGGCGGCGGGATGCCCGGGGTTCTGGCCATGGCGCGCAATCAGGCCGGCTGGCGCATGGCCGCGACGGGGCGCTTCTCGAAGGCGGCGAGCGTGGTGGCGATCTCCTGGTTCACCTGCCGCAGCATGTCCTGCTTCTCCCGGAACGGAAGGAAGGCGCTCTTGAAGCCGGACACGATGATGGTGGTGAGGTCCTCCAGCGACAGGCCCAGGTTGCGGTGGGCGAGCCACAGCTCCTTCGTCACCGTGGTGTCGGTGATGAGGCGGTTGTCGGTGTTGATGGTCACCCGCAGGCCGTAGTCGAAATAGAACTTGAGCGGGTGGGACTCCAGCGAGGACACCGCGCCCGTCTGGACGTTGGAGGACGGGCAGACCTCCATGGGGATGCGGTGGTCGTTGACGTAGTTGAGCAGGTCGCCGTCCTCGCGCAGCCGGGTGCCGTGGCCGATGCGGTGCGCGCCCAGCGAGTGGATGGCCTGGGAGATGGACTCCGGGCCGTAGGCCTCACCGGCGTGCGCGGTGCAGTTGACGTTGTTCTTGAGGATGAGGCGGAAGGCGTCCAGGTGGTCCTTGGCGGGGAAGCTGGCCTCCGCGCCCGCCAGGTCGAAGCCGACGACGCCGCGGTTCTTGTACGCGACGGACAGCTCCGCCAGGCGCATGGACGTCTGCGGGTTGATGTGGCGGATGCCGCAGACGATGACGGCGCACTTGATGCCCGTCTCACGCTTGGCGGCGCGCAGGCCCTCCAGCACGGAGTCGATGACCGTGGTCATCTTCAGGCCCTTCTGCAGGTGCAGCGCGGGCGAGTAGCGCACCTCCAGCCAGCGCACGTTCTCCGCGGCGGCGTCCACGGCCAGCTCGTAGGCGGCGCGGTAGAGGGACTCGGCCGTCTGGAGCACGGAGAGCGTCACGTCGAACGCGACGAGGTACTCCTCCAGGCTCTTGCACACCTGGCCCATGTGGATGGCCTTGGCCAGGCCGTCCTCGGTGTCGGCCATGAGCTTGATCTTCTGCTGCTCGGCCAGCTCCAGGATGGTCTTCAGGCGCATGGACCCGTCCAGGTGGCAGTGCAGGTCCGTCTTGGGGAGCGCGTGGAGCAGCTCCTCGGTCACCGCCAGCGTGGGGGGCGGGATGATGTCCGTGCGCCGGGCGGATGAAGGGATGCCGGTGGCGTTGGGGGTTTCGTCGTCACGAATCGTGGGCATGGTCGAAGTTCCTCGCTTGCGTCATCCTCTCCCAAACCATGCCGTCCCGCGCCTGTCCACGCCCCCTCCTGGTGCCCTGCCTGACGTTGACGCTGGCCGTCATGGCGTGCCAGCGGGCGCCGGTGGAAGCGGCCTTCCAGTACTCCAGTGATGCATCCTCCCGGACGGGGCTGACGGCCCTGGCGGACGGGGTGCTCCTGGGCAACGAGGCGGGCGCCGTGGTGCGCCTGGACCGCGAGGGCAGGCCGGTGTGGACCGCCCGACTGGGCCGCGAGGTGGCGGTGGCCCCCGTCCTGGCCGGTGACAGCGTCATCGTGGGGACGGTGGTGGGGGAGCTGGCGTGTCTGTCGCTTCAGGACGGCAAGGAGCGCTGGCGCCTGGGCGGCGAGCCTCCCGTGCTCGCACCGCCCGTGGTGGACGACGCGGGACGCACCGTCTTCCTGGTGGCGCCCGACGGAGCGGTGCACGCCCTGGCGGCGGACTCCGGTCAGGCACGCTGGAAGCGGCCGGCCCCCGGGGCTTCGGCGCAGGCTCCGGAGTCCGCTCCGGTGAAACCGTTGGAGCCGCAGGTGTCCGTGGCCCCGGCGCTTCGGGCGGCGCCGGTGCTGGTGGAGGGCGTGCTGGTGGTGCCGCTCGCCTCCGGGCTGTGGGCGCTGGACGCGGAGAGTGGGGAGCCGCGCTGGTCGAAGCCGGTGACGGACGTGGTGGGGTTGGACTCGGAGCGCGACACCGTCTTCGTGGCCACGCGTCCGGGACAGGTGCTGGCGCTGTCGGTGAAGGACGGGAGCACGCGCTGGGAGCAGCGCTTCGCGGACGGCGTGACGGGGCCACCCGCGCGGGCGCTGGGCGCGCTGTGGGTGGGCGCGGGCCCCACGTCGCTGGTGGGGCTGTCCACGTCGGAGGGCCGGGAGGTGGCGCGGGTGGCGCTGCCTTCGCCGCTCGTGGGCCGGGTGCAGGTGGGGCTGGAGGACCTGCTGCTGGTGCCCACGTCCGGGCGCGAGGGGCGCCTCATCGCGCTCAAGGCGCCGGGCTGGACGCCCGCGTTCACGGTGCGGGCGGACACGCCGCTGCGCACCCGGCCGGTGGTGCGAGGACCGCTGGTGTTCGTGCTGGGGCTGGACGGCCGCGTGCTGGCATGGCGGCTGCGGGTGCCGCCGCCGGCCTGACGCCTCAAGCGCCTTCAGCCGGTGCGCGCGTCCACGTTCGCGTTCACGCCGCCAGCGGACTCCACGTAATCCAGGTCGCGGTGGAAGGTCTCGGCCAGCCGGGACAGGGCCACGAGCGCGAGGAGGAAGCAGACCGCGCCCACCGCGAGCGCCGCGTGCGCCACGCCCAGGGAGCCCTTGAGCTGACCGAAGGCGGTGGCCGCGAGCACCGCGGAGCCGCGCACGAAGTTGGGCACGGACGTCGTCACGGTGGCGCGGATGTTGGTGCCGAACTGCTCGGCGGCCATGGTGATGAGCACGGCCCAGTAGCCCACGCTCAGGCCAATGAGGAAGGTCAGCGCGTAGATGAGCGGGGGGGTGAGCCCCGGCACGAGCCCGTACACGAGCACCAGCGCGAACCAGGCGCACAGGCTGAGGCCCACGGCGCGCTTGCGGCTCTGGAGCCACTGGCTCAGCACGCCGGACAGCAGGTCCCCCAGCGTCAGGCCCACGCTGCCGAAGAGGATGGCGTCGCCCGCCGTCACCGTGCCCTGCACGTGGAGGCCCGCGGTCAGCTCCGGGGCGAAGACGAAGAGGATGCCGGTGGTGAAGTAGATGGGCACGCCCACGAGGATGCAGCCCAGGTACTTCGGGAAGCGGCCGCCCTGGAGGAGCAGCAGCGCGTTGCCCTTCGATGCGCCGGCCTTCTGGGTAAAGAGGACGGACTCGGACACCTTGAAGCGCGCGAAGAGGAGCGTCAGGCCCAGCACGCCGCCCGTCACGTAGGCCGTCTTCCAGTGCAGGTGCTGCGCGACGAGCGCCGCGACGACGACGCCCAGCATGCCCAGCGTGGCGACGACGGTGGTGCCCAGGCCGCGCTTCTCCTTCGGCAGGGACTCCGCCACCAGGGTGATGGCCGCGCCCAGTTCGCCCGCGAGCCCCAGGCCCCCGAGGAAGCGGCAGGCGGCGTAGCTGTTCACGTCCCAGACGAAGGGGTTGAGCAGGTTCGCCGCCGAGTACAGCAGGATGGAGCCGAACATCACCGACAGGCGTCCCCGCTTGTCCCCGAGCAGTCCCCAGAAGAGGCCGCCCACCATCATCCCCGCCATCTGCGCGTTGTAGATGACGAGCCCCTTCTGGAAGATGTCCGAGGGGTCGGTGAGGCCCAGGTCCTTCAGCGAAGCGACGCGCACCACGCCGAACAGCGTGATGTCGAAGAGGTCCACGAAGTAGCCCAGCCCCGCCACGAGGACGGTGAGGTTCAGGACCGAGCGCAGTTCCCGGAGGCGGTTCATGGCGCGCGACCCTACCGCTTCCGGCCCCGGGCCCGCCCCTTCTTCAAACACAGACATCCCCCCCCGCCGCGCCACCCCACCCTCCGCGTCCGGGAGGACAGGCGGGGGCGGCTGACGCCCACCCGCCCTCCCCTCCCGAGCGTGACAGGCGATCCACACGTTGCGGTGCTTCCAGAAGAATTCCCTGGAAGGTAGGTTTTACTGCATGTCCGTGTTGGAGGTCGTGGCGTGGCAGCGCGTGGTGGGACTGGCCTTGTGGCTGGCGCTCGGCGGCTCCGCGTGGGCGGCCGGACCATGGCGGGCGGTCGCGCGAGTGACGTCCGCGGAGGACCGCGCATTGCTGGAGCGGGTGCGAGGGCAGAGCAGTGACCTGCCGGTGGTGCTGGAGGTGGAGACAGGTCCGTCCATGGACTCGAGCCGCGATGGCGCGTGGCGTGAGGCGGAGCGGTTGGCTTCACGGAAGGACGCTCGCGCGGTGTTGTGGTTCACGCGCGCTGGAGCGGAGCTGCGGGTGTCGGTGGCGGCTCCGCGCACGGGACACCTGTTCGTGCGAAGTGCGCGGGTGGAGGGAGCACCGGAGACGCTGACCTGGTCCGTGGGAGCGGAGGCCCTGGCATTGGCGGCACGTTCTGCGCTGCGAGCAGTGGATGCGGGCGAACCGCTAGGAGAAGTCGTCGCGCCTCAGCCTCCCGCGCCAGCGCCAATGGCCAAGGTACCGCCCCTGCCCCCTACGTCGGAGCCGGTGGCCAAGGCACCGCTTTCGCATTCCACGTCACCCGTGGTCGCCAAAGCTCCGCCTCCATCTCCCGTGCCTGATACGGAGGCCAAGACACCGACTCCGCCCACCGCGCAGACTCCGGTGACCAGGACACCGCCTTCGCGCTCCAAGCAGGAGCCGGTGACGAAGACACCGCCTCCGCCCACTGCGCCGAATCCGTTGGCCAAGACACCGCCTTCGCTCTCCCCGCAGGCTCCGGCAAGCAAGGCACCGCCGCCGGCCTCCGCGTCGGCTCCAGTCGCAAAGACACCGCCTCCACTTCTCACACAGGATCCGGTGACCAAGGCATCTCCGCTGCCTTCCGCGCCGGATCCATTGGCCAAGACGCCGCCTCTTCCTCCTGCGTTGGATCCAGTGGCTAAAGCACCGCCTCTGCATCCTGCGGCAGCTCCGCTCGCCAGGGGATCGCCGTCTTCTGCGGCGAACCCGGAGGCCAGGACACCCCTTCCGCCTCCCGCATCACCTCCGCTCGCCAAGGGCTCGCCGTCTTCTGCGGCGAGCCCGGAGAACAAGCCCCCCCTTCCGCCTCCCGCATCAGCGTCGGTGGCCGAGGCGCTACGTCCACCTTCCGCGTCGCCGTCGGTGGCCAAGGCACCGCTTCAGCCTCCTGTGTCGGATCCGGTCGCCAAGACACCGCTTCCGCTTCCCGCACGGGATCCAGCGCCCAAGGCGCCGCCTCCACTTCCCCCGTCCGATCCAGTCGCAAAGGCACTGCCTCCCGCGCCAGCTCCGACGACCAAGGCGCCGCCGCCACTTCCTTCATTCGTTCCAGTCGCAAAGGCACCGTTTCCCCTCCCCGCGCAGGCTCCGGCGACCAAGGCACCGCCGCCACTTCCCCCATCCGAGCCAGACGTAAAGGCACAGCCTCCGCCTCTCGCGCCAAATCCGGTCGCCCAGGCACCGCGTCCGGATCATGCGCCGGCCCCATTGGCCAAGGCACCGCCTCCGCCTCACGCGTTGGCTCCGGTCGCCGAGGCTCCGCCTCCGTCTGCCGCGCAGACTCCGGTCGCCAAGGCACCGCTTCCGTCTCACGCGTCAGCTCCGGTCGCCAAGGCTCCGCCTCCGTCTGCCGCGTCAGCTCCGGTCGCCGAGGCTCCGCCTCCGTCTGCCGCGCAGACTCCGGTCGCCAAGGCACCGCTTCCGTCTCACGCTTCAGCTCGGGTCGCCGAGGCTTCACCTCCGCATTCCACGCCGCCTCTGGACACCAAGGCGCAGCCTCCCGCGTCTACTCGGGTCGTCGAGGCACCACCTCCACCTTCCACGCCGCCTCTGGCCACCAAGGCGCAGCCTCCCGCGTCTGCTCGGATCGTCGAGGCTCCACCTCCGCCTTCCACATCACCCGTGCTCGCCAAGGCTCCGCCTTCGCACCCCGAGTCGGCTCGGATCGCCGAGGCGCCACCTCCGCCTTCCACATCACCCGTGCTCGCCAAGGCTCCGCCTTCGCACCCCGAGTCGGCTCGGATCGCCGAGGCGCCACCTCCGCCTTCCACATCGCCGCTGGTCGCCAAGGCTCCGCCTTCGCACCCCGAGTCGGCTCGGGTCATCGAAGATCCACCTCCGCCTTCCACATCGCCGCTGGTCGCCAAGGCTCCGCCTTCGCACAGCGAGTCGGCTCGGGTCATCGAAGCTCCACCTCCGCCTTACACTTCACCTCTGGTCGCCAAAGCTCAGCCTCCGGCGTCGGCTCAGGTCGCCGAGGCTCCACCTCCGCGCTCCACCTCGCCTCTGGTCGCCAAGGCACCGCGTCCGCCTCACGCGCCGACTCCGGTCGCCGAGGCTCCACCTCCGCCTTCCACATCACCCGTGCTCGCCAAGGCACCGCCTTCCCATCCCGAGTCGGCCCGGGTTGCCGAGGATCCATCAGGGGGGCCGACGGATCCGGGGGTGGCCGGGGCTCCACCGCCGCATCCCGCGCTGGCTCCGGTGGACGGGGCACCGCGGGCAGTGCCGACGAATCCGATGGACGGGGCCTTCGTGCAGGTGGGTCTGCATGCGGCGCTCGACGGCTATCACCCCGCCGGACAGCAGGGCCTGTCCGTGGGCGCGGGATGGGCGGGCCGGGTGCTGCGGCTTCGCGTGCAGTTGCTGGCGGCGCTGCCGGTGCACCTGCGGGACGCATACACGGACCTTCGCCTGGCGCAGGGTTCGGCGCTGGCGTGGGTGGACGTGCCCTTCGTGAAGGCCGGGGCCTGGGAGGGCACGGTGGGCCTGGGCGCGGGCGCCGCGGGCTTCTGGCGGCGCACGGAGGCTCGGGCCGCGGAGGTGGAACCGACGCCGTCGCGGCTGCTCGCGGCCTTCGTCATGGGGCCCGCGATGCGGGTGGCGTGGCGGGTGGGGCCGGCGCTCGCGCTGGAGGCGTCGCTGTCGGGCGAGGTGCTCCTGGGACGGCCCCGGCTGGGCTACTCGGTGGATGGTGTCTTCGTGCTCCGGGAGGACGGCGCGTCCGTGCGTCCCCGACTGGGAGTGGGGATGGTGATTTTTCCGTGAGCACCGATGACCCGATTTCACGCCGTCCCTCCTCCTTGCCGGACATGAGGAGCTCGGGCTCACATGCGACCGTCGCGCCCCGTGGCGAGGACGCCCGGCTGACGGCGGCCATGCGAGGGCAGCGCGATGCGACCGAGTCCCTGCTCCTGGAGCTGCTGCCCCGCGTCCGCAACCTGGTGCGCTACCTGGTGCGCGGGGACTCGGACGTGGAGGACATCGCCCAGGAGTCGCTCATCGCGCTGGTGCGGGGCCTGCCCACCTATCGCGGTGACGGGCGGTTCCACGGCTGGGTAGACCGGGTGGTGGTGCGCACGACGTTCGCGTGGATCAAGCGTTCACGCGGGCGCGAGGCCCGTTACAGTGAGGATCCGGTGGAGTTGTTGGCGGTGCCGTCCGACGAAGCGCCGGCGGACGAGTACCTGCATCGCCGTCACCTCGTGACGTTGCTGGACAAGCTGTCGACGGAGCAGCGGCACGCGCTGGTGCTGCACCACGTCCTGGAATTGAGCGTGCAGGAGATCTCCACAGAGCTGGGCGTCCCCTTCGAAACCGTGCGCAGCCGGCTGCGCCTGGGACGCACCGCCCTGCGAGCGCTGGCCTCGGACGGTGAGCTGCCCGAGGGGGAGTCCTCATGAACTCCCGCCCCCCCGACGACGGTGAAGCGGAGCCGGTGGACGACCTGCTGCGGCCCCTGGATGACGGCAGCGGACCGGCGCGGAGGCTGTCGAGGCAACGCTCGAGCGCGCTCGTCCAGGCGGCGCTGGACGCGGCGCTCCAACAGGCGACGGACCATCCGAGAAGGCGCAAGCGGCCTCCCACGTGGCTGATGGCAGGCGCGGCGCTCGTCTTCACCGGAGCCGCGGCCGCCGCGGCATGGCGCTACACGCGTCCCGAGCAGCCCCACCCGGTGGTACTGACACCCGCCGTGCCGGAGCCAATGCAGGTGGCCACGCTGGAGCCGGTACCCCTTCCCCCCAAGCCCGCGCCCTCCGAACCCTTCACCATCGAGCATCCCCGCCCCCTGCGTCCGAGCATCGCGGTGAAGGAGTCCTCGAAGCCGGAGGACCTGCTGCGGCAAGCCAACGCGTTCCGTTCAGAGGGGAAATGGAAGGAAGCGGAAGAGCTGTACCTGCGCGTCATCCGAGTGGAGCCGTCATCGCTGGCCGCGTACGTCGCGAGAGTGGCGTCGGGCTCGCTGCGACTGGAGCACCTGGGGGACGCACGCGGCGCCCTGCGCCAGTTCCAGGACGCGGTGCGACTGCAACCCGGAGCCATGCTGGATCCGGAGGCCCGCCACGGCGTGGCAGAAGCCTACCGAGCCCTGGGTGACACGGAGGCGGAGGCCCGAGCGCTGGGAGAGTTCCTCACGCTGCATCCGGACTCGCCACTGGGCGCGGCGTCCCGTGCGCGGCTCCGGGAGTTGTCACCGCCATGAGCCACGGCCCGCGGTGGAGCAGCCGCAAGCCAGGGCACACGATGTGCCCAGGCCTTCGGCCATGAAGGTCCTCGCCATGGATGAGCAAGAAGCCCCCGGCGCGCACCGCACGAACCTGTCCGACAGTCGGACAGGTTTGAAGAACCGCGCCACCCGCCGTGGCTGGACGCAACCACTGCCGCCGAGCAACGAACACCGGTGTCAAAAGCAACCAGGTTGCGGCGACGTCGGTCGGGAGGCGGATCACACGAATAGCTGGGGCCTGGGGCATTCGGAGCGCGGCCTGCCTTCACCCAGCGATGTGGCGATTGCCCGTCATGGGCGTGGCACACATGGCGCGGCGAGGTGACAGCCCCATGAGACTCCGCATCACGCGATTCATTCCATGGGCAGCGATGTTGGGCACCGCGTGCACGGTGAACGACCCGGTGGCCACGCTGCACTCGCCTGACGGGGGGAGCGACATCCCGGATGCATGGGCCGAGCACTGCGCGGACAGCGGACCGCCACTCCTGCTGGGAGATCCGGCATCAGTGCCTCTGCTGTGCAGCGGCCAACTGGCGGAGACGTTGTTCCGCCGCGCGGCATGCTCCTGTGAAGGCCTGTCCCTCAGCGCCCCTTTCTCCGTGGATGCATTCCGAAGCTCCGTGGGCCCGTACGCACCCGGGGGCACGGGCGGCGACGTGGGAGTGAATGGCAGTCTGTCCGCGAACGACCGCGTCACGGTGGGCGGCTCGCTCCAGGTGGGAGGAGTCCAGCTCAGCCGCCCGCTCACGGTGGGCGGAAGCCTGCACAGCAACGGTCCCCTCTCCGGTCCGGGCACGTCCGCCACCGTGGCCGGCGACGCGAGGGTGAATGGAGGCGTAGCGCTCGCCGCCCTCACCGTGGGTGGCGTGCTCACGGTTCCTCCGGAGTTCTCCCCCGGGCCAGCCCGGGCGTCGGAGCTGCGCCGAGAGCCCGTGCCCCCGGTCACGCCCTGCGACTGCGCCAACGGCTCCCGCTTCGACCCGGCCGCGCTCATCGCCCACCACTCCGTGGACAATGACAACGCGGCCATCGATCTGGACCCGGCGACGCTGGAAGGCGTCACCGGCGAGCGCGTGCTGGAACTGCCCTGCGGCCGCTTCCTGCTGACCCGCATCGCGGGGCCCGGCCACGCCACGCTGCGCATCCGGGGCCGCACCGCGCTGTTCATCCCCGGCGGTGTGGACTTGGTCGAAGCGCTCACCGTGGACGTGCAGCCTCCGGGTGAGCTGGATCTCTTCCTCGCGGGCGGCTTCATCGTGTCCGGCCAGCTCACGCTGGGCTCAGCCGCCCTACCCTCGCGGGTGCGCGTCTACGTCGCGGGCACGCAGCCCTTGGACATCTCCGCGGGCAGCACGCTCGCCGGAAACCTCTACGCGCCACAGGCCCAGCTCAACCTGAGCGGCAACGCGGAGGTCTTCGGCTCCCTGTTCGTGCGCCACCTGGAGGCGTCCGGAGCGATACAGGTGCACCACGACGCGGACGTGCTCAACGCGGGCGCCGCGTGCCCCGCGGGTTGATCAGTGAGCGAGACGCCCGTTGACCCATCCGAGAGGCGAGCAGCATCTTCATGAACGACAAGGGACATGAACGGACGTCGCCGTTCACGAAGCAGGGAGCCCCAGGAATCGAGTGACGAAGTGCCAGAGGCGCACAGCCCACCGGCCCAGCGGCCCCAGGCTGCCGTGAACCGGGCCGCCATCCATGTGCTCAGTCACACAGGCATGCCCGCTGGAACCGGCAGGTGGAGCTTCGGGTTTGCGTCCACCCTCCAGAGACGAAGCGACCCAACCAGTTGGACTGATGGACAGGCTTCCAAGGACCGCGCTCGCCACGCCTCCCTCGGTGCACGCTCCACCGACCGAGCCAGGTGCAAGCCCCGGGACGGATGGAGACATCAGCCCTGCGGAGTCGGACGCCACGGAAAAGTCCTGCCCATGGCGGCAGAGCGCGAGCGCAGGTGCTGAGCTGTCATTGGCGGCTGACTCCAGGCGGTCGAAACCACGCTCCTCCACGACGAGGCGCGCGTCCGACGCAGCGTCTTGATGGAGAGTTGGCTCAGGGACGCTGAGGCTCCGCACCTCAACGCAAGGAGGTGACGCATGAGCATCGTGCTCCCTGGCGGCTGACGCGGAGTCATCGTTGTCACGAACCTCCACGCAAGGGCCGGTATCTGACGCGGTGGCTTCGCAGAGGCGCTCCTCAGCGCGGGAGTCGTCAGGCGCCGCCCGCTCCCGAGGGACAGGAGCGAAAGCGTCCAGCAAGCCCTCATCGCACGCCTCCAGCAGCGCCGGCAGTTGGTGCTGAAGCGTTCGCACATCCCGCTCGTTCAGTGCGTGCATCGCGCACCTGGCCCATGCACTCAGCGACTCGCCCCCCATGAAGGACAGCAGCCGGGCCGCGTTGCCCCTCATGGCCCGTTGCAGCGACTGGACGAGGAGCATGTGCCCGGGACGTGAAGCCGTGTGGGCCGCCAGCCGCAGCAACTCGAATTCCAGCTCCGCGCAGCGCTCTCCGGGGTGCCAGCGCGCCGCGTCCGAGAGCGCGTAACAGACGGACTCCAACTGGTCCACCTGCGACGCGGAGGCCTTCGTGCAGCAGTCGGCCAGCAGCTCCACCAGCACCTGACGCTTGAGGCTGAAGAAGCCCTCAAAAAGCCGCCGGCCCTCCTCGGTGTGCCGGTGATGCAGCG
This sequence comes from Corallococcus macrosporus, assembly GCF_017302985.1. Taxonomy (NCBI): domain Bacteria; kingdom Pseudomonadati; phylum Myxococcota; class Myxococcia; order Myxococcales; family Myxococcaceae; genus Corallococcus; species Corallococcus macrosporus. Next base: position 512,479 of record NZ_JAFIMU010000007.1, read on the forward strand.
CCAGGCCCAGGTTCTCCAGCGTCAGCGACTCATCCAGTGCCACCGCGCGCGTCTTGCGACCGGGGTGCTTCACCACCAGGCCTCGCGCCGCCAGTCTCCGGAACGCCTCACGCACGGTGCCCCGGCAGCAGTTGAATTCACCCGCCAGCTTCTCTTCCGAGGCGAACTGCCCCCGCGGCAGCATCCCCAGCGAAATGTAGCGCTCGAGTTGCTCCTCTACGTACGCCACGCGTCCCACCCGCTCCATCACCGTCCTCCTCCTCGCCCACGCCACGCGCATCCAACCAGAGGGGTCTGACATGGACTCGCGGGCCCACCGTCCTCGTCACCTGTTCGAACCAGCGCGGCCCCGGGGGCCATGCGTCAAGAACCTGTCCGACTGTCGGACAGGTTTGCGCAAAGCGCTTCCGGCCAGCCGGGGCCCACCAGGGTGCCTTGCGGCACAAACCTGTCTGACAGTCGGACAGGTTTGCGTGAAGCGCTCCCGGCGGCCGCCTCTTCCCGGAGCCCTACCCTGGCATCCACGCATGCCCACCGCCGCGTCCCGATGCTGCGCTCCGTGTCACTCGCGTCTTCGCGGAGTCATTTGGGGCACGGGGTCTGGTCATGCGCATCTGGCGACCTGCGCTGCTCAGCGGAACACGACGGTCTTGTGACCGTTGAGCAGGATGCGGTGCTGCACGAACCACGTCACGGCTCGGCCCAGCACGACGTTCTCCACGTCGCGCCCTATGGCCGTCAGGGCCTCGGGCGACAGTGTGTGGTCCACTCGCTCCACGTCCTGTTCGATGATGGGTCCTTCGTCCAGGTCGCCCGTGACGAAGTGGGCCGTCGCGCCGATCAGCTTCACGCCCCGGTCGTACGCCTGCTGGTACGGCCTCGCGCCCTTGAAGCTGGGCAGGAACGAGTGGTGGATGTTGATGAGCCGCCCTCGCAGCGCATCGCACGTCTCCGGGGAGAGGATCTGCATGTACCGGGCGAGCACCACCAGGTCCACGCGCTGCTCGCGCACCAACTCCAGCAGGCGCGCTTCCTGCCGTGCCTTGTTCTCCACCGTCACCGGCAGGTGGTGGAACGGGATGTCGTGGGATGCGGCCAGTTGGTAGAAGTCCCGGTGGTTGGACACGATGGCCGGGATCTCCACCGGCAGGATTCCACTGCGGTAGCGATACAGCAGGTCGTTCAGGCAGTGGCCAATCTTCGAGACCATCAGCAACACCCGCGGCTTCTCCGCCGCGTCATGCAGGCGCCAGTCCATGGAGAAGCGCTGCGCGAGCACCCCGAAGGCGTCGCGCAACGCCGCGGACTCGACCTTCCCCTCTTCATCCGCGAAGTGCACGCGCATGAAGAACAGCCGCGTCTGCGGGTCGCCGTACTGCGCGCTGTCGAGGATGTTGCAGCCGTGCTCGGCGAGCCAGCCGGAGACAGCATGGACGATGCCGCGCTGATCCGGGCACGACAGCGTGAGGATGTATTGGGCGGGACGCTCGGTCATGGGCGGCGGCGACTATAGCCACGCCGGATGAACGCCCGTCCCCGGGCGCTATGGGGAGTGTCCGGTGTCCAGCGGGTTCGCGGGCGGCATTTCGTGCTCGGGAGGCTTCCCTCGCGGCGAAGCGAACCTAGACTCTGGCCTGTCATGGCCGACGCCCTCCCATCCGAAGCGGCCCGCCGACGACCGGTGGCGGACTCCCTGCGCGAATACGGCCGGGGCATCGCGGGCGGCCTGCTCTTCAGCCTGCCGCTGCTCTACACGATGGAGGTGTGGTGGGCGGGCTTCACGTCCCACCCAGGCAGCGTGTTGGGCTACCTGGTGGCCACGTACGTGCTGCTGCTCGGGTACAACCGCTACGGCGGTTTCCGCAGGGACGTGTACTGGTTCGACGTCTTCACGGACTCCCTGGAGGAGCTGGGGCTGGGACTGCTCGTGTCCGTGGCCGTGCTCGTGCTCATTGGCCGCATCGGCCAGGGCACGTCACTGCAGGAAGCGGTGGGCATGGTCGTGGTGGAGGCCGGCACGGTGGCCATCGGCGTGTCGGTGGGCACCGCGCAGCTGGGCGGTCAGCACCGCGAGGAGAACGAGGCGGAGGACAAGAAGCGGCTGGAGTCCGCGGATCATGTCCCCGGGCAGCTGGTCATTTCGTTCTGCGGCGCGGTGCTGTTCGCCGCCAACGTGGCGCCCACGGAGGAGATCGTGATGATCGCCGTGGAGACGCAGCCCTGGTGCCTGCTGGGACTCGCCGTGCTGTCGCTGCTGCTGGGCGGGCTCATCCTCTTCCAGAGCGACTTCACCCGCGCGCACCGATTCACTCGCCGCCGACTGCGCCGGGATGTGCTGGCCGGCACGTTCGTCACGTATGCCATCGCGCTGCTTTCGAGCGTGTTCGTGTTGTGGTTCTTCGGCCGGTTCAACGGCAACGGCCTGAGCGTCTGCCTGGCCCAGGTGGTGGTGCTGGGCCTGGCGTCGACGCTGGGGGCCTCTGCGGGGAGACTGCTCATCCAATCATGAGGATGCACTGGAACTGGCTGGAGGGCGTTGTCTTCGTGTCGAGCTGCGTGCTCGTGGCGCTGGTGCTGGGCTACCTGTCCGTGGACGCGTGGAACACGGGCAGCGGCCCGCCGGACCTCGTCGTGAAGGTGGGCACGCCAGTGGCGGCCTCGAACGCGAAGGAGTGGCGGGTGCCCGTCACGGTGACGAACCACGGCGACACGGCGGCCGAGGAGGTCCACGTCCGCGTGTCCCTGCGCGGCGGCCGCGAGCCGGGCGAGGAGGTGGAGTTCGTGCTGGCGTACGTGCCTCGCCACTCCCAGCGGGAGGCCTGGGTCGCGTTCCGCCAGGAGCCACCGCCCGAAGGCGTGGAAGCGCACGCGGTGGGCTTCGCCACGCCCTGACGCACGCTGCTATCCTGACCTCGCATGCGCGCGAGGACGTGGTGGTGGGCAGCCGTACTCGTCCTCGGACTGGGCATGGCCGTGGTGTCCTCCCGGGCTCCTCGCGCTCACGCGCCTTCGTCGAATGAGCACTTCCGCGCCACGGACACGGGCCCTTCGGGAACGCGCTTCACGAAGCAGCTCGCGACGAACGCGGAGAGCTCGCTGCGCATCACGGGCGTCGTGCGGGATGCACGCGGTCCGGTCGCGGGCGTGCAGGTCTCGGCATCTCGGGTGGACGCGGACACACTGTCGGCGCGTCTCTTCCCCGAGGATCCGCTGGCCATGCAGTCCGACGCATGGATGCTGCGACAAGCGGACCCCTCCTACCTGGAACAGGAGTCCGTGCGGCTCGTGGAAACCCGCGAGGGCGCAGCGCCCGAGTTCGCGCGGACAGCGACGGCGGCGGATGGCAGCTTCGCCCTCGAGGGACTGCCGCCGGGCGCATTCTCCCTCTGGGCGATTGGGGACACGGGCGCGACGGTGCAGCCGGATGTCCAGGCGGGCAGCGACGGCGTGACGTTGACGCTGGAGGAGGGGGTCTTCATCTCCGGCATGGTGGTGGAGCAGTACCGGCTCGTTCCCATTCCAGGAGCGCTCGTGACGGTGGTCCACGAGGCCGGGTCCCGCTACTTCGATGCGCTCGCCGATGCCCGGGGGCGATTCCGCGTCGGGCCGCTGCCGCCGGGCCGCTACCTGAAGGTCGCGAGCGCCAAGGGCTGGGTGACCACGGCCCGCCGTGAGGAAGTCTGGCTCGACGCGAACGTGGACGTGATGCTCTACCTTCAGCCACAGCTCCGGCTGGAGGGCGTGGTGCTGACCTCCGAGGGCCGCCCCGCGAGCGGAGTGAACGTCCACCTGGTCTCCCAGGTGGACTCCGACGACACGCGGACCACTCGGAGCGATGGACGGGGAAGGTTCGTCTTCGACGCGGTTCCCCAGACTGAGTACGAACTCTGGGCTCGCTCCGAGGACGAGACTGCCTTCGGCGCGACCCTGGCCATACCGCCCGATTCCGTGGCCCTCCGGATGAAGCCCGTCCTGTTCATGGAGGGCACCGTGAGGGACGAACAGGGCACGCCCCTGAAGGGCGTGCACCTGGACTTCCAGGGCCAGGGCCAGGGAGACCGCACCTCCCCCACGGCCGTCACGGATGAAGCGGGCCGTTACCGGGTGGGGCCGCTGCTCAAGTCCGGCACGCGGGTCAGGCTGCGGGGTGAGCACCTTCTCGATGCCCTGGAGGACATCGAGCTGTCCATGCCCCATGCAGGCCCCTGGGACTTCACCCTGCGGCGGGCCCCATCGGTGGAAGGGCTCGTGGTCGACACCGAAGGCACGCCCCTGCCGGGAATCGAGGTTAAGCTCGAACGGAGCCAGGGTGCCCCCAAGGCCACGGGGTACTTCCGCTCCGACCTCGATGCCGTCCGGTCCGACGACGCGGGCCGCTTCGTCGTGGACGGTGAGGAGGGAGGCGCGAGTCACATTCTCATCGACGCTCCGGGCTTCCGCGCCGTGAAGCAGGCGGTGGTGATTCCGTCAGCAGGCATCCGCGTGGTGCTGGAGCGGGGGGCCTCCGTGTCCGGCACGGTCGTGGATGCGAAGGGTCAGCCCATGCGCCTCGTGGACCTCCAGCTCTGGGACACCGCGTCCCGGAGCGAAACTCCCCGCACCACGTCCCCGGACAAGGCGGGGGCCTTCTCATTCCAGGGACTGAAGGCGGGCCACTACGTGGTGGAGGCCCACGTCCAGAGGCCGGGCATCCAGCACGCGGTGTCCCAGACCGTGGACCTGGAGGAGCGGACACAGGCGCGCGTGACGCTGCGCTTCGAGGAGGGGCGCACGATCCAGGGGAGGACCATCGACACCGAGGGACAACCCGTGGCCGGCGTCCGGGTCCAGGCCTGCCCCACCCTGGAGGACCTCTCCGCGTGGCGGACCACGGGCCCCAGCTGCCGCTTCCCTGCCGGGGACGGCGTGCTGTCCGGAGCGGATGGCCACTTCATCCTCAAGCACCTGACCGCGCCGCGCCATCAACTCATCGCGAGGAAGGACAGCCATGGGTTCGCGCCCGCGCGCTCCCGGGGCGGAACGCCCGACCTCGAAACACTGCTTGTCACGACGGGCGAGGAGGACCTCCAACTGGTCCTGGAACGGAGGCCCCGGCTGCGGGGACAGGTCGTGAGCGAAGAGGGGGCTCCCCTGCCCTGCTCGGTCGGGTTGTGGGGCCCCTCCGCCCATTTTCCGGATGGGACCTTCGACCTTCCCCTGCCAGTGGATGGGTACCAACGCCTCGTCGTGAGCGCGAAGGGCTTCCTGGACCTCTGGCACGACTTCAACGCGAGCCCGGGCCAGGACGTCGACCTGGGGGTTCTGCGGATGGCCCGCGGCCGCACGGTGCGCGTCCTCGTCCAGGATGAGAGGACCCGCGCGCCACTCGCCGGAGTGGACGTGGTCATCGCCGCCCACAACGAGCCTCCTGCTTCCGACCGCATCCGTCTCCCTTCCCCCTTCGAGGGGACCCTGGATGAGGAAGGAGGCACGGACATGGACGGGCTGCCCCGCGCCCGCATCAGCCTCTCCGTCCGGAGGGCCCAGAGCATGATCGTCCAGGAGGTGACCGTCGAAGCGAACCAGGAGACCGTCACGGTGCGGCTGCCCGACCCCTCCCGCTAGCGGCTATCCTGCGCCTTCGCACTCCGGGAGACGCGGCGCATGCGCAGGGGAAATCGGGCAGCCGGGTTCGCGGTCGTGGTCGTCGCTGGACTGCTGCTCGTGGCCTTCTTCGTCCTGCGTGGAGATGGGAGCGCTTCTAACTCCTCGGCCCGGGGCTCTACCGCCTCTGGGTTCTTCTCCCGCTTCGGTGCCGGGCAGGCTTCGTCCCACTCCGCCAGGGGGCCGCGCATCACCGGCGTCGTGCGGGATGCCCGGGGTCCTGTCGCGGGCGTGCGCGTTTCCGCTTCGCGCGTGGAGCCGGAGGTCACGCTGTCGGAGCGCTCCTGCCCTCCTTCCGACACGGGTGAGCCTCCGCTCCGGCTGATGCAGTGCTGGGACGAGGCCTTCGATGAACGGGTGGAGGCGGTGGATCAGCGCGAGGGAGAAGCCCCCACCGTCGCGGAGACCACCAGCGCGGAGGATGGCACCTTCGTCCTGGACGGGCTTCCTCCTGAAGGAACGGTCTGGCTCCACGCCACCCACGGCCAGCGCGTCGCGATGCGGCCAGATGTGCCGACGGGCCTCGAGGGTGTGGTCCTGCAGCTCGACGAAGGCCTCTTCTTCGACGGCATCGTCACGAACGAGCCCCCAGGAAGAGCGCCTGTCGCGGGTGCGCGCGTCACCGTCTTCTCCCACGAACACACGCGATTCTTCCCCGCGACCAGCGGCACGGACGGACGCTTCCGCATCGGGCCCGTGCCACCGGCCGACTACGGCATCCTCGTCACGGTCGTGGGCCTCAGCCCCATGCTGCGCATGCGGGCGGATCCGATGGAGGAGGCCACCTTCATCCTGGACCGCCCCGCGAGGTACTCGGGCACGGTGCTGACGCAGAAGGGAGCCCCCGCGCCCGGCGTCTCCGTCCGGCTGTACACGCCCAGCTTCACGCCCGAGTCGCGCACCGCGCTCACGGATGCTCAAGGACGCTTCGCCTTCCGGTCCGTCGAAGGCGCACCCGGCCAGCTCTTCGTGGAGACACCGGCGCATGACGGCTTCGCCTACGCCGAGACGGAGCCTCGCGAGGACCTGGTCCTCACGCTCGGGCCCGGCATGTTTATCCAGGGCACCGTCAGCAATGAAAACGGCAGCCCGATTCCGGGGGCTCGAGTCGACGCGGATCTCCATGATGCGAACGCGCCTTCCCCACGCGGACAGACCGTCACGGATGCGCGAGGCCACTACCGGCTGGGCCCCCTGTTCCGGCTGCCGCACTTCATGGCGGCCCGAGCCGCGCACCATGTCGACGTGGAGCCGGAGTACCAGGAACTCGGTGGGGTCGAGGAGGAACTCGACTTCACCCTGCCGCACGCGGTCTCCGTGGAGGGCATCCTCATTGACGAAGCGGGCCAGCCGCTCGCGGGCCGCACGGTCCGGCTCCATCCGGGCCCGGTGTCACCCTCCAAGCAAGAGGTCGTCACGGATCAGACCGTGACGGACGCAGCCGGGCGCTTCACCCTGGACTCGGCGGAAGCAGGCCCCGCGTGGCTGGACGTCGACGCCGCGATCTTCATCCCGCAGCGCCTTCCCGTGGAGCTTCCGTCGGAGCACGTGCGGATGGTGCTGCGCCAGGGTGTCGAGGTGACCGTCACGGTCCTGAGCGCGGTGGGAGCCCCGGTGCGCGGCGCGCAGGTGACCCTCTGGAAGCGCGATGCGCGCGGCGAGGCCGACCATGTCGCGGACACCGATGCCCGGGGACAGGCCACGCTCCAGGGTGTGGCCCCGGGGCACTACGTGGCGGAAGCGCGGGTCCAGCGACGCGACGTGGACGTGCATGCCTCCCAACCCCTGGAGGTCCAGGCGGAGGCCTCATCCCTCACGCTACGTCTTGAGGAAGGCCGGACCCTGCGGGGCGTCGTCGTGACGCCTCAGGGACTGCCACTGCCCGGTGTCACCCTCCGCGCGCAGGTCCTGGACGCGGACCGGCCCCGCTACCGCGGCGAGTCTCCCACCACGGGCGTGTTCCCCGAAGGCGTCCGCACGGATGCCGGAGGCCACTTCACCCTGCGCTCGCTGGGCGCGACCCGCCACCTGATCACCGTGAAGCTGTCCGAGCATGTCCTCGATGCCTCGGCCTCGCGGGGCGTGCGCCCTGGCGAGAACGAAACCGAGACCGCCGTGGTGGACCGCGATACGGCGGAGGTCCGGCTGGTGCTGCGGCGCATCCCGCACGTGCGGGGCCGGGTGGTGGCGGAAGACGGCTCGGCGCTGGAGTTCTTCGAAGTGAACGGGACCCGGTACTCGAACCGGGACGGGCGCTTCGACCGGCGCATGTTCGACGCCACCGGTCCCCAGCGGTTCCTGGTGCGCGCCCAGGGCTTCGCGCAGGTGGACCGCACCGCCACGCCGGACGGCGAGAACGACGTGGACCTGGGCACCATCACGCTGACGAGAGGGCGGACCGTGCGGGTGCTGCTGCGCGAGTCCTCCACGGGCGCGCCGTACAACGGGCGCATGCGCGACAGCGCGGGGCGTGAGGTGACGGCGGCCCTCGGCTATCAGGTCCACGGCGAAGGCTTCGCGGACGGGCCGCCCTTCCTGCCTCCGGTCCGGACGGGGCCTCGCAAGGATGGCTCGCTGCTGCTGGAGCACATGCCGCTGAGCGCGTTCACGCTCGAGGTGGACACCCAGTTCCACCTGCCGTCTCGCGCGAGGGTGGGCGCGGAGGAAGAGAGCATCACCCTCCCGCTCGACACGGGCGCCCGGGTGAAGGGGCACGTCCGCGACGCGCAGGGCCAGCCGCTCAGGGCCCGGCTCACCTTCACGCGCTCGGACGGGGTGACGCAGCACATGGACGTCGGTCCGGGCGACTTCACGTTGAGCACCCTGCCTCCCGGGCTCTACACGGTGAATGCCTGGGCGGAGGACGCGGCGGACGGCACCCGCTTCCCTGCCTGCGGCGTGCGGATCCCGCCCGGCGGCGACGTCACACTCGACTTCGACGCGCTGGGCACCGGCGCCACCGTCACGCTCCGGTTGCCGGAGGACGTCGACCGCGTGTTCCTCCTGCCCGGCCAGCCGTCCGCGCCCGGCAGCGCCGGGGACTTCGTCCACCTGGGCCTCCAGCAACATCCCCTGGAGGAATGGACCGGCACGTCCGTCACGTTCCGCCGCGTTCCCTCCGGCCACTACACCGTCATCGCGAGCAACCGCGACCGGAACCGGGTCCACCGCGAGGAGCTGGACGTGCCCGCAGAAGGCACGCTGTCCCGCGACGTGCGGCCCGCCTGGGTTCCCCTCGCGCGCTGACGCACGACACAGGGTCCCGCTATCCTGCCGCGAATGGGGAACGCGAGACGTGGAGGACTGAAGCCCTGGCTGGGAGGAGGCGCGCTCGCAGTCGTCGCGCTCCTCGCGTTCCTCCTGTGGAACGCCCGGCCCGCGTCGTCCGCGACGGACGCGCCTTCGCCCGCCTCCGCGTCCACCGTGACGCCGAAGCCCCGCGTCTCCCAGCTCACGACCCCACCGCGTCCCGTGGGCACCGCGCGAATCACCGGCCGCGTGCTGGGGACCCACGGCGCGGCCGTGGGCGTGCGCGTCTCCGCATCCCGCGTGGAGCCGGGGCTCACGCTGTCGGAGCGGCCCTGCCCCTCCCCTTCCGGCCCGCAGGACGCACAGGCGCCGCTCCTCAAGACGGGCCGATGCAGCTTCGACTCCGAGCACATGCTGGGCGAAGCCGTGGAGGCCCGCGACGGTGAGGCGCCGGTGTTCGCGGAGGCGGCCACGGACGCGGAAGGCCGCTTCGTGCTCGACGGCCTGCCCGAGGGCAGCGTCACGCTCTGGGCGCTGGGCGACACGGGTGCGGTGTCGCAGGGCGGCGTGCCCGTGGGCTCGGACGACGTGGAGCTGACGCTGGAGCAGGGCGTCCTCTTCCAGGGACGCGTCACCGCCACGGACCGGACGCCCATTCCCGATGCGCGGGTGACGCTCGTCTCCCGCTGGCACACGCGCTTCTTCGACGCGACCACGGATGCCGAAGGCCACTTCGTCGCGGGGCCCCTGCCCCAGGGCAGCTACGCCGCCTTCGTCACCGCGGACGGCGGGTCCTCGTGGTTCAAGCCGGAGCTGGACTCACCGGCGGACCTTGCAGCCGTGGTGCTCGCGCGCACGCTCCCCATCGCGGGCCAGGTCCTTTCAGCGGAAGGCACTCCGGCGCCGGGCGTCCAGGTCCTCCTCGAGGGAAGCACCGCGACGGCCTCCACCCAGCGCACCACGACGGATGACGCGGGATGCTTCCGGTTCACCGCGCCCGCGGTCGCCCACCAGCTCAACGCTGAATCCGGAGGCGCGTTCGCCACGCTGGACGTGACGCCGCCCCTGGAGCACGTGGAGCTGCGGCTCCAGCAGGGCGTGTTCCTGGAAGGCACGGTGCGCGACGACACGGGGCAGCCCATCCCGAACGCTCGCGTGCAGACCTACCGAGAGGACGGCGGTCCCCTCGCCGCCGAAGCGGACACCGCGACGGACAGCGCGGGCCGCTACCGGATGGGGCCCACGCGGTCCGGGCCGCACACCTTCCGGATCCTCGCGTCGCATCACCTCGACCTGGAGGTCACGGCCCAGAAGCTCCTGCGGGGCATGGCGCCGCTGGACTTCATGCTCCGGCGAGCGAAGAGCGTGGAGGGCCGCGTCGTCGACACGTCGGGCGCTCCGCTCGAGGGCATCCACCTGGAGCTCTCCGGCAACCTGGGCGCCTGGGACGATCTCGTCTCCCGCGACTCCCAGCGCTCCGACGCCACGGGGCGCTTCGTCCTGGACGCCCAGCGCGGGGGGAAGGCGCAGTTGCTCGTGGAGGATCCTTCCTTCCAAAGCCTCTCCATCGACGTGAGCGTCCCCTCGAAGGACGTCGTGGTGGTGCTGGACCGGGGCGCCTCCGTCTCCGGCACCGTCACCGACCCACGGGGGCTGCCGCTGCGCGGCGCGACCGTGACGTTGTTGGAGGACAGCGAGGACACGGAGGACTCCTCGCTGTACGAGGAGCCGCGGCAGGGCATGACGGATGAGCAGGGCCGCTTCCAGTTGCAAGGGATTGCCCCGGGCAAGTACCTCCTGGGGGCCGTCATCCGGGGAGACCTGATCGACGCCTCGGTGTCCCAGCCCATCGCGTTCCAGGCGCGCGAGCACCAGGACGTGTCCCTTCGCCTGGAAGCAGGCCGCCAGCGCTCCGGCATCGCGGTGGATGGCACGGGCCAGCCGCTCGCGGACGTCATGATCACCGCGGCGCTCCCCGACGAGGATGATTCGCAGTGGCGCGGAGGCTCGGGCGAGGACGGTCCCGCCGGCCTCCGCACGGGCCCGGACGGACGCTTCACCTTGCGCGGGCTCGTGGCGCCCCGCTATGCGCTGTGGGCCTCCCTCCCGGGCCATTCCTTCCGCCCCGAGCGCTCGCAGGGAGGCGAGCCCTTCACGGAGCAGGGCGGCCTGTGGGTGGACTCCGGCGAGGCGCCGCTCCGGCTCGTGCTGGAGCGCGATGGACGCATCCGGGGCCGCGTCGTGGGCTCCAGGGGCGAGGCCGTCACCTCCTTCACGGTGCATGGCCGAGGCCTCCTGGGTCAGGAGCAGCCCGGTGAATGGCCGGACGGCGTCTTCGACCTTCCCTTCAAGGGCTCGGGGCCGGCGACGCTCACGGTGAGGGCCTCCGGCTTCGCGCCCCTGATCCGTGACGTGACCCTGACGGAGGGCGTGGACATGGACCTGGGCGTGCTGACGCTGGACCCGGGCTGGACGCTGCGGCTCGCCCTCCAGGACGCGGAGACGGGCGCCGTCCTCTCCGACGTGGGGTTCCTCTACGCGAAGCTGATGAACCCCGCGGACTCAGACATCGCCCGCGCGATGGTGCGGCCCCGGCGCCTCGCCCCCGAGGATGACGGCTACACGCTGACGCAGCTTCCGCCCCCGCCCTTCGTCCTGGAGCTCAAGGCCCGCGGCACGCGGCCGTTCCAACACGAGGTGACGTCCCGCCTGGACACGCTCACCGTGCCCCTGGACCTGGCCGCGAAGGTGCGCTTCACCGCCCAGGACAAGGACGGCAAGCCCCTGCCCGCCCTCATCCGGCTGCGGTACGCGGAGGGTCTGGTGAGCTATCCCTTCCAGGAGTACGCCCCGGAGGGCACCGTCCTCTCCCGGGGCATCGAACCGGGCGAGTACTTCCTGGATGCCCGCCCCATCGACCCCGAGTCGAAGCAGCACTTCCCTGCCAGGCGGATCCAGATTCCGCCCCGGGGCGAGGTGGCCTTCACCGTGGAGGCGACCCCGCCCTGAGCGGGAGGGCTACGGCACGCGCTCCCACGCGTCCTGCCAGGCGATGCCCGTGCCCGGCGCGTAGTACGACGCCACGCCCTTGCACCAGCCGGAGTACGGGAAGGGCTTGCAGCGGTAGACGAGCCCGTCCGTGCCCTCCACCAGCGTGCCCGCCGTGTAGCTGTCGAGCCCCGCCGGGTACTTGTACTGCGCCGTCCCGGTGCCGCCGTCACCGCCGCCGGTGGAAGGCTTCTCGATGTCCACCTGGAACGTGTAGCCCGTCTCCTTCGCGTACACGCGGTTGCCCAGCGCGTCCTGCACCGGCGTCACGCTGCCCGTCGTCTGCAGCACGCCCACCTGCACGCGGCTGGAGCCCGCGTTCACCTGCTGCGCCAGCCGGTACATCCACGTGGCCGCGGGCGTGGCCGCGTCGAGCGTCAGCGGATGGGACTCGGCGTCGCGGCCCGCGCTGTCGAAGAGGCGGAACGTCACCTTGCTCGCCCTGGGCAAATCCTCGCGCGCCTGCACCTGGCCCAGCTCCTTCCACGCCACCGGCGGGGGCGGCGTGTTGCTGAACTTCACGTCCGTGCAGGCGTAGAAGGCCTCCGGGCTGTCCGCGCGCTGCCAGATGGCGTAGACGACGTGCGAGCCCGTGCGCGCCGCCGGGAAGGGGCAGCTGAGCCGGTAGCGGTTGTTCACCGCGGACACGTTGGTGACGTTGCAGAAGGGCGACGCCTCCAGGTCGGACCACTTCAGGGGCAGCGCCGGGTTGTAGCCCTCCTTCGTCACGAAGAGCTGGAAGTAGCCCGTGGCGTGCACCGCGGTGGCGTGGAAGACGAACTCGAAGCGGCCGCTGCTGTCGGGGGTGATGAGCGTGGACGGCCAGTCCGTGCGCGCCAGGTCCAGCCCCTTGTGGCTCTCATTGGCCGCGCTGCACAGCTTGCCGTCGGGGATGATTTCGCGGTGACGGCCGTTGGCGGCGCCCTGCCGGACGCCGTTCCAGTCATAGAGCGCCTGCGTCCCACCGGCCTGCACCGCGGCCTTGCACGCGGCGGACTTCGGACTCTCCGGCCCTTCCTTGAAACATCCGTAGACGCGGCTCAGGGGAACTTCCATGGAGCCGTGCGCCGCCGCCGGACCAGCGGACAGCAGGGAGACGAAAGCGAGCGCTGCGGTGAAGGCCCTGCGAATGGCTGGGAACATCCCTTCCTCCTCTGTTCGAAAACAAAGGAGGAAGGGCGCGCGTGAATCGGGTCAACGGCTGCGTCAGGCCAGCAGCTCCGTCAGCAGGCCCTTGGGCAGCGAGGGGTCGCCGAAGTCGTCCAGCGGGCCCCCGGCCGCGTTCTTCACGCCCACCGCGGCGCCGATGGTGTTGAGCATCTTGTTGAGGTTGGGGCTGGAGTTGCCGCCCGCCGCCGTCACCGCGACGCCCTGCTTGAAGTAGCCGTTGCAGCTGCCCGCCAGGATGAAGGGCACGTTGCGCGGCGAGTGCGCCGGCCCGTTGCCCAGGTCGTTGAACCAGACGGACACGCCCTGGTCGACCAGCTTCTTGCCGTCCGGCATCTGGTACGCCGCCAGCCGGTCCAGCAGGTAGTTGAAGGTCTGCGCGAACTGCGCGTCCACGCGCGAGTGCAGCAGGTCCGACCCGGCGATGACGCTGCCGTTCGCGTCGTGCGACAGCCGGCGGTGGGAGATGTAGTGGAAGTTCTCCATCAGCTGCCCCGTCGTCGGGTCGCGGTAGCGCGTGGAGCCGTCGTTGCCGTCACCCACCTGGATGGCCACCGAGCGCGTGGTGCCGCACGCCACCGCCAGCACCGCGATGTCCATGTGCAGCCGCACCGAGGCCAGCACCTTGTCGCCGTCCGTGCTGTTGTAGCCGGGCGCCTGCTGCTGCAGCCGCAGCTCCTCGTCCACGCGGGCGCGGCAGCTCAGGGCCACCTCCAGGTCGCGCACGTTGGACAGGTGCAGGTCCAGGCGCTGCCGGTCCGTGCTGCTCAGCTCCGGCCGCGACTGGAGCGCCTTCAACTGACCCGACACCAGGTCGTTGAGGCTCTTCTGGCGCACCAGCAACTGCTCGCGCGCCTCCGGCGTGAGGCCGCCGGGGCCGCCCACCATGGTCTGGTAGGCCACCCACGGGTCGTGCAGCGCGGCCCGGCGTGAGGAGTTGCCCCGGTGGGAGATGCACGGGCCGCCCAGCCACCCGCCGGCCCTGCCCGCGTAGAGGAAGAGCGAGTCGCGCTTCTGCGGGTTCAGCTCGCGGCCGATGCGGTGGTCCAGCGACTCGCCGGACGCCTCGGAGTTGCCGCCCGCGCCCTCCACGGCGGGGCCCCGCGCGGTGAGGCACTGGAGCGCGCCCCGGGCGTGGCCGTCCCCGTAGTTGTAGTCCTTCATGTTGACGTTGCGCACCACCAGCAGGCGCGCGCGGTGGTCCGCCAGCTCCACCAGCGACTTGCCCGCGAGCGTCGTGGTGGTGAGGTTGCCCAGCGGCTCCGGCCAGAAGCGCTCCGGCTCGCTGCCCAGCTCGGAGGTGTTCTGCGCGGTGGCCACGCCATCCGCCTGGCGAAGGAAGATGGCGTACGGCAGCGCGCCGGGCTCCGCCGCCTGGGCCTTCCGGGGCAACAGCCCCTCCAGCACCGGCAGCCCCAGCACGACGCCACCCAGTCCCTGCAACATGCGTCGACGGCTCAGTTTCACGGCAGCTCCTCCGGGTGGCGATTCACGAAGCCCACGCCCGTCACGACCTCGACGACCAGGTCCACGATGGGCAGCTGCCCCGCCTGCGACAGCTTGCCCAGCCGCTGCACCAGCGCCTCGTCCTCTTCCGCCGCGGGGCGCCCGCTCAGGAACTCCACCCAGTGGCGCGCGTAGCACGCGTGCACCGCTTGCGCGTTCGCGAGCGCGTCCGCCAGGTCCAGCGCGCCGTTCACCGACACCTTCTGCCCGCCGATGCCCGGCGACGCCGAGGCGTCCACCGGGTGCCCGTTGTCCGTCGTGCGGTAGCCGCCCACGGCGTCGAAGTTCTCGAAGGGGAAGCCCAGCGGGTTGATGAGCGTCGTATGGCAGGACGCGCACAGCGTGCCGGGCCCTTCCGTGTGCGACGTCACCACCTCGCGGTTGGTGCGGCCGTTGGGCGCGGGCAGCGCGGGGATGTTGGCCGGCGGCGCGCCAATCTTCTGGCAGAGCAGGCGCTCCGACAGGAACACGCCGCGGTGGATGGGGTCCGGGTCCAGCGACGTCGCGTGCGACGCGAGGAAGCCCACCTGCGTGAGGATGCCCCGCCGCTGCGCGCCGTCCAGTGTCACCGGCACGAAGTTGGCGGTGAACGTCCCGGTGAGGCCGTAGACGCGCGCCAGCTCGTCGTTGACGAAGGTGTCGCGCGACGTGAGCAGGTCCGCGAAGCGGCCCTTGCGTCCGAAGACGACGTCCTCCACGAAGAGGGCGTTCTCCTTCGCCGCGGACTCCGCCAGCTTCGCGGTGACGTTGGGGAAGCGCGTGGTGTTGGGGAGGATGCGCCCATAGCGGGCCACGTCGAAGACGACCTGGTGGTAGGCGTCCACCACGCCGCGCGCCCGGGGGTCCGCCATCATCCGGCGGGCTTCCGCGGCCACGCCCTCGCGCTGGGACAGCAGGCCCTCGCGAGCGGCGGCGAACAGCGCGTCGTCCGGCATGGAGTTCCAGAGCGCGTAGCTCAGCCGCGACGCCACCTCGAACGCATCCAGCGGCACCTTGCCGTCCGCCGCCTGCGTGCTGCGCTCCACGCGGTAGAGGAACAGGGGCGACTGGAGGAAGCCCTCCAGCACCATCCGCAGGCCGCCCTGGAACGCGGCCATCGTCGGGTACGCCTGCGGCCCCTTGCGGTACAGGGCCAGGTAGCCCTCCACCTCGTCCGCGGTGAGCGGACGGCGCAGGGCGCGCAGGCCGAAGGACTCCACGAACGCCTTCGCGCGCGCCTCGTCCGTGGTGCTGCCCGGGGGCAGCAGCTTGCCCAGCTTCGTCGCGTCCGTGGCCACCTGCCCGGCCAGGTCCGCCGCCGCGCGCTGGTACGCACCCCACAGCGCCTCGTCCACCGACAGCGCGCGGGCGTCGTTGCCGAAGAGGAAGCCGCTCTGGGCCGGATCCGCGCGGAACGTCTGCGCCAGCGCCGTGGGCGCCGCGTCCAGCTTGAGCAGGTCCTTCACGCTGCTCAGCCACTGCGCATGCGTCAGCCGCGCGACGCGCACCGAGCGCGCCGGCTGCTCCACCAGCGGCGGGGGGTTGTTCGTCCCGCCCGGGCCGCCACCACCCCCGGGGCCCGGGTTGCGTGGATTCGCCGCGTCAGAAATCTGGCCTTCGCAGGCACTCAAGAAACTCAGGGAGGCCGCGAGCAGCGCGGAACTCATCCAGTGTCGACGTCGCGCCATGGGGGGAAGCGCCTCCGTTCGTTGGAGGTCATCCCAATGGGGAAGCGTCAGGAAGTCAATCCGTACACCGGCCGGCCAGCCGGCCGCGTCACACGAATACTGGAAACGGCCACCGGCACCGGATCAGCCGGGAATCAGGAAGCGCGCGATGACGCGCTTGAGGCCCACGTTGCCGCCGAACTCCACGGTGACCTTGGCGTTGGGGCCGCTGCCTTCCGCGGCGACGATTCGGCCGGAGCCGAACTGTTCGTGGCGCACGCGCATGCCGCGCACGTCACCGCCCACGCCGTCCATGTCGGACGACGCCTGGGAATAGCTGCGGTCCACGCGCGGGCCCGTCTCGTCGTCGTCCCAGTTGCGGCGGCGCTGCGGCATGGCGGCGGCGCGCGGCGGGGGCGGCAGGTCGTTCTCCTTGAAGCCGAAGAGCGCCTGCGGCACGTCCGCGAGGAAGCGGCTGGGCGGGTTGTACTTGAGCTCGCCGAAGAGGGAGCGGCACTGCGCCAGGCTCACGAAGAGCCGCTTGCGCGCGCGGGTGAAGCCCACGTAGCAGAGCCGGCGCTCCTCGGCCATCTCCTCACCGCCGTCGGGCTCCTCGCTCTTGAGCGCGCGCGAGTGCGGGAAGACGCCCTCCTCCAGGCCGGTGAGGAACACGGCGTCGAACTCCAGGCCCTTGGCCGCGTGCAGCGTCATCAAAGCCACGCGCCCCTCGCTCACCTCCGCGTCCGCCTCGCCCACCAGGCTGATCTGCTCCAGGAAGGCCTGCAGCGGAGGCACGTCCGCGGTGAGCGGCGCGGAGTCCACGCCCTCCGGCGCCTCCTCCTCGCGCGCCTCCACCGCCTGCGCGGCCGCGACCATGTCCGACGCGCGCTTCAGGTCGAACTCCTGCGCCGCGCCCAAAAGCTCCTTCAGGTTCTCCGCCCGGGTGAGCGCCTCGTCGCTGCCGTCCGCGACGAGCGACTCCACGAGCTTGGACTCCTTGAGCATCTGGTCCACCGCGCCCGCAGCGTCCTTCGCCGTCAGCGAGAAGGCGTGCAGCGACTGGAGCAACTGGTGGAAGCCGCCCAGGCGCTTCTGCGCGGTGGCGTTGAGGGACGGGATGCGGTGGCGCTCGCCCAGGGCTTCGTAGAGGCTCAGGCCCTGCTCGTTCGCGAAGTCCGTCAGCCGCTCCTCGGTGGTGTCGCCGATGCCGCGCGCTGGCACGTTGAGCACGCGCAAGAGGTCCGCGTCCGAGCGCGGGTTCACCATCAGCCGCAGGTACGCGGACGCGTCACGGACCTCCGCGCGGTCGTAGAAGCTGCGTCCGCTCACCAACTGGTACGGCACGCGCGCCAGCCGCAGCGCCTCCTCCAGCACGCGGCTCTGCGCGTTGGTCCGGTAGAACACCGCCATGCTGGAGAACTTGATGAAGCCCTCGCGCTGGACGGCCAGGATGCGCCGGGCCACCTCCTGCGCCTCCGCGCGCTCGTCGCGGTGGAGCATCAGCTCCAGGTTCTCCCCCTTGGGCCGTTCGCTCCAGAGCTTCTTCGCCATGCGGCGCGGGTTCTTGGAGATGACCTCGTGCGCGGCGGTGAGGATGTTCTGGTCGGAGCGGTAGTTCTGCTCCAGCTTCACCACCTTCGCGCCCGGGTACTGCATGGGGAACTGGAGGATGTTGTCCACGTTCGCGCCGCGCCAGCGGTAGATGGACTGGTCGTCGTCACCCACCACCACCAGGTTCGCGGACGGCGGCGGGGCAATCTGGCGCAGGAACGCGTACTGCACGGGGTTGGTGTCCTGGAACTCGTCCACCAGCACGTGCGTGAAGCGCGTGCGGTAGCGCTCCAGCACGTCCGGCCGGTCGCGGAAGAGCTTCACGAGCAGGAGCAGCAGGTCCCCGAAGTCCACCGCGTTCGCCGCGCGCAGCAGCTTCTGGTAGCCCGCGTACACGCGCTTGACGATCTGCCCGCGGATGTCCTCCTGCTCCACGTGCATGTCCTCCGGCAGCCGCGCGGCGTTCTTCTCCTGGTCGATGCGGTGGAGGATTTCGCGCGGCTGCATCACCGGCTCCACGCCCGTGTCGCGCATGGCGCGCTTCACCAGGTTGAGCTGGTCGCCGTCGTCGTAGATGACGAAGGACTTCGTGAGGCCCACGGCCTCCGCCTCGCGGCGCAAAATCATGGCCGCGGCCGAGTGGAACGTGCTCACCACCAGGTCGTTGGCCTGCGCGCCCAAGAGCTGGGTGAGGCGCTCGCGCATCTCGCGCGCGGCCTTGTTGGTGAAGGTGACGGCCAGGATGCGCCAGGGGAAGACGCGGCGCACCTTCACCAGGTGGGCCACCCGGCGGGTGATGACGCGCGTCTTGCCGCTGCCGGCGCCCGACAGCACGAGCAGGGGGCCGTCGCCGTGGAGCACGGCTTCCGCCTGGGGCGGATTGAGGTCTTCGAGGAGGGCGGTTTCGTGCGCGTTCACGGGGGCTTCCACCGGGGGGAAAGAACCCGGTCTTCTAACGTCTTTCGCACGCCGGTGCCGGGTCTTCCGCCATCCCTGGCGCCCGCCGGGCCGTCCGCCCCCGGGACGGGCAGGAGCGTGGGGTATAAACAGGGTCCACAGCCATGTCCGACACCCCGTCCCGCCCCTCCCAGGCCCAGCTCGACCGCTTCGCGGAACTCTTCAACCAGAGCCTCACCCTGCGCCACTTCGGCGCCCGGATGTCCTTCCCCGAAGGCCGCATGGTGGTGGTGGAGCTCCCGGAGGTGCAGGCGCAGCACCGGGGCGGCCTGGGGGCCTCCGCCGTCAACGGCGGCGTGCTCTCCGCCCTCTTCGACTTCGCCATCGGCTGCACCCCGGCCCTGCGCGACCCCACCCGCCGCTGCGCCACCGTCCAGTTGTCCATGAGCTTCGAGCGCCCCGCCACCGGCAACCACCTCCGGGTGGAGGCCGTCATCGACAACGGCGGCCCGTCCACCGTGTTCGCCTCCGCGAAGCTGATGGACGCGGAAGGCCGGGTGTGCGCCCGCTGCCAGGGCGTCGTGCGCGTCTCCTCCCAGCCGTGGGCCTCCGGCGAGAGCCCCGCCACCAACTGACATTCCCCCACCCCGGGCCACCCTTGCCCCTTTCCGTCGATATGCCCGGCCTGGAGGCGCGTTTTCCTGGCAGCCCGGGGCCGGAATGGTCCCCGGGAGACGAGCGCGGCTCGCAACGGGAAGACGGCATGGATGCAGCCGTACAGGGCTTGGGGATGACGACCCTCCAGTCACGGCAGGACACAGACAGGGTCGCGCGTCCGGCGGCGCCGGACGAGGAGGCCCTGTCGCGGCGCGCGCTGGCGGGCGAGCGGGCCGCGTGGGACGCGCTCATCGCGCGGCACCAGCGCCGGGTGGTGGTGTCGCTGCTCGCGCGGGGCATCCGGGTGGACCGGGCCCAGGAGCTGGCGCAGGAGACGTGGGCGCGGCTCATCCAGCAGCAGCAGCGGGGCCTGCTCCCGGAGCTGCGCCTGCCGTACCTGGCCATCACCCAGGCGGCGTTCCTCGCGTCGGATGACGCCCGGCGCACGCGGCGCGAGTCGGTGGACGGCACGGTGGAGGACCTGCCGGAGCGGCAGCATCCGGTGGACCCCGCGCAGTCCGCGGAGAAGCGCCTGTTGTCGGAGGAGCAGCTGGCCCGGGCGCGCGACGCGCTGGAGCAGGTGTCGCCGGGCGCGCGCAACGTCTTCCTCCTGGCCTGTGACGGCCAGGGGCTTCCCCATGCCGAGGTCGCCTCCCGCGTCGGGCTGTCCGTCCAGCGCGTGCGACAGATTTTGTGCGAGGTCCGCAAGAAGCTGCGCACCGCGCTCGAAGAGGAAAACCATGTCTAGCCCCACGCCCCACCTCACCCGCGACCGCACGGAGCAGTACCTGCTGGGCGCGCTGCCGCCCGAAGCCGAGGCGGAGCTGGAGGCCCACACGCTCACGTGCGAGCCGTGCGCGCGGCTGCTCCAGGAGGAGGCCCTGCTGGAGGAGCAGCTGTACGAGGTCGCCGCCGCCACGCCGCGCGAGGCCGTCGTGGTGCGCCCCGCGCGCTGGCACCGTCCGGCCGCTGCCGCGGCGGCGCTGGTCGCGGTGGCCGCCTCCGTGTTCCTGATGCTGCGGCCGGGAGGGACGGAAGCCACCCCGCCCGTGACGCCCGTGGAAGCGCCGGCCGTCGCGGCGCGGGACGTGGAGGAAGGGCCCCGGGACATCGTGGTCGCATGCCCGGACCTGGCCACGCAGGAGCACTGCCTCCGGTCCGCGAGCGCGCGCGGGCTGCTCGTGTATCACCCCGGTGGACAGGGCGAGGTCCCCCGCTACGACGCGTCCAGCGAGCTGCCCCGGGTGGCGCTGAACTCGCGGCCGGCCGCCCTGTGAGGACTTCCGTGATGAGCTTGCGAACCCGCATCCCCGGCCTGCTGCTGGCGCTCTGGGCGCCCCTCGCCGCGGCCCAGACCCCGTCCACCCCGGCGGCCAGCCCCGACGCCACGGCGGCTCCCGCCACCTCCGGGGCCCTGCCCGCCGCGCCTGGCGCCACGCGCCCGAAGCTGCCGCAGGGCTGGTACGTCACGGAGAGCGCGCCCCAGCACTACGAGGCGGGCGTGGACGCGTCCTCTCCGTGCGAGGGCACGCGCAGCGCGTTCCTGCGCTCGCGCACCCAGGCCACGGACAGCTTCGGCACGTTCATGCAGGCCTTCAGCGCGCAGGACTACCGGGGCAAGCGCCTGCGCTTCTCCGCGGCCGTGCGCCACCAGGACGTGAAGGGCTGGGCGGGGCTGTGGATGCGCGTGGAGGGCGCGGACCCCAAGCAGCCGCTCGCCTTCGACAACATGCAGTCGCGCGCCCTCGTGGGCACCCACGGCTGCAAGCGCTACGACGTGGTGCTGGACGTCCCGCAGGAGGCCACCACCATCATGGCGGGCCTCATCATGAGCGGCACCGGCCAGGCGTGGCTCGGCGGCGTGCGCTTCGAGACGGTGGACGCGTCGGTGAAGACGACGGACCTGCTCGCCACCCCGCAGCCCCTGCCCTCCGGTCCGCAGGGCCTGGAGGAGATTCCCGCCTCATCCCCCGTCTGGAGCGGCGGCGAGCGGCTGGGCCGCGTGGGCTACTACTGGTTCGACGCCCTCTCCGTGCAGACGGAGAACCCGCTCGTGAAGGGCAAGGGCCAGCTGTGGCAGGGCACCGTGGGCGACGAGCTCTTCGAGCACGGCATCGAGGTGAACGGCACCTACCGCAACTACCCGCTGCGCGTGAAGGTCCACGCGGGAGGCCCCACCACCCGCATCCAGGGCACCTGGGGCACCGGGCCCGTGGACATCCGCCTCAGCCCGGACGTGCTGCACATGCGCTGGGGCGTCTTCGAGCGCAAGCTCCTGCGCGACCGGGAGGCCGCCGCGGAGCAGGGCTGCAACGTCTACCGGCAGATGGAGGGCGTGCACGAGATGGACCGCATCGACGTGTGCGGCGTCGCGCTCGCCACCCGGCCGCCCCTCACGCAGCTGGTGGTGTCGTTCCTCGCCAACACCTTCCGCCGCGACCCGTCCCCCTTCACTCCGCCGGTACCGAGCGCGCCCGTGCGCTCCCCCCAGCCGGACAACTCGGCCGGGAGCAACCGCCCCGCCACGAAGGCCAGGTAGGGCGGAGCGTGGGTGGAAGGAAGGGCGCTGCCCCTCCTCCACCGCCGGACGTCAGAACGCGAAGTCGCGCTCCAGCGTCTCCTGCCCGGCCTGCACCGTGAGGTGGGCCGCGTGCGCGCCGGTCGCCAGCGCGGTGGACAGGTCGAAGGACAGCCCCTCCGGCCCCTGCGTCGGCTTGAGCGAAGGACGCCCCGGCGACAGGAAGACCGCGGCCGTCACGGCGCGCGTGCCCAGGGGCTGCACCAGAAGCCGCACCCGTTGACGCTCGCGCACCAGCACCACGCGGAAGTCGCGCCGCTCCTCCAGCACCTCGCGGTGCTCCGGCAGGCGGGCCGCGCTCGGGCGCCGGGCCACGTCCGCGCGGGAGTCACGCGCCGCGCGCGGGGCCTGCGCTCCGTCCTCTTCCAGCTCCAGCGCCTCGTCGATGGCGGCGTCGCCCTCTTCCAGCGCCAGCACGGCCTGCGCGCACTCGCCACAGCCGGCCGTGTGGGCCTCCACGCGCTCGCGCTCCTCGCGGGTCATCTCGCCCGAGTCCAGCCGCCACAGCTCGTCGTCCGTGAGGTGACGGCGCGGGGGGCTGTCCACCACCGCGGTGTCCGCCCGGTCCGCGCGGCAACTGGCACAGTCCTTCAGGTGCTCCGGATCCTTCATGGGGCGGCCCGTCCAGGACGCCACCAGGTCATCGCAGCCGGCCCGCGCGGAGAACCACCACGCGCCGGGACGCTCCACGGGGTCCAACAGGTCGCGCTCGGCGCGGCGCTCGGCGTTGAGCGGGATGAACCAGCGCGCGCGGGAGCGCAGCGCGGTGTCCAGGTGGCCCAGCGCCCCGAGAAACCGCTCGCGAGCGGCGAGCGCGTCCCCGTCCAGCGGGCCCTTCAGCAGCTCCCAGGTGGCGAGCGCGCGGGCGGCGGAGGCGGCCCGGTCCCGGGCGGCCAGTCCTTCCAGCGCGGAAGAGCGCCACAGCTCCGCCTCCTCGCCCTCCTCGCCCAGCGCCACCTCCATCGACTCCTCGGCGGCACGCAGGAGCAGCGGCTGGAGCGCCTGCGGCTTCTGCTGGCCAAGCCAGGCTTCCACTTCGGAGCGGCCCAGGCCCTTCAAGGCCTCTTCCACCCCGTCGGTGCCGAGCCGGTCCGAGCGGCGCAGCACGTCCCCCACCAGCTCCAACAGCTCGCCCACCGGAAGGGGGCCCGCGCCCAGGCGCGCGTACCGGGCCTGGTAGCGGGACAGCGCGTCGCCCTTCATCGCGACATCCCGGGCATGGCGGAGGAATCCAGCGCCCCGCGAGACATCACGACGGGTCCTCCGGCATTCCGTCCCGCTGCAGCTCCAGCAGGTACAGACGCAGGTATGCCTGGGCGCGGCTGACGCGCTTGTACGAGTTCACCACGCTGATGTTCAAACGGCGTGCGCATTCCTCGTGATCCTCCACGTCCTCGTGGTGATACAGCTCCCATGCGGAAGCCTCCTTGGGGTGCTCCTGCTGGAGCCTGGCGTAGGCGGCCCAGTACAGCTCCTGCGCCTCGGCGCGCTCCTCGCGACGCCGTGCGCCCTCCACCGCCCGGGCCACCTCGGACGGCGTCTCCTCCATCACGTCGTCGGGCGAGGCCGGCGCGGGCGCCAGCTCCTCCCGGTGCCGCCGGTAGAAGTCGATGGCGACGTGCTTGACGATGCGCAGGAAGAACGTCTTGGGAGACGCGCTCCTGCCCGGCATCTGCTCGGACACGCCCCGGAACTGGTCCAGGCCGCGGTCGAGGAACTTCCCCACCGCGTCCTGGAAGAGCTCGTCGGCGTCCGCCGGGGAGCCGCGTCCGTAGCTGCCCTGAATCCTGCTGATGACGTAGCGGGCCGGGCGCGCCCATCGCGCGCACAGGGCCCCCAGCGGGGTCCCCACGGCCTCGCCCGTGGCGCGGCGGCGGGACACCTCCGCGAACAATTCCTCATCCGTGAGCTGCTCGTACACCGGAGGACCCTGGAGGCTGTCCCGGGACGTCCTCATCCCGGGAGGTTGGGTTACGGGGATGTGGCGCGGCAAATTAACACGTTGCATCCGCGAACAGCCTCCGACTGGTTACCCGAACCCCCGACTCCGGCGCCCGGCATTTCCTGACAGGTTTTTTTCGCGGGCCGCGCATGACGCGGCGGGTCTTCTCCCTAGAGGCTCGGCGGAGGCCCGGGCAGGCCCGCAAGGCCCCGGAAACAGGCCTTTGAAACGCGCCGTCAGGATTCCGGCCCGGGGGGCGTCCAGGGGCGCATCGCTTTCGAGCGCCCGGCCGAAGAGGCCCTACACGCCGTGGTTCGACTCCACCCCTCCGCTCGCAAGGCGGGGGGCCCGCCGGCGGTCCGGCACTGAACTCTGGATTCAGCCTTCCGGCTTCCTCACTCGGGCGCTCACTTTTTCCCTCCCCACACCCAGGCGGCCCTTCCGGGCATGCCTTTTGTCCCGAAAGGGGGACGACCGCCATGACCACCGCTCGCACCCAGACGACCCTTCCGGAGACGCAGCGCGGACCGGCCGAGCGGCTGCTCGACGTGGTGCTCGGCGGCTCCGCCCACCTGTGGCACCACCGCCCGGGCCTGGACGTGAACGGCACCTGGGTGGCCGCCGCCAGCGCGGACGCGAAGGCGCACGCGCGCGGCCGCAAGGTGGCGCCGGGCCTGTTCGTGCCCGCGGCGGTGAAGCTGTACGGCCAGCTCCTGGAGCTCTACCGCCTCAACCCCACGCTGATGGCGCACTTCGCGTCGTACGCGCTGACGCAGACGGACTGGCGCGACCTGAAGGTGGCCACCTGCGCGCTGATGCTGGTGCAGGAGCACGCGGGCCAGCCCGTGCGCGACGGCGAGGGCGCGGTCGCCTTCCACGACGACGACTACCGCGCCATCGGCGAGGCCATGGTGCTGCACTACGTGCGCCGCTCCACGCGGATGCTCACGCCCAAGGCCGTGCTGCGCGTGGCGGAGCTGCTGGAGACGCCGGAGATTGCCCGCCTCAACCGCGCCGCGGGCTTCGGTGACCCCGCGTCGCGCAAGCCGCCGCTGGGCCGCTGGAAGCGCGTGGCGCAGAAGTGGCTGGCCGCGCGCGAGGCGAACCTGCCCATGCTCCAGGGCCTGGTGAAGGCGGGCTACAAGGAGACGCTGAAGAAGCTTGCGCGCAAGGCGGGCTACAAGCCCCAGTCGCAGGGCTTCTTCGAGGTGCTCGGCTGGAAGCAGAAGCAGGCGGACGGGGGTCACCGGCAGGTGGGCCTGCAGGGCCTGACGCTGGTGAAGCGCGAGCGCTTCGACGGCCTCTCCGAGGCGGAGATCTGCGAGTGGATTGAACTGGAGCGGCTCTCCTACAAGGAGGTCGTGGGCCGGCTGCCGAAGGACGTGGGCCTCACGCCCGCCATCCTGGCGACGCTGCTGCCGTCGCTGTCGGACCGCGACCTGCGGCTGATGACGCCCACGCTGGAGGACCTGGGCCTGCTGCAGGAGCCGTCCGTGAAGGCGCGCTGGGAGCGGGCGGTGGCGAACGCCACGGATCAGCGCTCGCTGAACATCGCGAAGAACGTCCGGAGCGAGGACGTGCGTCGCAAGCTGGAGGAGGCGAGCGACAACGCGGTGAAGAAGGCGGTGGCGGAGGCGACGGCGGAGACGGACGTGCGGGTGATGTTCCTCATCGACAAGTCGGGCTCCATGGAGGGCGCCATCGAGCAGTCCAAGGAGGCGCTGTCGCGCATCCTCGCGGGCTTCCCGATGGACAAGCTGCACGTGGCGGCGTTCGACACCATGGGCACGGTGCTCAAGCCCAAGGCAGCGAACCGCACGGCGGTGCAGCACATGCTGGCCGGGCTGAAGGCGTCTGGCGGCACGGTGCACGCGGCCGGTGTGCACGCGCTGCACCGCGCCGGGGTGCGCATCCCGGCGGAGGCGAAGCTGGTGGTGATGGTGGTGGGTGACGAGGCGGGCGAGGCGGGCGACCAGTTCGCCCGGGCCTTCCACGCGTGTGGCTACAGCGTGGCGGCCCTGGCGCTGCTGGTGAGCGTGGCGGGGGCGCGCGGCAACACGGTGCGCTCGGGCGCGAAGCAACTGGGCGTGCCCTTCAGCGAGGTGAACGTGGAGCAGTTCGCGGACCCGTACCAGGTGCCGCGTGTGCTCCAGGCGCTGATGGACGCGCCGCGCGAGGCGGGGGCCAGCCAGTCCGGCTGGGTGGACCGGGTGATGAGCACGCCGCTGTTGAAGGTGGCGTGAAGAAGGAGGCAGGGGCGTGGACTACCGGAAGCTGCTCGGGAAGGTGGAGTCGGCGGTGCTGCCGTATTTCGGCGGCGGGACCGTGGACGCGCCTTCACGCCGCCTGCGCGTCACCCTGCCCGTCGCCCCGGGCTGGTGGCGTTTCGAGGTGAAGGGCCGCGAGGCCACCGCGAAAGAGCCGGCGTCTCCAGAAGGGCTGGAGGCGCTGCCGCGCGTGCGGGGCCATGTCTGGGGGACGCGGCTGGTGCGCGAGGGCGCGGTGGCGGAGGCCCTATCGTTGATGCCGGAGGAGGAGCCGCCGCGCCTGTCGCCGGTGACGGCGCGCCGCTGGCATGACGGCACGCTGCTCTTCGAGGGCGTGGAGTTCGAAAGCGAGGCGGAGGAGGCGGCGCGCCGGGCGCTGGAGGAGGACCGGGCGCTGGGGGACGCGCGGGGCGTGAGCGCGTCGCTGCGCGCGGCGTTCGGCTTCGCGGTGCTGGAGGCAGCGTCGCGGGGCATGGGCATCCCGTTCGCGCCCGTGGAGGCCCGAGCGCGGGTGCTCGACGTGGCGCGCGAGGGACGCGCGGAGGCGGAGCGTTGCCTGCGCGCATTGGCGGAGGAGCGCGTGCGCTTCCTGCGGATGCAGGCGGAGCAGGAGGCCCGGCGCGAGGCGGAGGCCCATGCGCGGTCACGTGCGTGGACAGACCTTGAGCACGGGTCGCCAGCGGTCTGGCGGGACGCGGAGGGACGCGAGATCGCCCGGCCGTTGTCGGGCCGTGAGCGTGAACGCTGGGACGCCCTCCACGGAGTCGGCGCGCGCGAGTGGACGCACCCGGAGTTCGGCGTGCGAGAGGCCTCATCGGACGCGGAGGCGCATGCGCGGACGGCCTGGCGGGACTCGAACGGCCGAGCGACCGCGCGGACCGTTCGGGGGCGCGAACGCGGAGAAGCGTGGCGGGACGCGGACGTTCGCGAGGCCGCGCGGGCCATGTCGGAGCGAGAGCGAGGGGAAGTCTGGCGAGACGCGGACGGCCGCGGGCACGAGACGCGGGAGGCGCGACGGGATGCCTCCGCTCGCGCATCGAGCGTGCGTGACGGACGGGGCCACGGGCGACACGGGCACCGGCGCGCGGAGCCGGACGCCGGTGCGTGGGTGGAGCGTGCGCTCGACAAGGCCGGGGCGCGGCTGCTTGGCCATCGCCGGCTGGGGGATGGCCTCCTGGAGGTCGTCTACGCGTTCATGGGCGAGCGCTTCGTCACGGTGGTGGAGGCCGCGACGCTGCGCGTGCGCGACGCGGGCGTGTGCCTGGCGGGCGCGGACACCCAGGTCACGCTGGAGAGCCTGCCGTCGGTGCTCCGGGAGGCCATCGAAACGGACGCGCTGGTCATCACCCGGCACGTCTGAAACGCGCGTGTCCGACCGGGCCCGTTCCCCACGTCGGTACGGGCCATTCGGAGGAAGAACTTCATGTCGACGACGCGCGAGGTGTGCCTGCTCATCGGACCGGAGGACGCGGTGCTCTGGGGGGACTCCTTCGACGACCCCGTGGCGCTTCCGGACTCCCGCGCACGGTGGGAGGCCATCTGGAGCCTGCGGGACACGCTCGTGGAGATCACCCACAGCCACCCGGAGGGCCCCCTCGGCTTCTCCCAGGAGGACGAGACGACCATGGCCGCGCTCCAGGTGGCGCTGGGCCGGCCGCTGCGCTTCTCCGTGGTGGCCCCCGACGGCATGCTGGTCCGCATCGGCGGCGAGGACGTGCTCGTGCGCGACGAGCCCGCGTGGGCCGCGGCGCTGCGCATCGCCTCGGGGCTGATGTACGGCCGTCCCCGGGCCGCCCCCACCCTGCTCCAGGAAGACGGCCTGCTGGTGGACAGCGCCCACCGCAAGCCGTGAACCGCTTCTCAGCCCGGCAGCAGGATGATGCGGGCGATCTCCGGCGGCGCGGCGACGCGCATGGGCGGCCCCACGAAGCCGCACCCGCGGCTGACGTAGAGGTGGGACTCGGCCAGCCGGCTCAGGCCCGCGTTCTGCTCGCCCCAGATGAGGTGGCCCACCACGGTGCCCGGGAACATCTGCCCGCCGTGCGTATGGCCTGAAATCTGGAGCCCCAGGCCGCGCTGCGCCACCACCTCGAAGTTGGAGGGCTGGTGCGCCAGCAGCACCGACGCACGGTCCGGCCTGCGCCCCTGGAGCGCCGCGTCCAGGTCATAGCCGGGCTCACCGAACCGGCTCGCGCTCCAGTCGTCCACGCCGATGAGGTCGAACGACGCGCCCGCGTCCCCGATGGACACGGTGCGGTTGCGCAGCACGGTGATGCCCAGCCCCCGGACGAACTCCGTCCACGCCTCCACGCCGGAGTAGTAGTCGTGGTTGCCGGTGACGAAGTACGCGCCGTGCCGGGCCTTCAGCGCGCCGAAGCCGCCCACGTACGGGCCCAGCTCCCGCACCGTGCCGTCCACCAGGTCGCCCGTCACCGCGATGAGGTCCGGCTTGAGTGCGTTGGCGCGCGCCACCAGCTCGTCCACGAAGCGGCGCTGCAACACGCCGCCGATGTGGATGTCCGTGAGCTGCACCAGCGTGAAGCCCTCCAGCGCCTTGGGCAGACCGGGCAGCCGCACCGGGATGTCGCGCACGTCCGGCGGATGGAACGCGCGCCAGGCGCCGAAGCTGCTCACCGTCGCGCCCGCCACGGTGGCGCCCGCGGCCATCCCTCGAGCGAGGAAGGCCCGGCGCTCCGGGGACGGCGGCTCCGGCGCCTTGCGCACCCGGGCGAGCACGGCCCGCACCACGTCCAGCCCCAGGGTGAACATGAGCAGGTAGAGCACCAGCCCCATCCACACCAGCAGCACGATGCCCGTCCACCACGCGGCCTCGGAGGAGAACATCGCGCCCACCATCCGGGCGCCCAGGGAGCCCACGAGCCCCCCGGCGAAGAGCCCCATCCCCACGCGGCGCAGCGCCTTGTGCGCCGTCACGTCGCGCACCAGGCGGCGGTACAGGTAGACGTGCGCCACCGCGAGCAGCGCGGTGACGGGCACGAGGAACAGCGCCATCCGGAGCCATTGGGGCATGAAGGCCGCGTCCTACCCGCGCAGGAGCCGGTCCACGAGCGCCACGTACTGCTGCTTCGCGGCGTCCTTCGCCAGCCCCTTGCGGCCGGCCCACGCGTCGTACTTCGCGCGGCCCTTGATATCGAGCATGCCGGGGCGCTTGCCCTGCACGTCCCCTTCGGTGCCCTGCTTGTAGAGGGAGTACAGCTCCAGCAGCGTGTCGTTCGAGGGGGCCTTGGACAGCGTCTTCACCCGGCTCTGGGCGGCGCTGAAGTCATCATCGAGGGCCATGCGCGGTCTCCGGCAAGCGTGTGCCGGAGACCTTAACAGCCTGCTTTACATCGTCGGCAGCCAAAGGTGGCGGATGTCCTCTGGCAGCTGGGCGCTCACGTCCTCCGCCTCACCTTCGCTGATCTGATGGCGGACGGCGTCCATCACCGCGCGCACCACGGGCTCCACCGCATCCGGATGCAGCGCCAGGTCCTCGCCCACCTGTTTCAGGAGCTCGTCGCGGCCGAACTTCTCCGGACGGGGTTCGGCGTCGTGGCGCTCACAGCGGTGCAGCAACTCCGTGAGCTTGCGCGGCAGTTGTGCCTCCAGGTCCTGCGACTCCTCCGCCTGGATGCGCTGCTCCAGGCCGCAGAGCACGGAGACGGCCGCCTGCTGGGCGACGCTCGGAGACATGCCGCCCCGCTCGCAGAGGTGGTCGATGAAGCGGGCATACGTCTGACTGGCCCGCATCGCACTGCGTCGCGCACGCCGCTCCTCGATGGACAGCTCGCGCCGCTCCTCCGCAGGCTCCTCGTCCTGGGGTGTGCCCGAACGGCGCTGCGGATCACGGTCTTCAGCCATGGGGGTTCCTCCCTGTCGGTCCCGGTGGGTAACAGGGTGCCCATGCCCGTCCCGGCGGGCACGTCATCGCGGACTGCTGGACTGTCCGCCGGCTGCCCGGCTGCTAGGCGGCCACGCGCCGGACGTAGGTGTCCCAGAGGGCGCCGAAGAAGAAGCCGCCGAAGCGGGCCAGGGCCTCCGCCCGGTGCACGCCGTCCCGGGCGTTGAGGACCCGAAGGGTGGTGAGCTGGCGGGCGAACTCCTCCGCCGTCAGCCGCAGGAAGCCCCGGCCGATGCACGGCGCCTCCGGACCGTCTCCCCGGTGCAGGGACACGAACAGCGTCGTGGTGTCCTTCCACAGGTCCAGGCCCGGGTCGTCGTAGAGGTCCTTGTAGCCCTCCAGGTAGTACGTCTCCCCGGCCTCGCTGAGCAGGTGGAGCAGGTACTCCATCCGCTGACCACCCGGCCGAGCGTGCTCGCGGGTCATCAGGCGCAGCTCGCCGCGCGTCACCACCAGCGGGCGGGACGACAGCACCGGCGCCGTCACCGTGCCCATCAGCTTCAGGGGGTGGCGCTCGTCGCGCAGCGTCGCGTCCAGGTCCTCCGCCGTCACGGTGAGCACGAAGCGCAGGGGCGTGGCGTCGTCGCGCTCCGGGTCGCCCGCCTCCAGGTGCGGGGCCTTCACGTCACCGGACACGAAGCCGTGCATCGTCTCCGTGAAGCGGACGCCCACGGGCCCGGGGGCCGGACGGGCCTCCGCCTCCGGCAGCGGCGCGTAGTCGATGGTCCATCCGTAACGCCGGGCCATCAGCGCGCAGGCGCGCTCGGCGACCGCGGAGATGGTGAGCAGCGGGTTGATGCCCAGCGAGCGCGGCACCACCGAGCCGTCGGACACGTACAGCCCCTCGTGCACCGCGCGGCCGGAGGCGCCGGAGAAGACGCGCCCTTCGTGGTCCACCACGCCGTCCTCCGCCCGGTCGCCCATGACACAGCCGCCCAGCGGATGCGTGCACAGCAGCTCCTTGCCGAAGGCCTCGGACCAGAGCGGGTAGCGCACGAAGGTGCCGCCCAGCGCGGCGGTGGCCCGGCGCAGGCGCTCCTCGATGCGGGTGAGCTGCGGATCGCGTCCGGCGTCCGGCCAGTGCAGGCGCACGCGGTCGTGCTCCAGCCGCAGCTCGCCCTTGCCCTCGTCGTGGGACATCACCATCAGCGTCTGCGTGTGCTCCACCGCGCCGTGGTCCGGACCGCGCACCAGGCTGTCCGCCTGACGCAGCCGCTCCTGCACCCAGTCCAGGATGCCCTCATCGGTGTCCTCGCCCACCAGCGCCGCGGCCCCCGCGAGCGCCGCGGGCATCAGCGACGCGAGCGCGCCGGGGATGGCGCCCTCTTCGATGATCATCCCCTCGTCCAGCCGCGCGGTGTCGCGCTGGTCGATGACGCCCGCGATGCAGGGGCCCACCGGGTCGCGCGTCTCGTGGTCCTGCTCGCCGTGGCCCACGCCGTGGACGGGCATGTCCAGGTTGTAGCCGAAGGCCAGCACGTCGCCGTTGCTGCTGAAGCGGTGGCCCAGCTTCGAGGACACGGACAGGCCGCGTTCGCGCGAGCGCAGCAGGATTTCCGCCGTGCCCATGGTGCCCGCCGCGAGGATGACCTTGTCCGCGGTGAGCCAGGCATCCGGCGCGTCGAAGCGCTCGCGGCCGGTGTTGAGGGGGCGGTAATAGACGCGCCACTTCGCGCCGTCCGGCACCACCGCGCGCACCGCCACCTCGGTGAAGATGCGGGCCCCGTGCGCGTGGGCATCCGGCAGGTAGTTCATGAGCACGGTGTTCTTCGCGCCGGTGTTGCAGCCCGTGGCGCAGTCACCGCACAGCGAGCACCCCGGCTGCCGCACGCCCGCGGCGTTGACGCCCGCCTCGAACGTCACCGCCACCGGAGGCCGCGTCAGCCGTCCGCCCAGCTTCTCCGCGGAGATGCCGAACGTCTTGAGCTTCTGCAGGGGCGGATGGTCCTCCGGGTACGGCAGCGGCCGCAGCATCAGCTCCGCGTGCGCGAAGCCGTCCTCCAGCAGGCCGTGCACGTCGGCGCGCAGGGCCTCCGGCCAGCGGGGATCCTCGAACACGCGAGGGTCGGGCCGCATCGTCACGCCGGCGTTGATGAGCGACGTGCCGCCCAGGCCGCAGCCGTCGATGACGGACACGTCGCCGTTGCGGTGGACTTCAATCAGACCCGTGGGGCTGCCCACGTCCAGGTCGCCCTGGCCCGGGGCGCAGTGGAGCTGGAACTCGGCCACGGCCTGCGCGGGCGTGCGAGGCATCTCTCCCGGGTGCATCTCCCGGCCCCGCTCCAGCACGCAGACCTGCTGTCCCGCGCGCGCCAGCCGGCTGGCGGAGATGCCGCCGCCATAGCCAGACCCCACGACGACCACGGGGTAGTGTGATGCCAGCTCGCTCCACGGGGACGACAGCCTGCGCATGCTCGCTCCTGGCGGCCTGACCGCCGCCTTCTTCCGGTTGCTGCCTTTTATTCCCCACCGCTGACGTCAGGGCGGGGGCCGCATGCTGCGCGGTTCAACGGCACGGATCCACTCCCCGTCCGGTCAGAGCCCCTGCCTGTCCTCCTGGACAGGCCCCCTCCTGCCCGCCCGAACAGCAGGCGGCCCACCTGACCGGTCGGGTCCTGCCGGACAGACGTGAAGGACGCGCGTTCTTGAGCGGAAATCCGCCGCGGCCTGGCCCCGGGCCCGGTCCGTCCAAACCTGTCCGACTGTCGGACAGGTTCGCGCGGTGCGCCGCCGGCGGGGGGCCGGACTCAAGTCCTTGGGATCCAGAAGAAGCGGCGCACCACCCGACTTCACCCGGGACGCCCCTCCTCCAGCTCCGCGGCCTCGCCCCCCGAGCGGCGGAAGGCGTTCACCAGCCGGTGCGCATGGCGCGTCGTCTCCGGCTCGCGGTAGCGGGGGCTCGCCTTCAGCACCCACTCCACGGCGGTGTCCAGGTCCATGCGGTGGCCGGGTGAGACGTACACGGGGCTGACGCCCGCGCGGGTGCGGACCGCCATGCCCACCACCTCGCCCTTGTGGGTGATGGGGGACGTGGCGCCCCGCCGCTCCGCGAGCTTCCCGGGCGTGCCCACCAGCAGGGACTTCGCGCAGCCGATGGACGGGATGTCGAACAGCAGCCCGCCATGGCACGCGATGCCCACCCGCCGAGGGTGCGCGGTGCCCTGGCCGTCGAAGATGAGCACGTCGGGGCGGACCGTGAGCCGCTTCCAGACGGCGGCCAGCACCGGCAGCTCGCGGAAGGACAGCAGGCCGGGGACATAGGGGAACGTCAGCGGCACCGCGGCCACGGCGCGGGCCACCGGTTCCAGCGTCGCCGCGTCCAGCACCACCATGCCGCCATAGCCCGTGTCGTTGCCCTTCTCCGTGGAGATGTCCGCGCCCGCCAGGCGGGTGACGCGCAGGCCCGGGGGCGGTTCGAGGATGAGCTGCTCGCGCAGGCGCTTCTGCAGGGCCACGGCCTCCGTGGGCGTCACGTTCCAGTCATGCGGGGCTCGCGGTGACTCCATGGGTCTCCTCCCGTGAACCCAACACTGTGCATCGTCCGGCCGGAGCGTGACCGCCGCTCCCTCCCCCTGCGTCCAGGAGCGGACGGACATAGACTGGGCGGATTGTGAAGGAGTGCGTACAGAATGCGCGGGAATGACTTCGCGGACCTGAAGGCCTTCGCGGCCATCGTGGAGCACGGCAACTTCACGCGCGCCGCGTCGCACCTGCGCGTCTCCCCTTCCGCGCTCAGCCAGACACTGCGGGCGCTGGAGGAGCGCCTGGGGGTCCGGCTGCTCAACCGCACCACGCGCAGCGTCGCGGTGACGGAGGCCGGGGCGCGGCTGCTCGCGAGGCTGAGGCCGGCCATGGAGGAGTTGGAGGCAGCGGTGGCGGACGTGAAGGACCTCCGCGACACGCCCGCCGGCACGGTGCGGATCCAGGCGGCCCGCTTCGGTGCCATCTCCTACCTGGAGCCGCTGTTCGGGAAGTTCCACGCGGCCCACCCGGACATCGTGCTGGACCTCACGGTGGACGACGCCATCACCGACCTGGTGGCCGGAGGCTTCGACGTGGGCATCCGGCTGGGCGAGTGGCTGGACCAGGACATGGTGGCGGTGAAGCTGGGAGGCCCGCTGCGTCAGGTGCCCGTCGCCTCGCCGCGCTACCTCGCGAAGCACGGCACGCCCAGGCAGCCCCGCGACCTGCTCAAGCACCGGTGCATCAACTGGCGCCAGCCGGGCTCCGGCGGCATCTACGCGTGGGAGTTCAAGAAGGGCGGCGGCGACTGGTTCTCCATCGCGGTGAAGGGACCGCTCGTCGTCAGCGACCGCGCGCTCGCGCTGTCCGCCGCGCTTCAGGACGTGGGCATCGCGTTCTGGGCGGAGGAACGCGTGCGCCCCCATGTGCAGTCCGGGAAGCTGGTGACGCTGATGGAAGACTGGTGCGCGCCCTTCCCCGGCTTCTTCCTCTACTACCCGAAGCAGAAGCACACGCCGCCACCGGTGCGCGCCTTCGTGCAGTTCCTGCGTCAGGCGTGGTCCTCCTGATTCTGTATGGCTTCCTTCACAAGCCATGAGGACTGCCGCGCATTCTCAACACAATCCGCGCCGCTATCTTGAAGCCATCCCAGCCACTCACGGCTGCAAGAGAGGACATGGCGCCATGGCAACGAACGACTCGAAGGTGTGGTTCATCACGGGCATCTCGCGGGGCCTGGGACGGGAGCTGGCGAAGGCCGTCCTGGCGCGCGGTGACGTCGTCATCGGGACGACTCGCGATGGGACGTCGGGCCTGGAGGCTCGCGCCGGCGCGCTGCACGTGCTGACGCTGGAGCTGACCGACGCGGCGCGGATCCCCCAGGTGGTGAAGCAGGCGCACGCGCTGCATGGGCGTCTGGACGTGGTGGTGAACAACGCGGGCTACGGCCTGCTGGGCGCCATCGAGGAGGCGACGGCGGAGGAGGCACGCCACGTCTTCGACGTGAACTTCTTCGGACCGCTGCGCGTGGTCCAGGCCGCGCTGCCCTTCCTGCGGGCGCAGCGGAAGGGACACGTCGTGAACATCACCTCCATCGCGGGCCTGGCGCCCATG
The DNA here is from genome assembly GCF_017302985.1 of Corallococcus macrosporus. NCBI lineage: Bacteria > Pseudomonadati > Myxococcota > Myxococcia > Myxococcales > Myxococcaceae > Corallococcus > Corallococcus macrosporus. The sequence goes on from NZ_JAFIMU010000007.1 coordinate 547,607, forward strand.
GCGGGCTCCGGGCTGTACGCGGCGGCGAAGTGCGCGCTGGAGGGCCTGTCGCTGAGCCTGGCGCAGGAGGTGGCGCCGCTGGGCGTGAAGGTGACGTTGGTGGAGCCGGGGGCGTTCCGCACGGACTTCCTGTCCCAGCACTCGCGCCGGGAGAGCCAGGGCCGCATCGAGGACTACGCGAAGACGGCCGGCGCGGTGGTGGAGTACCTGGGGAAGATCTCCGGCAAGCAGCTGGGCGACCCGGCCCTGGGCGCGAAGGCCATCGTGGACGCGGTGGTGGCGGACGCCGCGCCGCTGCACCTGGTGCTGGGCTCGGACGCGCTGCGCCGCACGCGCGAGCGGGTGGGCATCCTCAGCGGCGAGCTGGACCGGTGGGAGGCCGTCACGAAGAGCACGGACCTCACCGGCCCGGAGGCCGCGGGCACGCTGCGGCCGTCCTGACGGGTGGGGTTGTCAGGAAGCGCCCGGGGGCGCCGTCCCGGGCCAGGGTTCCCTTCCTGGAGGCTCGAAGCCCATGGCGACGCTCAACATCACCCTCGATGGACACTCGGCGGACGTGCCGGTGGAGCTGGAGCGGCACATCAGCGACGCCGACGTGCGCCGCATCGCGGTGGAGCTGGTGCGCTCGGGCGGCGTGCCCGGCCTGCACCGCTTCGAGCTGCGGGAGGAGGCCTTCCAGCACTACGTCGTGGACCGCTTCCGGGGCGCGCACGGCGAGGAGCGCATCTACCTGCGTCCGAAGGTGCCCTTCGGGGCGTGCTGAGGACCGCCGCCATGCGCATCGTCTTCTGTGGCGTGGGGGCCATCGGGTCCGCGGCGGTGATGTTGTGCCGCAACCTGGACGCGACATTGGTGTTCATCGACTTCGACCGGGTGGAGTCGAAGAACCTGCTGTCGCAGGCCTACGTGAAGCCGTCCGTCGGCAAGAACAAGGCGGAGGCGCTGAAGCTCCAGCTGCACAACCTTCACGGTGTGAAGGCGGAGTCCTTCGGCGTGCGCCTCACGCGCGACAACGTGGAGGCGCTCTGCAAGGGCGCGGGCCTGCTGGTGGATTGTTTCGACAACCAGGACAGCCGCCAGTTGCTCAGCGACCACGCCCGGAAGACGGGCATGCCGCTGGTGCACGGCGCGGTGTCCGCGGACGGCACGTTCGGGCTGGTGCGCTGGGATGAGCGCTTCACGCCCGACGCCGAGGACGCGCAGGGCCAGGCCACCTGCGAGGGCGGCGAGCACCTGCCGCTCCTGGGCCTGCTGGCCGCGACGCTCGCGCGGGCGGTGCAGGACTTCCGCAAGCACGGGGTGAAGCGGGACGCGTTCGTGAACCTGAACGCCGTCACCCCGCTCGCGCCAGGTCCGTGCGCGCCTGGTCGAAGCGCACCAGCGCCTGGACGATGTCCTCCTTCGAGTCCGTGAGGAGCAGGTGGCGCGCGTAGCCGTGCCCCCGGGCCAGGTGCTCCAGCAGTGGGTACACGGGCCGGGTCTTCGTCCAGAACTCGCGGCCCAGGAAGAGCATGGGGCTGATGACGCCCACGGTGTTGTAGTGGTTCTGGCAGGCGTCCTGGAAGATCTCCTGCACGGTGCCCGCGCTGCCGGGTGAGTAGACGACGCCGCCCCGCGCGATGGTGAGCAGGCCCTCCTCGCGCACGCTGTTGGCGAAGTACTTGGCGATGCGCGTGGCGAAGGGGTTGGGCGGCTCGTGGCCGTAGAGCCAGGTGGGGATGCCCAGGCTGTCGCCCATCGCCGCCGCGTCGCGCAGGGGCCAGGTGGCGCGCACCTCGAAGGCCCGCGCCAGCCAGTCCCGGTCCTTGTACGACGGAGCGCGCGCCAGCACCGTGAGCGCCGCGTCCAGCTCGTCGTCCGCGCGCCCCGCGAACCACGCGCCCAGGTGCGTGGCCTCCATGGCGCCCGGGCCGCCGCCGCTCACGAGGAAGAAGCCCAGGCGTGCCAGCGCGCGGGCCAGCTCCGCCACGGCGCGGTAGTCCTCCTGCCCCCGCAGCATCGAGTGCCCGCCCATGATGGCCACCACCCGGCGAGGCCGGCCCTGGTCGAGCAGCGCCTCCTCCAGCGCGTCGCTGATGGCGTGGTCGTGAAGCCGCTGCGCCAGCATCTCCAGGAGGGACGGCGGATGGGCGCCGCCGCGCGAGTTCCAGTGCGCGTAGATGCGCGCGTCCAGCGTGTCCGCGTAGGTCTCCGGCCGGGTCGGGTCGAAGCCCGCGTACAGCTCCTCCGGCGTGTAGAGACCTCCCCGGTAGGGACAGTAGGGCAGCCCGGAGAACGGCGGGAACACCATGGCGCCCCGCGCGAGGACCTGTTGCAGCGTCTCCGGCTCCATCAGGCAACCCAGGAAGACAGTACCGGTGAGGTCCGCGCCGAGCAGCGCGGCGCTCGACGCCCGCAGGTCCAGGCCCTGGAGGATGACGTTGGCGAGGCTGCGGCCATCGCGCAGGTGCTGCTCGAACGCAGCCAGGGTCTCGAGTTCCGTCATGGGGGGTGCTCCGCGAGGTGCGTGTCCGGAAAGGGGAGTATCCTAGCGTTGCCCTTTTCCAACCGCGCGGTGAGCGCCAAAGGAAGCCCTGTGCCAGGCGACGTCATCGTGCTGCCAGTCCCCGTGGTGCCGGACCCCATCGTCTTTCCGGAGGACCCCTACTGGAAGGAACAGGAGCGGATGCAGGCGGAGGCCTGGCGGTACGTCCAGAAGACGCTGCGGGAGACCGGCATGCTCCCCAAGTGGGAGCTCCTGCTGCGCGACCCCAAGTTCGCGGCGGCGGTGGCGGCGGAGACGGCGCGCATCCTGGGCGAGGCGGCGGAAGAGCTCGCGAAGCGGCGGGGCATTGAGTACGGAATCCTGCTGAGCCTTCAGGCCTCCATGGAGGCGGACCGGAAACGCCAGGCCACGGCCAAGCGCAAACGCGAAGCCGAGGAGGCCGAGGAAGAGTTCCAGCGCAAGCGCGTCCGGCTCAAGTACATCTCCGCGGAGCCCCGGGGCTTGCAGGGGTTGGTGAAGGAGCGCAACGTCGAACAAGAGCAGAACGTGACGTACGGCAAGTCCGCCGAGCTCCGCTCCAATCTCAAGCACTGGGCCAAGGGCAAGCACAAGGGCGACCGGCTCGTCATCGTCGGGACGCTGAAGGGCGTGGAGCTGAAGGAGATCCTCCTGGCCATCGACCCGCGCATCGACGTGAGCGAGATCCAGGACCACGTCAACTATGGCGGTGACCTGATGGTCATTGGCCTGGAGCCGAGGGATCCGGCCCAGCGGCTCCTATGGGGCAGGAACGATCGGCGAGTCGTCACCAAGACGGTGCAGATGAAGTGGGGAGAGACCGCCGACCCCGAAGGCACGCTCGGGATGATCACCTACGCGGGCTTGCAGCTCGCCGGCCTGCGTGACGAGACCCCCGCGCCCGGAGGCCTCCGGGTCATCTCCGTGGGCGTCCTCAACCCCGATCATCCCTGGAACAAGTTCGATGGCGTCTCCGCCGCCCTGCTCGTCCCCCAACTGCTGACCTCCTTCGCGGGAGGCGAGAACCGGACCTACAGCGTTCCGCGGGGTGGGCTCTACTCGACGGTGGATCGCATCGTCATCCGCACCCAGAACTGGACCTTCCGCTTCTACGTCGACGGAGAGAACATCCACCTGGCCTCCGCGACCTACACCCCCGACCAGCACGCGGACCTGCTCGCCGAGCCCCGCCCCGCCAAGGACAAGAGCGGTGAGATGGAGGGCATGTTGATCAAGACGAAGACGGAGGCGTGGATCCAGATGAGCGCCAGCACGAGCGGGCAGAAGAAGTACAAGATCCCGCTCTCCGCGCTCCCGTCGTCGCTCAACTCCAAGGACAAGGTCGTCTTCACCGTCGACCCCAAGGGCAACCTCCTCAGTATCCGCAAGAAGGAGGACTGAGCGGAGGCTCCTTCCACTGCCAGGGCGTAAGGTCCACCCGTCCTTGTCCGGCGCCACCGTCCCGCCCTTTCCCCTCGCGACCGGGCAGGCCGTGGAGATGGCGAGGACGCCGGGCGCGTTGCCCTCCTAGCGGACCGGCTGCGCCACCGGCCGCTGCGGCAGGGCCTTCACGGACACCTTGGCGCGCGCCACGTTGTCCGCGGTGGGCGCCTCGCTGGTGTCCTGGAGCGGGCCGTTGCTGTCCGAGTAGACGCCATCCGCGAAGGAGCCCACGAACAACTGGGGCGTGGCGGGCAGCGCGTTGGAGAGCACGGTGAGGTAGTTGTCCATCTCGTGCCGGATGGTCGCCTCCTGCGTGCTGGTATCCCAGTGCTTGTGGAAGAAGAGCACGTCGAACTCCACGCCCACCTGGGTGTAGTTCAGCCCCGGCGGCAGCGTGGGTACCACGTCGTACTGGTTGACCACGCGCACCGTCGCGGGACTCGTGACGTACCGCGCGTAGGCCGTCCCCCAGGAGTCCGCGAGCCCGGCCTTCGGCGCCGCAAACGTGACGGTGATGACCTTCAGCGACGGCTGGCTCACCGCCAGGTCCAGCGCCAGCAACTCCGCCAGTCCTCCGCCCAGGCTGTGACCCGTCACGTAGAGCGTCTGGATGCCGTGGGCCTTCAGCCACGCGAACACCTGCGCCTGCAGGGACTGCGGCACGCCGGTGCCCGTGCCCGTGTAGATGCCCCAGAAGCCGCCGTGCACCTGCGGCACGGGCGACATCGCCGCGCCGGAGAACGGCGTGAAGGACGTGGTGGCGTAGTGCTCGTCCGCGCTCACGTCCGCCGCGGTCACGGTCCCGCGCAGCGCCAGCATCGCCGTGCTCGAAGCCGAGTCGGAGGTGAACCACAGGCCGAACGCCTCCGCGGCCCCGCCCTTCTCCGGCACCCACGCGGTGAGGCTGTCCGCCTGCGTCCAGCCCGAAGGCGCGGAGTACGTCTTGCCGTTGAAGGCGGAGTAGGCCGCGACCACACCCTGCCCCATCCCCAGCACCTGGGTCGCGTCCAGCACGGGCTCGGGCGGCGTGATGAGCGGGCTCTGCTGCGGACGGGCGGCGGCAACGGACGGGGTCGTCATGGTCAACTCCAGGCGGGTGGAACGGGGCGAGGCATGTCGCCAGCCGTTGCCAGAACCGGGTTGCAGCGCCCATGCCGCACGCCGCCCCCTCGGAAGACCTCGCGGCGAGGGCGGGCCCGCGCGCGTTCGACGCGTCGACCGACGCGTCGAACCGCCTTGCCGGGTTACTCGATGGACGCGACCTTGTCGTCCTTGCCGAACTTCACCCGCACCTTGGACGTCTTCGACTTCCAGTACGTCCAGGTGCTGGAGTTGAACGACGGCGTCTCATGCGGAGGCGGCGGGCCCCACGCCATGCGCACGGCCTCGCGGCTCATGCCGGGCTCCACCTCCGACGCGGAGACCTTCTTGCGGTCGTCCGGCGACAGGGCCTGGAGCTTCGCGGCCTGGTCCTCCGCCGCGAACGACGCCTGGAACAGCTTCCACGTCTCCGAACCCGAGCGGGAGTCGTTCTCGAACTCCAGCTCCGCGCCGGTCTCCACGACCTTGAACTTCACGGAGGACGAGCCCTTGTCCAGCACCTCCACGCGCGCGTTGAACGGGATGATGGGACCCTTGAGGTAGTTCACCCAGGACACGGTGCCGTCATCGAAGTGGAAGTTGGCGGTCGCGTAGTAATAGGTCTTCTCCACCGGGAGCGGCGGGGGGGCGGGGGCCACGGGCTCGTCGCCAATCCGCACGACCTTGCCGTCCGGACCGAACTCCACCTCGAACGTGGAGAACTTCGAGCTCCAGTACGTCCAGCGGTTGCCCTGGAGCGACGGCGTCTTGTGCGGCGGCGGAGGCCCCACGGTCAGCAGCACCGCGTCACGCGACATCCCCTTGGCCAGCTCTCCGGCGCGGACCTGCTTCTGGTCCTCGGGCGACAGCGCGGCGATGCGCGCGGCCGGGTCCTCCGGCGCGAAGAAGCTGTTGAACAGCACGTTGATGGGCTTGCCCAGGCTCCGGTGCGTCACGAAGCGGAACTCGGCGCCCGAGTCCATCACCTTGCAGCGGATCTCGTCGTCATCCCGCTCGACGACCGCGACCTTCGCCCCCACGGGGATGGCCACGCCCTTGCCGCGGTAGTTCACCGCGGAGAGCTGGTTCTTGTTGAGCAGGAAGGTGGCCTGGGCAAACACCACCTCGGCCTGGGCACTCAGCGCCGTCAGCAACCCCAGCGCGAAGAGCGCGCCAAGGACATTCTTTCGATACACGTAAACCCCCTCGGTTCAAGCAACGGCGTGGTTGTAGTGGTGTCACACGCGCGCCTGCAAGAGGGTCCGCCGCGCCTCGGAGTGCGCGCGGCGGTCCGGCCCGGGGCCGCTCAGGGGACGTAGCCCGCCCCGATGTTGATGCCCGGGTCGCCAGTGCTTCCGTCGGCCCGCGAAACCCCCACGTTGATCATCCCGAACATGGCGATGAGCTGCTCCGTGTTCGCGCCATCCAGGGCGCTGTTGCCGAAGAAGGGGTCCCACGCGCCTTCGATGATGGCACCGGAGAGCTCCGTGACGGCGTCCTTGCTCGCGTCGATGTCACCGGCGAAGTGGTTGCCCAGCCACTCGAAGACGGTGTCCACGCTCGCGCGGTCCCCGGTGCCGCTCTTGATTTGCGAATAGGCGTCCTTCACCCCTGGGATGGCCTCCAGGGTGGTCTCCATGAGACTGCCCATCACGTCCACGATGGCCGTCTTGCGCGCGTGCTCGTCATCCATGGCCTGCAGCGCGCCCCGAGCCCCCTGGAAGAGCGAGCCCAGGACGAACCCCATGTTGCGAGCCAGGGCGTTGCCCCCTCTGTTCTCCATGAAGTCGGCGCTGCCCTTGTTCGCGGCCAGCGTGTCCACGATGCCCTGCTCCGCTCCCACGCCCAGGTACTTCTGGAGGGCGTCCGTCACGAGGCTCCGGCTGTCCTCGCCGCGGAAGGCGACGTGGTCGAAGAACTTCACCAGCGGCTTGTCCCGCCCTCCGCTGAGGGGGTTCTCGGGGTTGGCGGACGCATCGACGATGCCCGCGGTGTCGTTCGCGAACAGGGTGGCCAGCGCGCGGTGGGTCCCCGGGCTGTCGTGGAGGAAGTCCCCGTCCACGGCCAGCGAGGCCTGGAGGAACGTCTCGACGCGCAGGTCCTTCGCGGCCTGCGGGTTGGAGAAGCCGGCCGGGTCCAGGCGGGCCACGTCCATCAGGAACTCGTTCACGCCGGCCCGGGCGGCGTCCTGGAAGTGCGTCCCGGTCTGCATCTCCGGCGCCTCCGCGGCGGTGAGCGCGCCCAGGAAGTCCGTGCGCTGCGTGCCGGAGAGCTCCACGATGGGCCCCACCCCGTTCGTCGGGCTCTGGGTCATGGAGCCCAGGGCCCACGCCACGGCCCGGGCCTCTTCGGGAGCAAGCGACGACGGGTCGGCCTTGAACGCCTCCAGGTAGCCATGTGCGAACTCGCTCCGCAGCGCATCGCTGCCCGAGTTCGCGACGATCCACGCCGCGGTGGAGGCGCCGGGGGCGTCACCCGCCGGCTGGCCCTGCTGGATGCCCTCCAGCGCCGCCGCGGCCTCGGCCTGGCCCGGCGAGCCCGGGGGCAGCGAGTGGAGCGCGCCCATCATCCGGGAGAGCCCCTGCATCCGGGCCTCGTTCGCCTCCCGGTCCGTCCCCAGCGGGTTGCTCGCGTTCTGGACGCCCCAGGCCAGCGCCTCGCCGAGCAGGTCCGGCCCCAGCGCCTGCACCAGCTTGCCCTGCTCCTCGACGGAGAAGGACTCGGTGGCGGCGGACAGCAGGGTCCTGGCGAGTCCCGGGGCCATGTCCGGCATGCCGTGCAACTGGGTCATCAACTGCGCGACCCGGTCCGAGCCCAGGGCGGTCATCAGCTCCTGGCGGAAGGCGACGTCCTCGGCGCTCGTGCCACGGTGCTCCCCCAGCAGGGTGGTCAGGCCATAGGGCTGCTCCTCCGGCGGGAACGCGTCGAGCTGGTCGATGGCCGCCTGGACCCCCGGAGAGACCGCCCCCGTCGTGGTGGGCGTGGGCTTGAGGACCTGCGCCGTCGAGACGACGGTGCCGCCCGGAGGCATCGGGGTGCCGGCCGGGGGCATGGGCGTGGGCGTAAAGGCATGGAAGGTCGTGCCGCCCCCCAGGAGCTGGGCCTGGCGCGTGCGCGGATCCGCCGCCGCGAACGAGTCCTGGTTCCGCCGCTGCTGGACCGGGTCCGGCATCACCGGCCGCGCGGGAGGCGGTTCGAACTTCACCTGGACGGGCTTGTTCTCCTGCAACGGCTGAGACTGCGCGGGACCCCGGAACTGGATCTTCATGAAACGCTTCCCCCTCGACGCGTGTGAGCCACGCTTGAGACATGGCTCTACCAACGCGCTCCGGGGGAGCGTGCTTAAACGCGATTAAATGCGGTTAATCAGGCCGCGGCGCTGCCGCGCACGCCGTCCCAGTCCTCCACTTCGTAGAGGAACTTCGTGCCGCCCTTGAGCTTGCGGTTGGCGGACGTGCTCTGGACGAAGACGACGTACTTCTCCAGGCTCGCGGGCCGGATGCGCACCGTCTCTCCCGGCGGCAGCCCGAGCATCTCCCGCGCGCGCTCGCCGCTGTAGAGGTCGCCGGACTTGCGGTCCATCAGCACCACCTCCTTGCGGCCCTGGATGGTCTCCGTCTTGGTGAACTCGTAGAAGCCGCGCCCCGTCTTGAAGCCCAGGCCGTTCTCCGTCACGAACTCCTTGATGGCGCTGTCCGCCTCCACCTCCAGCACCTGGAAGCGCCCCGGCGGAACGGCGCGCAGGTCCGTCTCACCGAACAGCGTGGACGCGGCCCGCTTGAGCATCGTGTTGAACATCGCGTTCAGGCCGCGGTTCATGCGGCCCTCGCGGGACACCTCCGCCTCGTACGCCTGGAGCTGCGCGTCCGACGACTGCTTGTAGCAGACGGCCAGCAGCATGTCGGTGACGTGCGCGAACTGATCCAGGCTCAGGTGGAAGCCGCCCGACTTCTCCGCCAGCTCCTTGTAGAACGACGTCGCGTGACGGCGGTTCAGCGCCTGGACGCCATACACCGGCACGCCCATGGCCCCCAGCGCGGCCACCTCCTTGCGCCAGTCCAGCTTCTTCGGGTTGTGCTGGGGCGGGTGCGGCACGTCGTCGCCAATGAGCACGAATGCCTTCGTGTAGCCCTTCGTCCAGGACAGGCTTTGCGCCTCGTGCAACACCAGCTCGTAGCACTCGGGCGCGTCTCCGCCGCCCGTCTGGCCCACCTTCTCCACGAAGCGCGTGATGGCCTTCGCGTCGTCCGTGAGGTCCAGGGCCTTGGTCACGTAGGTGGACCCCGCGTCACAGTAGTCCCCGTGCGCGATGATGCCGATGCGGATGCCCGGAATCTCCTTCGTCAGCCGGTCCACGGCGGCCCCCAGCTTCTTCCGCACCTGCGCGAGACACGGATACATGCTGCCCGTGGTGTCAAAGCTGAAGACGACCTCGACGCGATTATCAATCAAAGACATCGTCATGGCGCACTCCCCCTCGTTTGATTCCTCGCTGCGACGAAAGGAACAATACGCGTGGGGTCTGACATCGAAGGGGGCTCCCGGCGTCGGATTCCGGGCGGCCTCGCACTCCCGTGCCGTTGCCAGACCGGGGGCCTCGTTGCGTAGTCCTGTTGCGGGATGTCAGACCCGCCCATCCAGGGGGAACCATGAGGAACATCGGCATCATCGGCGCGGGTCAGGCGGGGCTCCAGTTGGGCTTCGGCCTGCTGGAGAAGGGCTACGCCGTCACGGTCTACTCGGACCGCACGCCCGAGCAGCTCTTCAACGCCCGGCTCGCCGCGACCACCTACCTCTTCGGCCGCGCGTACCAGTACGAGCAGGAGCTGGGGCTCGACTTCTGGAAGGGCCCGGGGGAGTACGCCCGGGGTGGGGACCTGGACGTCTGCGCGGCCCCGGGCCAGCGGGCGCTGCGCGTGCAGGGGCGCATCCTCCAGCCGGGCAAGGCCCTGGACCTGCGGGCGAAGTACTCACGCTGGCTCGCGGAGTTCGAGCGGCGCGGCGGCACCGTGGTGGTGCGGGACGTGGACGTGGACGGCCTGGAGGCGCTCGCCCCGGAGCATGACCTGGTGGTGGTGACGACGGGGCGCAACAGCTTCACCCGGCTGTTTGAAAGGGACGCCGAGCGCAGCGTCCATACCCAGCCGCAGCGAAACCTCACGGCAATGATTGTCACCGGCATGAAGCCGCTGAATGAGACGCCCTACCCCGCGCTCAAGTTCATCCTGACGGCGGGCCACGGCGAGTACTTCTCCATGCCGTACTTCGACCGCATCCGGGGGCCGCTGAACTGCATCCTGCTGGAGGCCATCCCAGGACAGGGGCTGGACCGCTTCGGCGGCATCGGCACCGCGCGGGAGGCGATGGAGCGGATGAAGCAGGTGCTGCGCGACTTCTCGCCCTGGGTGGCGGAGCGGCTGGAGAACGCCGCCATCGTGGACGAGGCCTCCTGGCTCACCGGCGCGTTCACGCCCACGGTGCGCAAGCCGGTGGGCCGGCTGCCCTCGGGCCGGGAGGTGATGGGGATGGGGGACGTGGTCATGCTCAACGACCCCATCGCGGGCCAGGGGCTCAACAGCGCGTCGAAGCAGGCGCACGCGATGACGGGGGCCATCCTGGAGCACGGCGACCAGCCCTTCACGGCGGACTGGATGGAGCAGACCTTCGAGCACTTCTGGCGGACGGAAGGCCAGTTCATCACCGCGTTCACCAACATGCTGCTCCAGCCGCCTCCGCCGCACGTGCTGCGCTACCTGGGGGCGGCCTCCGCGGTGTCGACGCTGGCGGACACGTTCTTCGACAACTTCGGAGAGCCGCAGCGCTTCTGGCCGTGGATCGTCAGCCCGGCGGAGACGGAGGCCCGCATCCAGCAGGCGTCCGTCGCGTAGCGGCTGTAAGTCTTTGTCATTCCCACCCGGCTGGTCCTTCACTCCCCGTCCTCATGGCTGAATCCTGTCAGTCCCAAGACGGGGGGACGACCATGACAATCCAGTTCGGCTTCATCGACCAGAGTGACGGCGCCAACCTCCGGACACTTCCTGCGGAGATGAAGGGCTCGGCCTGTCTGACCCAGGCGCCCCTGCCTCCGGGAACACGTGTGAGCGTCATCCGCGACCATGCCCAGGCTCCGGGATGGTCCTACGTGTCGACCTCCGTCGGGGGATACCTGCTGCAAGGCTATATGCAGTCCCTGCGCATCACGACCCGGCTGCCGGAGCCCGCGGCGACCCTCTATCAGGTCCGTCCCGGTGACCGCCTGGAGCCCATCGCCGCGCGCATCTACCGGCAGGCCATCCAGCCGGGGCGGGACCTGCGCTTCTACGAGAATGTCATCCATCACGTGAACGCGAAGGGCGGCCGCAAGGGGGTCCAGCGCGTCGACGGTGACGTGCGGCTGGTCGCTGGCGAGCGCATCTGGCTGGTGAGCATTGCCTTCGCCAACCAGCTCCAGGGAATCGTGTCGAGCGGCTCCATCACCCATGAGGCGCTGACCCGGGCCCGGAGAGCCGCCCAGCACCTGGATGACGTCATCACCTCCGTGAACCAGGCGGATCAATTCTTCGGCGAGGTCGCCGGCCAGTACGGCCAGGCCATCCGGGACAACTGGCTGGAGATCGCCGCGATGGTCGTGGGCTTCATCGCCGCGGAGGCCTTTTCCGCCTTCCTGGCGGCGACGCCCACGGGGGTGGGGCAGCTGGCGGCGGCGCTCATCCAGTTGGGACTTGCTGCGTGGGGCGCCCATGGCCTCGTCGAGGCCGGAGGGGAGGCCCTGAAGCACGCGCAGTTGTGGCTCACCCAGGCCTGGGAGGCCAACGGCTCCCCGGAGAAGCTCAAGGAGGCCAGCAAGTCCTTCCTCCGGATGCTCGTGAGCATCGCCATGGCCGCGCTGGCGCTGATGGGCGCGAAGACCAACCTGGGGCGAGGGCTCAAGCTGGCGAAGGCCGTGAAGATCACCCCACCCCGCATCTACATGATGGCGGCGGCGGGTCCCGGCGGTGCCTACGCGGGCGTCCCCGTGTTCCAGCCGGGCTCCATCACCGCCGCCCCCGCTGCCTCGCTTCCCTTCAATCCCTGGGGCTCCGGCACGCCGCTGCTGTCAAAGGCCGTCAAGGAAGGCGGGACGTCCAGGCCGGACCCCGAGCCCCCCTTGACCGAGCGCACGCTCAGTGACGCCGAGCTGGAGAAGCTGCTGGAGAAGCTTCCCAACTGGGACAAGCTCAAGGACTTCGTCGGACGCCGCATCCCGAACGAGGGGACGCCTGAGTTCAACGCGTTCAAGCGGGAGCTCCAGTCCGCCGGATACCGTCTGGAGAAGTTGAACGAAGGAGCCCAGCCCTATCGGCTCCGCCGTCCTGACGGAAAGGCCCTGGGCGACGAGTACGGGGCGCTCACGGTGACCGAGGACGGGCTGGTGGTGCTCAAGGTCGGCAAGGGCACGCCCCGCCTCAGCATCTTCAGCCGCTACCGGAAGAACTACCTGGACTGGGTGGAGGCGGAAACACGGAGTCTGGCGGAGCGGGCGGCAGCGGAGGTCCGGCTCTCCGTCGGCAATCGCATGCACCACCTCATCCCCGACGCGGTCGCCCAGAGCCACCCGCTGATTCGCATGGCCATGGAGCGGCTCAAGGGCTACACGATTGACCGGGGGTCGAACATCCTCGACATGCCTTCCGGGATCAACGTGGAGGGCCAGCTCATCCACTCGGGCAGTCATCCGCGCTACAGCGAGCTCGTGACCGGCAAGCTCGACGTCGCCTGGAATAAATTGCTCCAGAAGGGACCGCCCTCCAAATGGACACCTCAATTCATCGAGGACGCCATCCTCAAGGTCGAGAAAGAGCTGCGCCGGGACATCCAATCCGGAAGCCTGAAGGATCCGGCGATCAAGGTGATCGAGGAGCAGCGCGAAGGTAAGGTGCTCACGGGGAAGAAGCTGGCCTTGCTGGAGCTACCCTCCCTCGGGGAGACACACGCCACATGATGTATGCATTATCGCCGGATATCTCCCACATCGAGGAGGAAGGTGTCCATGACGCCAAGATCATCGAGTTCGACGGCTTCGAGTACGTGACTTTCCACGACCCCGGCATCGACTATCAGCGTCAGCAGGGCGCTCCCGAGGTCATCGAGTTCATCGGCAACCTGGAGAGCGCCGCCCGGCTCGACCACCTGTACACCGCGCCCCTGATGTGGTTGCTGATCTCCCGACGGATGGTGCGCGTGCTCGAAGCGGTGGGCCCGTTCCGCCACCGCATCATCCCCACGGTCATCTACTCGGAACGCATCAGGCACCTCGTGCGTGACCGGTTCACCCGGCAGCGGACCTGGTATTCGGTGACGGACCCGGCGCTGAAGAACGAGGACTTCGTCATCCTCCAGTTGCTGGAGCGGACGGACTGCCTGGACCGGGAACAAACCCTCGTGAAGGGCGTGCCCTTCCACCAGTCCGGCGAAGAACTCCTGGGCCAGGAGGAAGCCGAGCCGCTCGTGCTCCGCCCGCCACCAGGAGGCTTCCCTCCCGTGTTCTCCGTCCCCGAGCTCGTCTTCTACTGCTTCACCGAAGCGGCACGACAGGCCTGCGAACAGGCGGGGCTGAAGGGGTTGTGGTGGCGACCCCAGCCTTGAGCCCTGACCACCGGTCCAGCCGGCTTTTGGAGAAGGCCCGCCCCCTTTAGGATGGCGTCTTCATGGGGGACGCAACATGAGTGGTGAGGGCTCACGACCCGTCGCGGTCGTACTGGCGGGGCTCACGAACTTCCGGCTGGGACGCATCCTGCTGTGGACCACGACGGTGTTCCTGGGACTGCTGGCGCTCGTGCCCGGGCCTGACAGTGGGCTCTTGTGGCGTCTGGCCGCCATTCCGGGCGTGCTCGCCCTGATAGGGACGGGTACGGCGTGGTGGAAGGAGCGCCAGGACTCCCGGTCCAGTCCCATCCCCTGGCTGCTGCCCCGGCTGGCCGTGGGGGCCGTGCTCTTCGGCGCCGCAGCGCTCCTGATGTGGTGGCGGCGCCGGCGTGAACTCCCGTCCGACGTGCCGGCGTCCCCGCCCTCCGCGGAGCAGGTGGACCGGTGGGCCACGGCCGAGCTGGGGCGCGCGTCGTGAGCCTCGCCGCGCTGAGGGAGAGGGACGCGGACGCGGCGCCTCCCCGCGAGTCCATGGGCAGCATCGTCCGCGCGGGCTTGCGGAGCCTCGTCGCCATGGTGCCCGCGCTGCTGGGCTCCGGCGTGAAGGGCGCGCTGAAGGGCTTCTTCCTCTTTGGATGCTTCGGCCTGGGGCTGGCCGGCGTCTTCGTCCTGGCGCCGCGCTGGACGGGCGCGGCTCCGACGCCAGCCTGGCTGGACGTGCTGAGCGTCGTGCTCACCCCGCTGGCCCTGGCGGTCGCCGGGGGCTACGTGTGGATGCTCCACGGCGTCAGCTCACGGCTCGCGAGCGAGGTCCGGGCCCGCGGGCTGATGGGGTATGCGTACGCCATCCTCAAGCCCGCGACGCTGCAGGTCGCCCGGCGCCTGCGCGGGGCCGGCACGCCCAGCCGCGCGGAGCTCACCCGGGCCATCCAGCAGTCGGTGGCGGAGCGCATGCGGGAGCCCGAGCAGGAATCGGCGGCCTCCCGCACGACGTGGCTGGAGGGCTTCCTCATGGAGCAGTCGCGCCGGGTGCTGGGGCTCATCGCCCTGCGCGCGGTGGTGACGTCGCCGGACGTGCCCTCCGCGGTGCGGGAGCTGGAGACGCTGGCCATCGACCGGCTGGAGGGCGTGCTGGAGGAGACGCTGGAGGACCTGTTCTTCCTCCAGATGGTGCTCGTGCTCGGCGTGGGCATCCTGGTTGCCGCGGTGCCGACACTGCTCCTCCTCTTCCTGCCCCGCTGACGGCGGGACGTGGCGCGCTCTGCTACCCTCCTTCCGTCCCGCTGGGGTGGGACAGGAGGCGACGCCGCGATGGACTCACTGGACGCGCGCATGGAGCGGCTGGAAGGCCGGCTCCGCAGGTGGCAGGGCCTCACGCTCGCGGCCTTCGTGCTGGCGGGAGCGGGGCTGGGAACGGCGGCCCTGCGTGACGAGGCCTCGCCAACGCACACGGGAGAGCTGGTCGCCTCCCGCCTGGTGCTCAAGGACGCCCAGGGCCGCACACGGGCCAGCCTGGACGCGAACCGCCACGGCGGCGCGGCGCTGGTACTGAACGACAGCCAGGGCCGTCCCAGGGCCCTGCTGGGCGTGGGCGAGGACGACTCGCCCCGGCTGCGCTTCTCCACGGCGGAGGGCGAGTCACTGGCGGAGCTGATGGTGTTCTCGGACGAAGCGCCGCGCCTGACGCTGTCCAAGTCCGGGGGCGCGGAGCTGTTCTCGGTGGGGCTCCAGGTGGACGGCTCGTCGCGGCTGGAGCTGGCGGACGTAACGGGACGGCCCCGGGCCATCCTGGGCGCGGACGAGGAGGGCTCGCCCGGCCTGCTGCTGGTGGACCGGCGCGGCCAGCCCCGCGTGGAGCTGCGCGTGGGCAGCTCCGACGAGGCGAGCCTCGTGCTGGAGGGCCGCAACGGACAGGTGTTCCGAGCGCCCGGCGTGCAGTGACGCCGCGTCATCCAGTTCCGCGAGCAGCGATGTCAGGACTGATTTCCGGCCGCGTCTCTCCTGGGCAAGAAAGGAGTGTGATGCCCATGACGAAGCGCGACGAGCCAAACCCGCTACCTACCACCGACATGGAGCCCACTCCGGACAGCCTGGACCTGGCCATCGCCTCGTACCGCGGCAGTCCCCCCGGCACCTGACCCACGCCGCCACCCGGTAACCCCGGGACGGGCATGGACAGAGGCCGGGCTCCCGAGGGGGGACCCGGCCTCAGTCATGTCCGGGTCCTCCCTCGAGGGCACAACACCCATCGGGATGTAGCTCAGTCTGGTCAAGAGCGTGTGCCTCGGGCGCACAAGGTCGCTGGTTCGAATCCAGTCATCCCGACTTCCCTTCAAAGACAAACCCCGCCGGGGTAGCCCAACTTGGTAGAGGCGCCGCGCTCAGAACGCGGAGGTTGCGGGTTCGAATCCCGCCTTCGGCACTGTTTTACGCCATGATTACGGTTGGTTAGCAGCGCCTTCCAGCCGTGTCGCACGTATGTCGCATGCCTGAGCAAGCGGACGGTCCAGGACGTTGACCGCCTCTCTCCGGCTATCGGGGCTCAGGTGGGCATAGCGCATCGTCATTTCGATCGTTGAGTGCCCCATCAGCTCCTGAATCGCCTTCAGCGGAACCGCTCGCATGGCGAGGTGACTCCCGTAGGTGTGCCGCAGGTCGTGCCAGCCGATTTGGCCACGCTCGCGGGTGATGACTGCCACCCGGAGGGCCCGACGAAGCGGCCCGGCCATCCTGCTTGCGGTGAGGGGTTGTCCATCCTCTTGGCAGAACACGAAACGCCCCCGCAGGTGCCGGTGAGCCTTGAGGGCCTCCACTACGGACCCGGGCAGTTCGACAGAGCGTTCGCGTCCGCCCTTCGGCAAGCCCTCCACCCCGCGCCAGATAGTTCGGCGGACGTGGAGCAGGCTGCGCGGCAGGTCCAGGTCGCTCCACTGGAGCCCGATCAGCTCCCCTTGCCGCAGCCCCGCCTTGAGGGCGACGAGCAGCGCGGGACGCCACTCCAGGTCAGCGGCGGCGACAAACCTATCGGCCTCCTCAAAGGTCAGGAAGTCGAAGGGGGGCTTCGGCAGCCTCCCGAAGAGCCTCACACGCGGCGCCTGCGGGATGACCCGCTGCTCTTCCGCGAGCGCAAGCAACTTCTGGAGCACGGTCAGAACGTTGTTGAGAGTCTTCAAGCTCAAGGGCTTGGGCTCCACGTCCTTCCGCTTCCGGATTGCCGATACTGTGGGGGTTTCCTTTCGGGCATGAGCTGCCGACTTCTTCTTGCGCATGAGCGCTTTGAAGTCCTCGATCTCAGCCGGCCCGATACTCGCGAGCGACATCCCCCCAAAGAACGGAATCAAGTGGTCCTTGAGGATCTGACGCTTGCTGACGGCAGTGGAGTGTTTGTTGTTGTTCTCGCTGAAGGTGAGGAAACGCGGGGTGAAATCCGCCAGCGTGATAGGGCTTTCCTCGCCGCACTTCTCCTTTCCGAAAGTTCCGTTGAGCAGGGCGTTGCGCAGCTCGCGTTCGTATTGCTCAGCGCCGCGACGTGTCTGCACGGGCGAGAACTTCACGACCCGTTGCTTCCGTCCGTCCGTGTGCTGAAACACGAAGTCCACTTGCCAAGCCTCCTCTGACTTCCCTTCCCTGGTCTTCCACTTCCGCAACCTGACGCTCATCGTCGCTTCCTGTCGTCAGAATCGCGGCCCTTACCCACGGAAGACCCTACCAAGGCAGCACGGCGGATCCGCAGCGATTTCCCCACGCGAACAACCCCCGGCACTTGCCCCAGCCGGATCGACTCATAGAGCGTCTTCCGGTTCACGCGCAGGAGACCTGCGGCTTCGTC
Source organism: Corallococcus macrosporus (assembly GCF_017302985.1). Taxonomy (NCBI): domain Bacteria; kingdom Pseudomonadati; phylum Myxococcota; class Myxococcia; order Myxococcales; family Myxococcaceae; genus Corallococcus; species Corallococcus macrosporus. The sequence goes on from NZ_JAFIMU010000007.1 coordinate 565,087, forward strand.
GACGGTGAGGAACTTGGGCAGATTCACCGGCTTGGCTTGCGTCGGAGTGGGTTCAGTCATGCCCCTTCCCCCGCCTTTCTGGGCCAACCGGCGACTCGAGCCGCGCCCTCGATCCGGTCGGCCGTTCCGAGCGAGTCGATTTGCAGCTCGCGGAGAATCATCAGGCACGCGGCGGCGTGTGCCAGGTGCGAAAGCCCGGTCTCGGGAGCGGCGTCCTCGCTGCGAGCGAAGGCGAGCGTGTGCCGCAACGCCGCGCCGACGTAGCGACGCCAGTTCGTTCCGCGTCGGTAGTCTTTCGGCGTCGTATTTCTCCGCGCCGTAGGTGAACGCGAGGGCGCTCTCTTCCAGCAGCCGCACCGGCACAAGCTGCCTGAGAGCGCGCCGCGCTTGCCTGGCGTGTATCGATGCTCGATTTCGACTTCGGAGCAGAACACGAGCCGTTCGAGCGCTTCACGAACGCGCAGCTCGTTGCAGCCGAGCGCGCTCGTAAGTTCGGCCGCGGTCATGGGGGCGTCACGAGTCGCGAGCAGCTCACGACCCCGAACGGCGTAGCTGCCGGCGATGTCGGGAAGCGATGAGACAGGTCGGGGCGAAGAGTGCACGTCGCCCTAAATGGGTGCGGATTCTGGTGTTGGCCCGACCGGCACGACGGCACCGCGAAGCGACGGTGTCACGTCAATCCGTCAATCCTCCAGATCTATAAACCCCTAGAGAAAGTTGATGTAGGAGTAGGGAATAGGAAGAGGTGAGCGCCTGTGAGGTGCGCGCGTTTAGGGATTTTCGCCAACGCGGTTTTGACACCCTCCACTCTTGACGCTCGCTCGTGCCGATAGCGGGGGCGCGAGCATGAGCCACGGCACCAGTGGTACCGCGAGGGAGTGTCACGTCAACGCGTCAAATCTCTAGTCTCATAACCCCATAGAAAAAGTTGATGTAGGAGTAGGGAATAGGAAGAGGTGAGCGCCTGTGAGGTGCGCGCGTTTAGGGGTTTTCGCCGATGCGATTTTGACGCCGCCGCGCATGACGACTGCTCGTGCCGATAGCGGGGGGCGAGCATCAGCCACGGCACCAGCGGCACCGCTAGGAGGTGTCACGTCAAAGCGTCAGATCTCTATTACTAAAACCCCTTAGCTAAAAGGTGGTGTAGGAGTAGAGATAAGGGAGAGGTGAGCGCCTGTGAGGTGCGCGCGTTTAGGGGTTTTCGGGGGCTCGACGTTGACGTGCCGCCGTTGACGCTCGCTTGGCACGACGGCAGGTTCGCGAGCGCGACTGACCATTCGGCTGAGCCACTCACGCTGAACCGCACTTATTTAGATCCTGGGCGCAATGTTTCTCAGTGTTCGGGTTTGGCGCGAGCCCATCGCCGCCCACGGGCGAGGTATCGAGAAGCGTTCGCTCGGAGCTAGACGACGTCGGCCGTGACGGGCCGCTTTCTGGAGTTTTGACCCGATGAGGCTTCACGACTCGGCGCCCCCAAGTGCCGATGCCGCACTGAGCAACGCGACACACTCAGTCTCCACCCGAGCAGAGCGACAAGCTGCCCTTGTGTCGCGGATTATGCTCGCACGTAGAACGAGCGACGTGCTGACCGAACGGCTGCTGTTTGCTGTTCTGCTCGTATCTGCCCGTCTTGTGATCAAGCAAGTCGTCAAGCTCGCGTGGCGCTTCGCAGGCTCGCCGTCTCCCGAAGACCTTGAACTGATCGCTGCGTTCGTAGTTCTTCGCGCGTTTGGGAAGTACGACCCCACGAGGGGCGGGCAGTCGTTCGGCGAAGTGGCTTACTTCCGCGCCGGGACAGCCTGCGAGCAGTTCGCGCGGATGAACGCGAGCGACGTTCACCTGAGCGACGGAGCACACAAGGGGCGCACGGTTGGGGGGAGCTTGGCGAGCGCCCCGCGATCCGTGTCGAGAGCACTGACGCAACGACGCCGAAAGCCGACCGCGTGACGGGCAAGACGTGGCTTTGGCAGGAAGTTGAGGTTTCTCTTCGGGGGCTCGGCAGCAAGGATGCCGACGACGAGAACCCCGAGCTGATGCTACTCGCCGCCGAGCGCCGGGCCCTTGTCCTCGAAGCCGTGCGCTACTTAGCGCCCGACCGGCGCGAGCTGGTCTCTCGCGTGTTCGGCATCAACCGGCCGGCGCAGTCCGTGCGTTCCGTGGCGGAAACCTGGGGAGCGCCGAAGAATCGAGTCGACCGGATGCTCGTGCATGCGTTGGCCGACCTGCGCCTGATGCTCGTCGAGCGTGGGCGCTGAGCTGCCCACCCTGACTGCCAAGAGACGCGCGCCGTGTGCTCGCTATCCATTAAGCCGGGCGAGGTCATCACCTACGAGCGAACGGTCGGGGCAAGGCACTTGGCTTGTTCAGACCGCGAGGCAGCTCGACGGCGCAACCTGTACGCGATGCCCTGCGAGCTATGCGGCGTGCGCCTGCTACGTGGGCAGGGCGAGCTGCTTGTCGACGAGTGCCTGACGGATGGCGGTGCGTGGCGCCGCCGCTGGCGGGCGAGGTGTGTCGACGTGCAGGCATGCCACTCACGGATCAAGTCCCATGAATAGCGGTTTGCACGCTCAGTCGTCCTCACCCATGTCCGATAGGTGTGGCACCCACTCTGGTCTGAATCCAGCCAGCGCAGATGTGAGGTCAAAAGCAGGACCCCAGATCTGGCTCTGCTCAGCAATGGGCCTCTTCCAGAAAGACTCGACTTGGTCATCGGTGAAGTGAGGCCATAGCTGCCTGTTCTCGACTAGGTGCGAAAAGCAGTGCCGCGCGAGTGCCTCTGCCGCAATCGAATAGCGACATGCGCGGAGCTGGGACTCACGAGAGGGCAGGACATCCAACCCCTTCTCAGGGTCGTTGAAGTGCTCAATGTTGCTGCGGATGGCATACAACTGGAGGCAAAGATCCTGATAATCTGGTCCTGCCAGCAGGACGCTCCTCTTCTTGAACTCGTGGCGGTCTCGCACCCGGGTCACCCCGTCCAGGGCGCGCACGAACTGGTGGATGCGCTCGCCCAAGTCGTTCTCAGTGAATGCGAGAAGGAATGTACTTATGGCAAGCTGCATCCGGCGCATGCCGGGCATCGCGAGGAGTTCCTGCAAATTGAACGCGAGATTCTTTGCCCGGCGAAGGTGCGCCTCAGTGACGGCCTTAGGCATCATGCCCAATACACGGACGTGGCGATGCAGCTCGGCAATCTGCCGAACGTCGGGACCGTCCCCACTGTTGGCACCTGTCAAATGCGTTCCAGCGCCCTCCAAAGCCAAGCGGTCGGACGCAAGCAGGCCCCAATATAAGTTTCCTGCCTTCCGCATCAGTTCCAGATTCTGCCCGTCAAGCACGGCGGGGTGCTCGGACTTGGTCTTGATAATCAGGAACAGGCTGGATTTTTCAATATCCTCAGCTCGCATTGAGCCGAGCCACTTCTTCCAGTGCCCGGGCAGTTCAAAGGAACCCTCAGGATGCGCGGAGATTCCAGATCCCAGGTCTACAGGAGACTGGATGTCCGTGTCTGCATTGAGAGCGATGAGGGCGTACTTCTCTCCGACGTCTACTGGGAAGTTCATGGAGGCACCTAAGTACCTAGACGTCGGTTGTGTCCAGGCCTGACAGATACCCTTCCAGGTGAGTGCAGCGGCCAGACACACCGCACCCGCTGTCGGTCGTGCGTAGGTGTGCGTGTGTAGGGGTGGGCGCTGCTTGCCGCTTCCCCCCCGGCTCGGACTTTCCGGCAGGGACGGATCTAGACCTTGCTCGGAGCGCGCACACGCTCGAAAAATTTCGAGAAAAAACGCGCGGCCCTGTGGCGATCTTCTCATGGAAGAGGCGTGATCCTGAACGCATCGCCCGCTGCGGCTACACCCGTGCGCGCCCCATCGAGTTTTGAGGCTCCCAAGGCGATGATTTTAGGGAAAACCTCCACCGCGCCGAGCTTGCTCCCCCAGCAACCGACAGAAAAACTTCGCGAAACCGCACCCATTTAGCTTGGGTGGCGCGACCGACTAAGCGCGCTGAGCAGTGCTTCGCCGTCCGAGGTCACGCAATGGGAATGCTCAACAGGGTGCGCGCCGCGCTGAGCGGCAGCAAGCGCAAGGGGACCGGCTTGGAGCTGAGCCGATGGACTTCGGCCCCGCCACGTCGCGAGGTGCCCGCGCTGCTCGCGGCGTATGCCGAAATGCCGTGGCTCGGGACGATCGTCGACACGGTCGGTGACGCCTTCGCTGGCGTGACGTGGCGTGCCTTCCAGCGGCGAGACCCCACGACTCGAAAGGCGCTCGTCGACGTGTCGCTTCGCCGGTCTTGTGGCGACGAGCGCCGCGAGCGGTTGAAGGCACTCGTCGACGTGGCGGGCGCGGTCGAGCTGCCCGACCATCCACTGCTGCGGCTGCTCGCGGACCCCAACGACTACATGACGGGTCGCGACTTCGCGAAGCTGTTCTGTACGCACTACGACCTGACGGGCGAGTTCTTCGCGGTCGTCGAGGAACTCGCGGGCGTGCCGGTCGGCCTATGGCCGGTGCCGCCCGATTGCGTGCTGATGCTGCCCGACCTGAGCAAGCCGCAGGCTGAGCGCACCTTCACGGTCACGGCTGGCGGTCGCATGTTCACGATTCCGACCGCGAACGTCGTCTACGTGAAGCGCCTGAACCCGGCTGACCCACTCGGGCGTGGCATCGGGATCGCCTATGCGCTCGGCGACGAGGTCGACACCGACGAGCACGCCGCGCGCTACACGAAGAACGCTTTTTACAACAACATGCTGCCGGGCGCGGTCATCGCGATCGAGGGCTTCAACGAATCGCAGGCAGGCCCCGCGAAGGCATTCAAGGAATCGCTAGCACGGGAGTATGGCGGGCCGGCGAACGCGGGCCGGGTGATGATCACGAGCGGCAAGACGACGTTTGCCCGGCTCGACACGCCCTTTCGTGACATGCAGCTCGTCGACCTCCGCCGATTCCTCATGGACTTCGTGCGGATGGTCTATCGCGTGCCGCCCGAGATCGTCGGCGACGTGACGAGCAGTAACAGGGCGACGAGCTTCGCTGCACGCGAGCACCTGGCAGAGCAGGCGACGAAGCCGCGAGCCGAGGTGTTTCTCGCCGCAATCCAGAAGCACCTTGCACCCCGCTTCGACGACGAAGTGATCCTTTCCTACGACTCACCCGTGCCCGCCGATCGCGAGCACCGGCTGCGTGTGATGGGTACGCTTCCAAGCGCGTTCACCTTCGACGAGTGGCGCACCGAAGCCGGGTTCAAGCCCCACCCCGAGCGTCACGGTTTCGCCGAGCTGTTGCCCGGACAGAAACCAAACGAGCCGCAGGCGACCCCGACGCCAGCCGCGGGCAGCTCAGCCGAAGCGAACGCCGAAGCCATCAGCGGCGACTGAGCCACGCGCGAAATCCGCACCCATTTACCGGGTGCGATGCCAAACCCGCTCACACGCTCTCTTCAGCTCGCCGCCGTTCGGAAGGATGCGACCGCGCTGACCGCCGTCGAGGCCGGTAGCGATCGGCGCGTCTACACGTTCCGGGCGAGCGACGGCGACTTCGATCGCTACTCCGACCGGCTGAACGTCAGGGGTTGGAGGATCGACGGGTACAACGCGAACGGCGTCGTTCTCTTCAATCACGACGACGGCGCGCAGGCTGCACTCACGGGAGCTGAGCCGCCGCTTCCTATCGGCAAGGGGCGCGTCTACGTCGAGAACGACGCGCTGATGATCGACGTCGAATTCGACGACGAAGACGACTTCGCGCGCAAGGTCGAGCGCAAGGTCGCGAAGGGCATCCTCAACGCTGTCTCAGTCCGTTACCTAATGCTTCCGGGCCAGTATCGCGCGAACGATCGCGGCGGCTTCGATTGCGACGCTCAAGAGCTGCTCGAAGTCTCGGTCGTGACGATCCCGGGGAACGCTCGCGCTTTGCGCGCGAAGTCGCTCGACGGTGAAGGTGAAGACCTCGTCGAGCGTATCGCGAAGCGTGTCGTCGAGCTGCTCGAAGGGCGAGAGAACGACAAGCCTGACGCGAGCGACGAGCAGGGCAAAAAGCCAAACACTGGCGACGAGCCCGCCGCCCCGAACGAGAGCAAGCCCGATACGGGCGAGCCGCCGTCTGCCGATGCGCCAAAGACAGACGACGAGGACGACAAGGCGAAGGGTCTCGACGCCGCCCAAGCCGCGAAGGTCTTCATCGAGGCGTTCAAGGGCTACATCCGAGGGAGTGACAAGGAATGACTCGCAAGCAGATCGCGGAGATGGTGAAGGCGCTCGGCCCCGAGGTTGCGCGTGAGCTGATCGACGCGGCGGCCCGAAGCGCCCCCGGCCGCGTGGGTACGGACAGGGCGACGCGCGAGAGCAGCGTTTACGCGAGCGTCGCAAACTTCGGCGCGTTCACGAAGAGCGTCATCGCCTTGGGTCGCCGCACGAGTGCGACCGAGCTGCTCGACGCCGCGAAGCGCTTCGGCAATGCCGACGTGCAGAAGGCGGTTCAGCTCAGCAAGTTCGACTCGGCGGGCGTGCTCGTACCCATCCAGCAGAGCGGCGAAGTGATCGAGTTCCTGCGGCCCGACGCGGCCCTGCTCAAGCTCGGCGTGCGAACCCAGGCGTTTCGCGGCGAGCTGCACATGGGCACGCAGACGGGGACTTCGGTCTTCAAGTGGGTTGGCGAGGGGGAGACCGTCCCGAGGAGCGCGCCGAAGTACGGGAAGATCGTGCTCAAGGCGCACAAGGGCATGGTGCTGACGGACATCAGCAACGACCTGCTGCGCACGCCGGGGGTCGGTGACGCGGGCGTCGGAGAGGACATCCGCGCCACCGTGGCCCATGGTCTCGACGACGCCGGTTTCAACGGTGACGGCACGGGTGCCGCGCCGAAGGGGCTCTTCGTGCAGCTCGACCCCGCGCACACGTTCGCGAGCACAGGCACGACCGCTGCCGCCTACCTCGCCGACATCGACAAGGCGGTAGAGCTGCCGCTGACCGCTCACGTTCGCATGGGGACTGCGGCGTGGGTCATCCACCCGACGCGGGCAACCGCGCTGATGCAGCTCCAGGAGTCCGGCCTCTTCCTCTTCCGTGGGGAGATGCTCGACAAGGGGACGATTCGTGGCTTCCCGTTCGTGATGACCACGCGCGTACCCGTGTCGCGGATCACGTTCTCGTGCGACTGGCGTCAATTCCTCTACGGGATCGACGAGGATCTGATCCTCTCCGAGCACGATACCCGCGCCGAGCACGACGAGACGACCGTTCGCGCGATCGTGAAGGGCGACTTCAGGCTGCGCCAGCCGAAGGCGTTCAGCTCGATCACCTACTAACCCGACAGCGTGACACCGCGAAGGTCGCCGACGAGTGGGGAACCCCGGACCTAACCGTCGCCTTCGAGCACTCCCTCCGGCCTGGCATGCGCGCAAGGGCGGGCCGCGAGGGTAACTGTCGGGCGATCGCGGTCAGCGCGGGCCGCCCCCTGGACTCGGACTGGATGAAGGGCCGTCCGAGTGGCTGGGAAACGAGCTGCTTGGCGCGTACCTGCTGCCGACAAGGCATGTCGCTGCCTACAGCATGCCGCTTGTCAATGGGGCGTTCGTCTGAGGTGGAAATGTCTACCGATAGCCACGACTTCTAGCGAGCTTTTGAGGTTGTCAGATCCGATTGGTATGTGGCGGATCGCTGCTGATGCTGGCGGCTGAACCTGGGGGCCACATGAGAGCTTTCGTAATAGCCGTGCTGCTGCTGCTGACGGCCGGATGCGCTACGACTCGGGTCGTCAACCTCAACACGGGATACGGCAAGACAATCAGCTACACGCCCCTTGAGTCCGACCCTGTCGAGATAGGGCGGGATGCCTTCAAGCAAGCTGTCACGCAGCTTGTGCTCGACATGAAATTAGATGTCGCGTTCAAGGAAGTTGAACGGGATGACAGTCGCTCCCTGCTCGCGTCGAGTGGCGGAGTCGTTGACGGTGCGCAGGGGCGAGCTGTCCCGTCGGCCTACGAGCGAATCTGCCAGCGACAGGACGACCCCAACGGCTGCATGGGCATGTTGGCGGGTGGGCTTACGTTCGGGCCGATGGAACGCCGCATGATGGCGCTCTACTTCGCGCTCGATACTGTCTGGGAAGGCGTCGAGGATGCCATCCGAGACATGGTGAACGGGGCTGCTTTACGGGCCATGGTGACGACGATGATTGGGACGGCGCTTGTGATGCTCGTCGCGCCTGAGCCGATTACGAAGGTCATTGCAGTTGCGCTAACTGCATCGTTGATTGCCTATCTCGGCACAGGTCCGGTGTGGAATCTCGGGCGGGGGTTCCTGCGCCTTATGGACGAATCGAGGGACGCCGCGAACGTTTCGGAGCTGGAACGCGCTGGGCATCGCTTCGGAAAGATCCTTGGGGACAACGGCGCTCGGGTGCTCGTGATCGTCGCCCTGTCGGCGCTCGGCGGTAAGAACGCGATGGCGGCTCAGGGGCCGAGAATGCCGGGCTTCGCTCAGGCGGCGGTCAGGGCAGAGGCAGAAGGGGGCTTCGTGCTTGCTGGCGCGCTGTCGGGAGGGGTCCAGTCGATTTCGATCTCGGCTGCTGGGGTCCTCAACATTGCGCTTGCTCCGACTGCTGTTGCCGCGGTCGCAATGGGCCCCGGTGCTGGTGTGGGGACTCTACCTGCCGGGGGAGCTGGGGGCGGCATTCAGGGGGACCCAGATGGGGAGGTACACCACATTTGCACGGACAAGAACGAGGTTTCGTCCGCTTCAGGAGGGCCGTGGACACCTCTATTTGAGAATTTTTTTAAGCAAGCCGATATGAAGATGAGTGATCGTGCCAACCAAGTTCGTATCAGTGGGCACCAGGGACCACATCCCCGTGGGTATCATGAGGAGATCTTTCGGCGCCTCACGTTGGCAATGAAAGGATGCCGAGATGTTGCGCAGTGCCGGGGCAGCTTGACTAGGGAGTTAGGTCGGATTGCGCGGGACCTGACAACGGAGGGAAGTAAGCTGCGAATGCTAATTACGAAGGCTGCTGGGAACTAAGGCATGGTGAGACGCTACTTTGACTTGAAGATCGACGTGTACGTGAAGGGGCGTTGGTATCTCTCAGAACCAACAGACCTTTCGGGTCGACAGATTGACGACATCTGGCAATTTCTTGACGGAAGGAGAATTGCCGACCCAGGGCCCTTATCCATACCGCTTTCCAGACCCGGCAAGGCGCTCGATATCGACTTTGCCGGCGCAGGTCAGGCTCCAATCGTGAATGCGTTGGTTGCGAGAGTATTTCGTGATTTGGCACCCAACGACGTGCAGCTCTTTCCCGTGAAAATTGAGGGGCAGGCCGAGCCTTTTTTCCTCCTGAACATTGCGCGCACGGTTCGAGCCATTGACGACGCGGCATGCGAAGAAGCTCGACGGTGGGCACCGGAAGATGATGAGCCTGAAAAGGTTGGTCAATACCATGTCGTCTCCGGTCTTCGCATAGACAAGGCGAAGGTTGAATCTGAGCGTGTATTTCGTTTATGGGGATGGCCCCTGCCAATCGTCGTCGACGAAGAAATCAAGGAAGCGCTGGAGCGGGTTGGCGCCTCGGGTGCTCGTTTCGACGAGGTCTAAACCGTCCCCCATAGTTGCTGAACATGCCCCGACGCCGCTCACAGTCGCGTCGGAGCGTTCTGCTTGCAGGAGGGGCTCTCCTCTGGGGCGAGCTGGATAGTTAGGGACCGTTGTCCGTGATCCTGGGGTAAAACGTCCCACTGCGCGCGTGTCCGCGATGGTAGCCTTCCCCCTCGGGAGGTCATGCACCATTGCTCCAACCGTTCAGATTGGCCCTTGCGCTCGCGCTCGTCTCGGGAGCTGCTGCGGGGGCTGAGCCGGCATCGGGGGCGCGCGTTGACCGTAAGCGCCCCGTCACCGTCGCCAGCACGCCCACCGAACCGCTGCCCGTCGTCCACGTTGCGGGGGACACGCCGACGCTGTTCCTGTTCTCCTCGCCGATCCAACGGAAGACCCTGACCTTCGACGAGTCCCGGATTCGCGTCCTGGATGCCGGCGAACGGTCGATCGTCGTTCAGCCCGTGGCCAATCTCGGCGACGGCGAGCGTCAGGAGATCGGGGTCTTCTTCGCCGACGGCCGAGCGCCAGCACGGGCCGCCTTCGTGCTCGTGACCGACCCTGCCGAAGTGGACTCGCGGATCGACGTGCAGCGCCCCACGTCGCCGAACGAGACCTGTCCGACGGACGCTCACGCCCCGGTGCCGAAGCCCGAAGACTTCGTGTTGCTTGGTTTCGTAGACGGGCAAGGCGTCACAACCTCTAGCATCAAAGGCAAGAAGGACTTTGCTCAGGGCTTCGCGTCAGTCAATCCAACTTCCTATCGGGGCAAGGGTTGGATTCTGGTGGACGTAGGAATCTGGAATGAATCCGATCGGCCAGCCTGGACACCACGAGAGGCGACGTTCACGGGGCGTGTCGGCATGCCTTTTCGGGGACGGATCGTGACAGACAGGAAGGGTGCGATCCCACCTGGAGAGATTGGGCGCGTGCTCGCGGTCGCCGAAATTCAAGAGTCGGACGCAAGCCTTGTTTTCACCCTGGAATTGCGGGGGGATGGGGGCCGCAGTTTGACGATTCCTGACGTGCGCTTTCCGAAGCATGGGACAGGGGGCACTCCATGACGCCGACGCCGACGGGGGCGCCGCCCGACACCCTCATTGACGGATGGCAGGTTTCCAGGGAACTCGGCAACGGTGGCTTTGCCCGCGTCTTCCTCGGAGAGAAGAACAGCAAGCGCGGTGCGATCAAGGTGGCGCGTCACCGGGAAGTGAGCGGCGATCTCAAGCAGACCCATGCCCGGACCTTGCGCGAGTTGACGGCTCTTCTCATGCTGGATCACCCGAACATCGTCCGCCCGCAGGGGCATGGCTACACGGCGACCGGCAACGTGTACCTTGCGCTTGACTACGTGGACGGCTGGACGCTCGCAGAGTGGGCAGAGCGAAAACACCCCACGATTCGTGAGTTCCTGAGCGTCTTTGAAAAGATTGCCGGTGCGCTGTCTTACATGCACAGTCGGGGCGTGCTGCATCGGGATTTGAAGTTGCTCAATGTCCTGATCCGCAAGAGTGACGGCGAGCCTGTCATTATCGATTTTAGCTGCGCGACCTACGCCCTTGCAGAAGACATGACGAATGGGGGCCTGCCTCCCGGCACGGACCGCTACCGCGCACCAGAACAGTTCCAATTCCTGCGCGAGCACAAGGACGAGCACCGGGCCCGCTATGCCTTCCAGGTCGCCGACGAGATTTTCGCCGTTGGCGTCATGCTGCATGAGTTGCTGACAGATCCGCGACCGACAGAGTTCCGCCCGCGCTTCGCCCTGAACAGCCAACAATTCGAGCCGCCGCCGCCCCGACTCGCGAACGCTCGTGTTCCCGAGGTGCTGAGCGATCTCGTCGAAAGCCTCCTGGATCGGGACCCTTCACGGCGCCCGGTCGACACGGAAGCACTTCGTCGCGAGTTCGCGGATCTCCGGGCCGACCCAATCGCCGACTACGACGTGCCGGCGCATCCGCCATCGGAACAGCATCCGTCCGAGCCCGACACACGGGGGCCACTCGGAGCGCCGCTCCCTATCGGCCCCGCCCCCCTCAAGTTGCACGTCGCCCTGATGAAGCGCCCGCACAAACCGGCAAGGTGGCTCGTGGCCGCTGCGGGTGTCGTCGCGCTCGTCGTGGCTGCGGCCCTCTGGGGCCCATCAGCCGAGAGTCCCGCCCCGCCTCCCGAGCCCCGCGTCGCGGCAAGCCCGCGCCCTCCCAAGGCTCCCCATTCCACGCCGCCCATGGCAGCCCCTCCTGCTATGTCACCTCCTGGCCCGTCGCCCGTGACAGCCCCTGGGCCGGCAATCGCCGCTGTTCCGAAGGAAGGATCCGCTTTGAAGAACCCCGCCCCCGAAGTCCTGACCCAAGGACGCACGCCCCGCATGCCGAAGAAGTTCGTTGCTGCCGCTGAGTGCGCATCGCTATCGCTCGTCGCGGCGCTGGCGGCGGGTTGTCCGGGCGCCCAGATCCGGCCCGAGTCCTTCACCTGCCCGGCTGGGGCGAAAGAGGCCATGCGGGAGAATCTCCACTGGACGGGCGGCGACCGATTCGCGCTCCTCCTCGACGACCGCTATGGGCACGAAGACGTCTGGTTCACGGCTGGCGCGGAGGTGGTGGGGATCGTCCCGAAGGGCATGAACATCAGGCGGCAGCGGGAGGTCGCCCCTGTCGGAACACGCTTCTACGGGAGGGCTTACTACCTGTCCGACAAGATGGGCCGCGCTGACGGGCCGGCGCTCGTCATCCGGTATGAACGCGTGAAGCTCCCGGGGCAGGACGAGCAACCTGTTTGCTTCGTGGTTGAGGCGACGGCCGAAGCGTTCAAGGACGGCAAGGTGAAGGCGTTCAACTTGGACGGCGGAGGCGTCGTGGACCGCTGGCCCTGAGCGCCTCGCGAGTGACATACCGGGTAGGTGCTCGATTTCGGCCGCCCTCTCGCTGGATGCCATAGGACCTATCAGGGTAGTTTCCCCGGAGCCCATCCCACGGGTAATCTGCTCCGCGCAACGCGTTGGCTTCGGTGCCAGCGCGAGCAAGTGGAGGCACGAGCATGCCGGCAATCGAGTTCAAGGTTCCCCGAGGGGCGATTCTCTTCACGACAGGCGGCTTTCGGTACGAGTTCCGCGAAGACCTGGGCGAAGCGCACCACGGGCTGAGCCTCTTCGTCGCGCGGCGCCGGACGCTGGAGGGGAACCACCCCCGGGGGAAGGTGCTGCTCAAGGCGGTTGGCCCCCAGACGGGCCACGAGGGGGCGCGCATCAAGCGGGCAAGGGTAAGGCTCGAAGAGCAGGTGCGTCTTGCGACCTTCCTCAACCATCCGGGGCTCCTTCGCGTCCACGGGATGCACAAGGCGGAAGGGTGCTGGTACGTCATCACCGATCATCCGTCAGGGCACAGCGTGAGCGACATGCTGACGCTCGCTGCGGAGTGCGGGCGCCGGTTCTCGCCCCTGTTCGCGCTGTACGTGGGTGCGAAGGTGGCTGCGGCCCTTGAGCACGCCCACGAGGCCACGGACGGCGAGGGGAAGCCCCTCAACATCGTTCACCGGGCCGTCGACGTGGGGACCATCTTCGTTGACTGGAAGGGCGGCGTGCAGGTTGCCGACTTCGGACTCGCCCTGTCGGACTTGCCTGGGCGCGTTTCATCCACGGTGCGCCGTCCGCTGGGGGATGCGTTCTACTCTTCCCCCGAAATGCTTCTGACCGGGCGTGTGGATGCACGTTCGGACCTCTTCGCGCTCGGCGTCGTCATGCTCGAAATCGCGACGGGGAGGAACCTTCTCGACGCTCCGGACGACCTGACCGAAGAGGTGAAGGGCTCGCTGTCGGTCAGGCAGCGCGTGCGCGTCCGGCGTGCCATCCGACGAGCCCGCCTCGCGAACAGTCACCCCATGGTTGAAGACGTGATCTGGCGCGCGGCGACCTACTCGCAGGCGGACCTGGACGCGTTGATGGAGAACCTCCCGCAGGGGTTGCGGGTGACGTTGGGCCGGCTTCTTCAACCGAAGCCCGCTGACCGCTACCAGTCGGCGCGCGAGCTGGCGTCGGACCTTCGCCGATGGCTGGGGGAAGGCGAAGTCTACGGCCCCGACGAAGCGGAAGCCGAGTTGCTCATGCTCATGAAGCTGGCCGGCGAGGCGCTGACCGATCTGGGCATTCGGCGTCCCCAAGGCTTTGAGGCGTCCCAGGACGAAATCAGCACGAACTAGCAGGGCGTCCAGGTGCCACCCCTTACGGCCCGAGGGGTGGCGCCATGACCGCGAGGCCCGCGTCCGACATGTCCGGCCTGGACGAGCCCCAGCGCTTACCGCGAAACTCTCGTCGACGTGGCCCGCCTGGACGTGGCGTGCTTCAGCTGACGGCCTTTCCGACTAGGCCGCCTGCGCCAAAGCCCAGCATCCCACCGACCAGCGCGAAGGGTGCAAGCGGGGTGAGCAGGAGGACGGCCGTTGTCCCTGCTCCGCCGACTACAGCGCCAACGAGCATATTCTTATTCTTTTTTGCGACGGGGATGCTCACCCCTGCCGCATTGATGTCGACGGTGCTCCGCTTTTCCTTGGTGATGTTCGGCATCTTCAATTCCTTGTGTCACCTCTTCTTCGCTCTATTGCGAATCTTAGAGGGCAACGAGTAAGGAGAAGGACCAAGCGAAAATTCCTTAGCTGAGCGCACGTTCGGCCGTGTGCTGAGCGAGGGGCCGTCTGAAAGGCTGTGAAGTTTTTCGTTGAGTCGGCCCGTAGCGGACCAGTGTCCAGCCTCGACGCTCGCCACGAGACCTCAGCACTCACCACTTCCGCCATGTTGCACGTATGTCGCATGAGCCTGCGGAATGGTCTGGAACGGGGCGGGACACCAGGGGACGCGGCGGGATATCGAACCTAAGTCGTTCCGGGCGGTTACGAGGTAAGGGCGCGATTCTGTTGGGAGTTTCGCACCGCCCGGTGCGGGTTCGATTCCCGCCTTCGGCACACGCATGGGCAGTCAGCTTCTGCACGTTCAGCTGGCCCCCAGGTCGTACCCGCGCGTTTTAAAGCATTGATTCGCGGGGTCCTCGTCTCCTCTGACGTGCGGGCACTTCATTCCAGCCCGCGCCGTGATGACGCGCGCGCCATTCCGGAGCGCCAGCGTTTCGAGGGGGACGAGACTTGAACCGAGGCATGCACGTCCGAACCGCTTTCCTCCTGGTGTCCCTGGGAGTGTTGTCCATTGCCTGCGGGGGCTCCACCCCGCCGCCTCCGGCACCTCCCCCGCCACCCGAGAATCTGCGCCCGGTGGCCCGTGCGGGCTCCTCCCAGGAGGGGGTGGTGGACCAGGCCGTGGAGCTGGACGGCAGCGCGAGCAGCGACCCGGAGGGACAGCCGCTCAGCCATGCGTGGACCGTCGTCGCCGCCCCGTCCGGCAGCAAGGCCGCGCTCTCCCAGCAGTCCTCCGCGAAGCCGTCCTTCACCCCTGACCTGGAGGGCGGCTACGTCCTCAGGCTGGTGGTCAGCGACGGTACGCACGAGTCCGAGCCGGCCTTCCTCACGCTCTCCGTGCGGAGCGCCGCACCTACCGCGCGCCCGGGCACGTCTCGCGCCGTGCTCAGCCGCAAGCCCGTGACGCTGGATGGCAGCGCGAGCTCGTCCTCGACGGGCGAGCCCGTCACCTTCGCCTGGTCCTTCGCGTCGGTGCCCGAGGGCAGCGCCGCCACGCTGCGGGATGACACCGCGATGAAGCCCACCTTCATCCCCGACCAGGACGGCGACTACGTCGTCAGGCTCGTCGTCAGCGACGGGAAGCGCGCCTCCGCGCCGGCACTCGTCAAGGTGACGGCAGAGAACCGGGCGCCGGTGGCGGACGCCGGTGCCGACCGCGTGGGCATCGTCGGCACGTCCGCGACCGTGCGGGGAAAGGGACAGGACGAGAATGACGACACCCTGACCTTTGTCTGGACACTCAGCCGCAAGCCCACGGGCAGCACCGCCACCCTGCGGCAGGCCAATACCCAGACGCCGTCCCTCACGCTGGACGTCGAAGGCAGCTACGAGCTGTCACTCGTGGTGGAGGACGGCCGGGCCGCGAGCCTCGCGGATGCGGTGGTCATCACCGCCCAGCGCCCCTCCGTCCACAAACTCAGCCATCGCGTCATCGACGCCGAGTACAGCAAGGCGCTCGACCGGGTGGTGATGGTCGCCACCAACCCCAACGCCCTCTACCTCTATGACCCGTCCACGCAGACGGAGACCTCGGTCGCCCTGCCCTCGACTCCCACCGCCGTCAGCGTGGGACCGGACGGCCTGTTCGCGGCGGTGGGGCATGACGCGAACATCTCCTATGTCGACCTCTCCGCGCCGCGGCTGGTGAAGACGGTTCCCGTCACCGCCGATGTCTTCGACGTCGTCCTCGCCGGGAATGGCTTCGCATATGTCTTTCCGCGCACGGACCAGTGGGTGTCCATCCATTGCATCGACCTGGCCTCCGGTGTGGAGACGCTGAGCAGTTTCTGGTCAATCCGTGCCGGCACCCGGGCGCGCCTGAATCCCAGCGGGACGGCCGTCTACGGCGCGAACAACGGCCTGTCGCCGGACGACATCGAAAGGTATGACATCAGCGGCGGCACCGCGCAGGTGCGCTACGACTCGCCCTACCACGGCGACTATTCCATGTGCGGGAACCTGTGGTTCTCCGAGGACGGAGCCCGCATCTTCACCGCCTGCGGCAACACCTTCCGCGCCTCCGACGCCAGGAACGAGGACATGACGTACGCGGGCGCGCTCCCCGACCCGGTGTTCATCGGTCATCTGACCCACTCCACCGCGGCCGACCGCATCGCGCTGGTCCAGGGAAGTTCCTGGAGTAGCACGGGGGGGAAGGAGGTCCGGCTCTACCACCCGGACTTCCTCGGCTTCGACCAGAGCATTCCGTTGCCGCGCTTCCTGGTGAATGGCTCCTCGCACGACAGCTTCGGCCGCTTCGTCTTCTACTCCGCGGCGGGCGACAGGCTCATCACGGTGGTGCAGGCCGATCCGAACGCCGGCCTGCTGAACGACTACGGCGTCGTCACCTTCTGACCGCCGCGCACGGCTCCTTGCTCAAGGCGAATCCTCGGCAGGGCGCTCGGGGGTCAACTTCCACAGCTGCCCCGAGTCATTGCAGCCTGTCTTGCCGAGGATGGGGATGTTGTTGGCCCGGCTGTCATTGACGATGTCCAATGACAGCGCGTCCCCCTGCGCCTGGGTCGTCAGCCGGTAGCTGCCGTTGGGCTCCGGGACCAGCTTCCATCGCTGCTCCGGAACCGGCGCCGATTTGACGAGGAGCGGGCGATTGCCGGCGGTGTTGGCCAGGGACAGGGTGGTTCCACGCCACTGGGTCGTCAGCCGGTAGAAGCCGTCGGCCTCCGGCGTCAGCTTCCACAGCTGCCCCGAGTACCGGCCCGTCCTGGCGAGGATGGGCGTGTTGGCCTTGTCGTCCCCGAGAATGTCCAGCGACATGCCATCGCCCTGCCACAGGGTCGTCAGCCGGTAGTAGCAGCGGGCATCGACGGGGGCGGCCCCCGGCGGCGGGGTGGGCGCCGTGGGCGGGGTCGGTGCCGGAGTCGTGGGCAACTTCCACAGCTGCTGGAGCAACACGAGCATGTCCGGGTCATGCCGGGCCAGCTCTTCCCGTGTGAAGGGATAGAAGTCGTTGCGGCCGAAGAGCGCCTCCGAGTTCTCCGCGAAGTACTCCCCCACGTCGGTCATGGCATAGGCAGACTCGAAGGTGTTGGGCCGCTCGGCACTGCGCCAGCGCTCCACGCAGTCGTAGCTCCTGCTTGCCTTCGCGCGGTAATAGGCAGCCGCGAGGGCGGCGTGCTCCCAGCCGAGCACCTGGTCATGATAGGCGTGGCTGAGCTCGTGGAGCACGAACAAGGGCATCCGCTTGGATTCCTTCTCGAAGATGAGGACGTTCGCGAACTCGATGCTCTTCAACATCGCCAGGTTGTGACCGTTCTGGCGCAGCAAGTAGTCGCCCGCGTGGTACCAGGCCACCTCCGGCTCGTTGGGATAGGG
The DNA here is from genome assembly GCF_017302985.1 of Corallococcus macrosporus. Classification (NCBI taxonomy): domain Bacteria; kingdom Pseudomonadati; phylum Myxococcota; class Myxococcia; order Myxococcales; family Myxococcaceae; genus Corallococcus; species Corallococcus macrosporus. The sequence continues at coordinate 582,701 of NZ_JAFIMU010000007.1, forward strand.
CGGCGACATCCACAGCGTCACCTTGCGCAGCTGAGCCACGGGGCCCGAGGGAATGAGCCGGACGACCTCCTTGAGTTGCGCCGCCAGGAGCACCAGGGCCTTGTCCGTCAGGGGCTTGTTCGCCCCCGCCAGCAGGCGTTCATCGATGCGAACCGTCCACCCCTCCAAGGTCTGGGTCTTGTAGGTGGGAGCAGGGCTGGCCGAGGAGGCGACGCTCGCGAATGCCAGGGTGGCCAGCAGGAGCCATTTCGGAGAGGGCATGCCACATCGTACTCTCCGTGCGACAAGCGGCGCACCGCCTTCGGCACACGCATGGGCAGTCAGCTTTCGCAGGGTCCTCGTCCCCCCTGACGCCAGGAACGAGGACATGACGTACGCGGGCGCGCCCCGACGGGGTGTTCATCGGGCATCAGACCCACTCCACCGCGGTCGACCCGGACCTCCTCGGCTTCGACCAGAGCATCCCATTGCCGCGATTCCTGGTGCGGACTTCCAGTCGACCATCAGTGCCTCGAGAGGCAGACTCATCTGCCATGGGAATGTGGCTGAACGTGGCCTTCATTCAGTGTCCGGATGTTGCCCGGGTAGAGAGAGAGCTCTCACGCTTGTTGGTGGAAGGAGGGCGGCGACTGACCACACCCAAGCCGCGCACCCGGGAACGGCACGACCGCATGCAGTACGGGCTGGGTGACGAGGTACAGCGCTGGGGTCTGGCGGGTTTTCACGGCGCCCGTGGATGGACCGTCTTGCGCACCGCACCTTTCGAACTCCTGATGCAGGGCACCCCGCCGCTGCTCGCACGCCTCTCCTCGCGATTGGGCGTGCCCGCCTTTCAGTACAACATCTATGACAGCACCCCTGAGTTCCTGATGGAGGTGGATGCAGACGGACGCGTCGAACTCTCGGGCTTCGTCGGCCAAGATGTAACGCGCTATTGGAACAGCGAACCGCCGATGGAGCGTTTGCAGACACGGTTTCGTATCATCAATCCATCCGCAGTGGCCGCATGGGCGGAGTCGGCCATTCCGGAGGCACGTGTTACCGGATGGCTTTACCGCTCTCACGCAAACTCTCCTCTGACGGAATTCGACAAGCTTTGGGGGTCACAGCGGGCGGATCTCGTGCGATGGCTCGGCCAACTGGGCACCCGAATCGACCCTGAGAGCCATGAGTGGCGGATACATCCCGCGCACATCATTCGCCGGCTCGCTCAAGCTGGCAGTGCGCATCTTCCCGCGGAAGAGTGCGTAGAGCCGGCAATCAAGACCGTATTTGGCGGGCCGAACGCCAGGCACTGCGACAACCTCTTTCTCGTGGAGACACTCGTCCCCCATGCCCCCATGCCTGTCGATGGATTCGTGTTGTACGCCGAAGCGAGCAGCAAGTAGACGTGGGCACTTCATGACCACTGGTGTGCTCCGGGCCAAGCTGCCGCGTCCCGGCACATTCTCGATATTCTAGTTATTCTTGGATGCTGGCATACTTCACATGCGGCCAGGATTACCCCGCAGCTCGCTGGCTCGCCTGAAAGGACGTGACCATGCGACTCCGCGCCTGCGCCGCACTCCTGCTCTTCCTCTCGGCTTGCGCCACGTCGGCACCGGGCCCGGCAGAGCGCGCGTCCCGGAACCCGAGGGTGGTCAATCTCCAGCGTGCGGCGGGGCTGCCGTGGACTGACGGGGGACGGTGCGTCGTCCGTGAGGCTTCGCAGCCTTGGCCCTTGCTGGTGGAGAAGTGCTAGCGGACCCTCGACCATGACCGGCTCGAGTTCCACGACACCACGGGAAGATGCACGGTCGCGTCCGCTGACGCCGCTGCCGTGGGAATCGGGTTCTGCGTGCTGGCGGCTCCTGAGATTGCCGTGGGAGCCGTGATCGCGCTTGGCGTGGTGGTGGTCGGCGTCGCCATCCAGGAAGCGCTGGACGCATATGAACTCCGCCACGCCTATCCCGAGGAAGCAGGAACTTCACGAGGAACGAAGGTGGCCTCCCAGGAGGCCGAAGCCCAACGCAACCCCAAGCTGAAGCCCGAGCCAACGGGGCAGGACTGGCAGCCTACAGTGCCGCCTGTGCCCGTGGACCGGACAGGACGTGCCAGTTGCGAACCTGTTCCAGTGCCCCACGCGGGCGAGGACGACCCACACAATGAATGTGCCGACGAATTCCCACCCAACCGTTATCCCGGGATGGACGTGCTCGTTGGCGGTGTGCGCTTCGATGCGCTGCAAGTTGGCGTGCGCGTGCTGTGGGAGATCAAGACCCATCGGTTTGACACATACAGTTCCTTTATCCAGAGGACGGAAATCGAGAAGGAGCTCAAGCAACTGCTCGAAGAGCGCAGGATAGCGCAAGCCTGTGGATATGAATTCGTCATTGGCGTAAGCACTCAAGCACACAAAGATGCGCTCCAGCAACGAAACCGGACTTTCAAAATCGTTGTTACGGGATGCAAGAGATGACTACCCGAAGCTCGCTCATTCTCAACGCCTATGCGTCCGAGCTTGTAGATAAAGACGAGCGTACAATCGCTGCCGTCCATGGCTTGGAACGTGCGCTACCTGGATTGCGCCTTGAGTCGGGGGTTACTGAGGCGCGAAAAATTGCAATATTGCCACGGCGCGACGAATGGCTTGCCAAGGCAACGACCCGGAGGGAGTTTCCTTTGGTATGCAATGGCGACGAAAGGTTCCCGGTGATGATCAGCGGGCTGCTGACCCCAGCCGCCCAATCGCCAGCCCGCCAGCCGTTACTTGATGTCCAAGCGGAGTTGCCACTGGTTCCGGCCGTGATCACAGTAGCGGCCAATGTAATTGAAGCTGTCGCCGACGGCGTGCGTGCATTCTGGGGGCATGCAACGCCAGAGGGGGCTGCGCTGGATATCAGCTATCAGACTGCCCCCACTCTGCAAGGGCCGCCGGCCCCGCGCCGGAGCCTGCCAGCCCTCAAGCTCTTCGAGCACATCCGCTCGCCTGAGATTCCCTATTACCTCGGGTGGCTGAACTACTGGTCCGCCGCTGCCGCGAAGGCTATCGGATTCCCGGACCCGACCCGTGACGCTGAGCTTCTTTCACGGGCGCGGCGCACGGCATCCGGTGGCTGGGGCGTGCAGCTCACCGACGCGCCGCTCGATCTGGACAACTCCGCTCACTTGGACACGCTCAAGCGGACCTATGAGCGCTTTCCGGAGATCGGCGGGCGCGCGGCGCCTTGACCCAAGCACGCCGCTCCGAGCCCCGCATCCGGCACATCAGGACAGCGGCTCGACGTACACTTCCGCAGATCCGCTGTCCATCGCACGGCTCAGAGGCCGTCCGTGAGGTTGAGCTGGTGCTTGTCGGCCGCCACGTTGGTCTGGAAGAAGTTCGAGAAGGACCTGCAAGCGTTCGGCACGTCCGGGGCCGAGCTGTCGCACGACGGCTCATCGCTCCTCGGCAGGAGGATCGCTAGGACCTCCCACTTGCCCGGCGGATCCGCGAGATCCAACGTCAATGACGAGGCCTCGTGGGCGGCATCGTGGCAATCCGTCCATTCACCGGGCTGGGGGTTCAGGCCTCCACGGGCGACCCACGCGCCGTTGTCCACGCGGGTGAAGACGTTGAACGCGCGGCCACTCGGAGGACCAAAGGCATCGTTGACGTGCGTGCAGTTGAACATCTGGACGAAGCGGGCCTGGTTCGCGGAGCTGCCGCTCCCACTCGCCCCATTGCTGTTCGGGAAGAAGCAGCCCGTGAGCGTGAACACCACTGCCGCCAAGGACATCATCTGTTTCGTTCGCATGCGCAGCCCATGAGCAACCGGGATGCCAACCCCGAAGCAGACGTACGGCCGTCACAGACCGGCAAGCCTTGCATGGATGGCGCTGTCTCAGCCCTCCCACGCGGAGAGGCGGGTGAAGTCCTCGGCGGTGTAGCGGCCTGTCTCCAGGCCATTGGTCACCCAGGCGCCCACGACGTTCACGGTCTCCGGCGTGGTCCACAACCGGTCTCCCGGCACGCGGTCGAACATGAAGTTGTGATTGTGCGCGTGCGCTGTTCTCCGCTTCGCGCCTCAGGGGCAACGCCAGGGCCGCGAACTGCTTGCGCGAACGCTCCAGCAACGCACGCGCCGGCTCCGAGCCGGCCCACCACGCCGGACCGTCCTGCAGGCAGCGCTCCCCACCAGAAGCGCGGTCAGCGCGAGGGCTCTCATGGGAATAGACTACCCGCCCATGATCAAGCTCTACCAGTTCCACCCTTCCGGCAATTGCTACAAGGTCCGTCTGCTGCTGCATCAGCTCGCGATTCCCTTCGAGACGCGGGAGGTGGACCTCTCCGCGGGACAGGCGCGCACGCCGGAGTTCAAGGCGATGAACCCCATTGCCAAGACGCCCACCGTGGAGCTGGAGCCCGGGGTCTTCCTCGCCGAGTCCAATGCCATCCTCTGGTACTTCGCCGAGGGCACGCCCTTCATCCCCACCGACCGGCTGGAGCGGGCGCGGATGCTCCAGTGGATGTTCTTCGAGCAGTACAGCCACGAGCCCTACGTCGCCGTGGCCCGGGCGTGGCTCGCCTTCTTCGGCGTCCCCGCCGGCAAGGAGAAGGAGCTGGAGGAGCGCATCCAGAAGGGCTACGCCGCGCTCGACGTCATGGAGGGTGAATTGAGCAAGCGGCCCTTCTTCGCGGGCCAGAACTACAGCCTCGCGGACATCTCGCTGTATGCGTACACGCACGTGGCGGAGGAGGGCCGCTTCGACCTGGGCCGCTACCCCGCCATCCGCGCCTGGTTCGAGCGGGTGCGGGCCCAGCCCCGCCACCTGCGCATCACCGACGTCACCCAGGCGCCGTAGGGCTCACGTCACGCCCAGGCAGCGTCAAAGCCGCCAGGTCAGGTCGGCGCCCACGAATGCCCGGGCCACCCGCCCCTCCAGGGGCACCGTGATGGACACGCCAGGCTGGAAGGCGAATGGCGGACTGTTCACGTGGACCGGGTCCGGTATGTACCGGAGCGAGGCCGCGGCGGAGTGATGGAACCTGCTCCGCGAGGCGCGCTCTCTGTACCGGGTTCCCGCCACCTCGAGCGTGGCGTTGAACCCGGTCAGGCTGTAGGCGACCCCCGCGCCCCATCGTGGGGAGAGCTGAAAGCCCCTGCCGAAGGAGTGATACCCATCCACTCCCGCGTCCAACCGGAACGAGCAGCGGATGCAGAAGAGCCTGCCCAGAAGGGATGCACCCAGCCTTCCACCCAGGGCTCCTGGCTGGAACAGCACGGCCTGGACCGGGCGCTGTGCCGCCACGCTCTCGTTGAGGCTCGCGCCCACCTCGTCCTCGTCCCCGGTGGGAAGGACCAGCCCTCCCTTGAGCACGAACCGGGTGCGTGTGCCTTCGTGCGCGCCCCCGGTGGAGCGTGTCCAGAACAGTCCCACGTCGAGGTTGCTCAGCGCCGAGGCCGACCTGGCACCGCCCATGTTCTTGGTCCCGGAGACGTCCGCGTACCACCCCAGGCGGGTCTCAGGAGAGCGGGAGAACAAGAGGTAGGAGAAGTCGGCGAAGGAGACGTCGAGCCGCACGGGGATCCCATCCCCCTTGCCATCGAACAGCAGGCTGGATGCGACGCTCGATTCCCTTCGACCCTCGGCATGCTCCAGCATGGAGAAGCGCGGTCCGTACTCGTCCTCACGATCGTCGGTATAGGAGGGCTGGATCAGCTCCAGTTCCTCCCGGGTGAGCCCCGTGGTGGCTGCCCACCGCGCCAGCAGCGGTGAGTTCATCTCCCGGATGAAGGCGTACTTGTACCCGGCGGCGATGGCTTCGGCGGCGGACCGGCCGAGGTCCTGCTCCAGCAGGTATCCCACCGCGCAGATACGTCCCCGCGAGTCGATGAAGGTGGGGCGCCGGGCATCGGGATGGCCGTCGTTCCGCGGGAACCGCCCCGCACGGACGTAGGCCTCCAGCCGCTCGAGCTGGCGTGTCCTGGCGGCGAGCACCGAGGCGGAGAGTCCGTCCGTGCGCCGCTGCCGCAGCAACGTCAGCACGTATTCGAGATGCACCCGGATGCGGAGGTCTTCGTCGTCCTGCGCCGTCGGAAGCCGGCCGAAGCGCGCCTGGAAGCTCGCATCCCCCAGGACGAGGTTGACGCCGTCGGTGTGCAGCGGCGCCGGAGCGGGAGGCGCTCCGCATGCGAACACACCGGTCATCAGGAGGACGACGGGGACAACCACACGCAGCGACACGGACATGGAGCGATTCCCTCAGGCTGTGACCCGAACGCTACACGGTGAAACCCGACGCGGAGCCACGGGCTCCCTGACCAGGCGGGCTTGACTACTTAGGAGTCCTAACTTAGATCTAGACGCATGACTGGGAAGCTACCGGGGTACTTCGACGCGAACAGCGAGTCGCTGTCCGCGCGCATCGCGACCGGGCTGCACAAGCTCGGGCTCGCGATGAAGCAGCAGTCGTGGCAGCAGGCGAACGGGGCGGGCCTGTCCGCCACGCAGGGGCAGATCCTCGCCGCGCTGGTCGCGCAGGGCCCCCTCACCGGCTCGGAGCTGAGCGAGCGCCTTGGCGTGACGCTCCCCACCATCAGTGATTCCGTCCGCGTCCTCGTCGAGAAGGCGCTCGTGACCAAGTCCCCGGACCCGAGGCACCCGCGTGCCAGCCTCCTGACGCCCACCGCGCAGGGCGCGACGCTCGGTGCCCGCGCGCGGTCGTGGCCCGAGTTCATGGCGGACGCGGTCGCGGACCTCTCCCCGGACGAACAGCGCGCGTTCTTCTCCGGCATCGTGAAGATGATCCGGATGCTTCAGGAGCAGGGGCTCGTGCCGGTCACCGGCATGTGCGTGACCTGCAAGCACTTCCGTCCCAACGTGCGCACCGGCCCGTCGCCGCATCACTGCGCCTTCGTGGACGCACCCATCTCCAGTGAGCAGTTGCGGCTCGACTGCCCGGAACACGAACGCGCGCCGGAGCCGGTGCGGCGAGAGGTCTGGGAGCAGTTCCTGCGTCGCGACTGACGCCACCTCGCCTCAAGCACGAGTGAAGACAGATTCCGCGGCCCTTCCGGCCGACGGCGACAGCGGAGCCTTGCTCCACGAAGGAGAAGCAGCGATGAACTCCATCCCCGGCTACACCCATGGCACCCCGGTTGTCTCACGCTCGCCGGTGTCACTCGGCGACTTCGAGCAGATGAAGGCCAGCGTCCTGTTCGGCGAAGAGGACGTGAAGTACCTCCGCATGTCGCATGACATCGTGAAGGGGCGCGTCGAGGCCATCCTCGACGTCTGGTATGGATTCGTCGGGAGCCAGCCGCACCTGCTCGCGTCGTTCAGTGGAAAGACGGACGGCAAGCCCCTGGGCGACTACCTCACCCCGGTCCGCAAGCGCTTCGGCCAGTGGATCCTCGATACGGCCAGCGCCCGGTACGACCAGGCCTGGCTCGACTACCAGCACGAGATTGGCCTGCGGCACCACCGGGTGAAGAAGAACAAGACGGACGGCGCACCTTCGACGGACCTCGTGCCGTTCCGCAACCTGTTCGCGCTCATCTTCCCGGTCACCTTCACCCTGCGCCCCTTCCTGGCGGAGCAGGGCCACTCCGCGGAGGACGTCGAGAAGATGTATGCCGCGTGGGTGAAGTCCTGCCTGCTGCAGGTGACGCTCTGGGCCCACCCGTACGTCAAGGACGGGGACTTCTGATGACACCGCGCCTCGCACCCGCGTGGCGGACGACCACGTGGCTCAACACCCCGGAGCCGCTCACCCTCGAGCGGCTCCGCGGCAAGGTCATCCTCCTCCACGCCTTCCAGATGCTCTGCCCCGGCTGCGTCGCCCGGGGCATCCCGCAGGCCCAGCGTGTCGCGGAGCTCTTCGCGGGCGCGCCGCTCGCCGTGGTCGGGCTGCACACGGTCTTCGAACACCACGAGGCCATGAAGCTCGAATCCCTCCGGGCGTTCCTCCACGAATACCGCGTGAAGTTCCCGGTGGGCGTGGACGCACCGGGCGAAGGCGGGAATCCCATCCCGCAGACCATGGACGCGTACGCCATGCGGGGGACGCCGACGACGGTCCTCATCGACGCGCAGGGACGCCTTCGCCGGCAGCTCTTCGGTGTTCACGACGACCTGCTGCTGGGCGCCGAGCTGCAGACCCTGCTGCTCGAGGCCCAGGCGGGCCCGGTGTCCGGTGTGCAGCGCCCTGCCACCGAGGTTCTTCCCGCCGCGGCCTGTGACGCGAGCGGCTGCGCCGCGCCCTCCCGCTGAGGGAGCAGGGCGGCGGCGTCACGGGCCGTCGCGCCTGGACGAAATCCGTTTTCGCTCCGCGTGGGCGCCCATTAACGTGGGTTCCCCAGCAGCCCTGTCCCACCTGGAGACGATATGTCGCGCGAGTATCCCGAGGAGCAGCTCCTGGCGTTCGTCCAGGCCATGGCCAACGTGGCGGCCAGCGATGGCCGCGTCACCGAGGACGAGCGGCAGCAGCTCGATGACGTGGTGCGGGGCATGGGGCTGTCACCCCGGGATGAGCAGGTCGCCGCGGTCATCGAAGCGGAGTTCAAGAAGCCCGGCAACCTCACGGACATCGTCCGCAAGATTGAAGTCCGTGAGCTGCGCGTCTCCCTGCTGCGCATGCTCGTCGAGGTGGCCTGTGCCGACGGCGAAATCGCCAACGAGGAGCGCAAGGCCGTGAAGGACGCCGCCAGCGCCTTCGGTTTCGACGTGGCGGCCGCCGACGAGCTCATCGGCTGGACGCTCGACTCCATCAAGCTGGAGCAGCGCGAGCAGCAGATCATGTCGAAGCTGCTCTGAGACGGGCGGAGGCCCGGTGCGGGAGATGGCCCCCGCACCGGAAGCACCACCGGAAATTGACCCGTCTCAGAATTCGCTCAGCACGTTGATGACCTTGCCGTCGTTGGCCACCACGCGAAGGCGGCTGAAGCCCCAGACCTTGCTGGTCTGAACGGCCTTCACATGCAGCACGCCGTCCTGCTTGCTTCCGGAGAGCGGAATCTTCAGTTCGGCGACCGCGTCATCGCCGTGAGACTGGGTCCTGCCAGAGAAGAAGAAGGCGCCGCTCACGGGCGAGCCCAGCGACTGGACCACCTGACGGTGGTTCACCACGCGAGCCAGGGCCTCCTCATGGGGAAACTGACTCCGCAACCACATGCCTCCGCAGCCGCAGCACATCAACGGAAGTCCCACGAGCGCTCCGAGCACCCACTTCAGCGTCGGCGACATTGCTGGCTCCTGGCCCTCTGGGGGGCGTGACGACGTGGCGAGGAGCATCCTAAATGCCTATCGAAACCGGCAAAAACGGATGGGCGACGCGGCGTCCCTGGGAGGCATCACATGACTGACATTCCACGCAAGCCCATGGACGCCCCGGAGCGAATGGCCCGCGCCCTCGTTTCGCTGGACGGGGTGTCGGTCGGGGATGCCTTTGGCGAGCGGTTCTTCGGCCCGCACGAGCGCGGGTGGAGCAGCGGCTCCTGCCCCGCGCGCCATGGACATACACCGACGACACCGAGATGCCGCTGGCCCTGGTCCAGGTGCTGGAGGACCACGGGCACGTGGACCCGGACGGGTTCGCGAACCTCCTGGCGAAGCGCTACCGCCGCGACAAGAACCGCGGCTATGGCGCCACCGCGCACGACATCCTGTGGAAGCTGGGACACCGTGCCCTTCGCCGTGTGGTGCGCGGCCAGACACCTGGACTCCTTCGAGGAGGCCCTCTGGTGCACGGTGGCCGGCTTCGGGGACCGGGACACCACGTGCGCCATGGTGGGAGGAATCGTCGCCCTGAGCGCCGGGCACGATTCCATTCCCTCGCCCTGGCTTTCCGCCCGGGAGCCGCTGCGCCGACGCTAGATTCGGGGCCGTGAGCGCCTTCCCGACCGACCTGCCTCCCGCCGATGCCACTCCCTTGCGCGGAGGGCCCGTGCTGCGCTGGGGCGTGCTCGCGCCCGGGCGGATCGCGGGGGGCTTCGTCTGGGCGCTGCATCGGCACACCGACCAGCGCGTCCAGGCGGTCGCCTCGCGCGACCCCGAGCGCGCCGCACGCTTCGCCTCGCAATACGGCATCGCGCGTGTCCACGGGTCCTACGAGCAGCTCGTCGCGGACCCGGACGTCGACATCGTCTACGTGGCGTCTCCCCACAGCGAGCACAAGCGTCAGGCCCTGCTCGCCATCGCCGCCGGCAAGCACGTCCTCGTGGAGAAGCCGCTCGCGCTCAACGCCGCGGAGGCTCGCGACATCGCGCGGGCCGCTCGCGCCGCGAACGTCTTCGCGATGGAGGCCCTGTGGTCCCGCTTCCTTCCCCAGACGCTGCTCATCGAACGGCTGCTGCGCGACGGCGTGCTCGGGGACATCCGGCTCGTCGCGGCGGACTTCGGGGGCCGCTTCGACTTCGACCCCGAAGGCCGCGTCTTCAACCCCGCGCTCGGCGGGGGCGCCCTGCTCGACATCGGCATCTATCCCATCTGGCTCGCGCACCTAGTGCTGGGCCCTCCCCCGCACGTGCACGCCACGGGGTCGCTTGCCCAGACGGGGGTGGATGGACAGGCGGCCCTCGTCCTCACCTACCCCCAGGGTGCCCAGGCGCTGCTGCACACCACCCTCTTCGCGGAGACGCCCCAGGAGGCGGTCATTGCGGGAACGCACGCGCTGCTCCAGATTGACTCGCGCTTCTTCACGCCCGGCGGCTTCACGCTGAAGGCCGCGCGGTCGGATCAGCGGCTGCGCTGGACCGACGCGTCCGGTCTCCACGGCAGCGAAGGTCTGGCCTGGCAGGCGGCCGCGGTCGCGCTGCACATCTCCGAAGGACGCACCGAGTCCCCGCTGCACCCGCTGGAGCACAGCGTCGCCCTGCTCGAGACCATCGACGCCGCGCGGGCCCAGTTGTTGACGTCCTGACGCCGGGCTTCCCCATCCCCCCGCCCGTGCCTCGGGTAGCGACCCGAGCGGAGCCGCCATACACTGCGTGCGACTCTACGCTCGGAGGACGTCATGGGTTTCCTGCGGCCCCACGCTGAACGCATCTACGCACTGCTCCGGATCATGTCGGGGCTGATGTTCATGCAGCACGGTCTGCAGAAGCTCTTCGGACTGTTTGGCGGGGTGCCCGCGGGGGCACCCGCCTTCGTCGTCTACGGCGCGGGAGGCATCGAGTTCCTGGGCGGCTTGCTCATCGCGCTGGGGCTGTTCACCGGCCTCGCGGCGTTCATCGCCAGCGGCACGATGGCGGTCGCCTTCTTCCTCGGGCACGTGGTGCCCAACGGCGGCAACCTCATCCCCATCGCGAACCAGGGCGAGCTCGCGGCGCTCTACTGCTTCGTCTTCTTCTACATCGCCGCGCGCGGCTCCGGCATCTGGAGCGTTGACGCCGCGCGCCGGGGGACGCCGCGCACGTAGTGCGTGCGACACCGCACGCCGCGTCCCCGGCCGGAGGGCTGGACGGCCGCCCTCCAGGGCCCACGTCGAGGGGCCAACCTTCGTCCGACACACCCCGCCAGCCCCCAGGGGCCGTGTGTTAACGAACGCGGCTGATGAGCTCCTCGACCCGCACGAGCGCGACCGCCCCCAGCGACCCCGAGACGTCGGACGTCCACCGCCGCGAGGCCGCGGCGGTGCTCGAGGGCGGAGGCGAGATGGGCGCCCTCATGCGCTCCATCGACTGGACGCGGACGCCCGTGGGCGCGCCCGGGACGTGGCCCCAGTCGCTGCGCACGGCGGTGAGCATCCTGCTCGAGTCGCGCTTCCCCATGTACATCGCGTGGGGGCCGCGGATGGTCCAGTTCTACAACGACGGCTACCGGCCGGTGCTGGGCGCGACGAAGCACCCGGCGGCCATGGGCCACAGTGCGCAGAGCACGTTCGCGGAGAGCTGGCACATCATCGGCCCGATGTTCGAGGGCGTGAGGCAGGGCACGGCGGTCGGCTCCGAGGACTGGATGCTGCCGCTGGACCGCAATGGCTACCTCGAGGAGTGCTACTTCACCTATTCCTACAGCCCCATCCGGGATGAGAGCGGCGGCGTCGGGGGCGTGCTGGTCACCCTCACCGAGACGACCGGCAGGGTGCTGGGCGAGCGGCGGCTGCGGACGCTGCGGGACCTGGCGGCGCGGACCGGGGCGGTGAAGCGCGAGCAGGACGCCTGGCGTGAAGCCGCGGCCGCGCTGGAGACCAACGGCTTCGACATCCCCTTCGCCCTGCTGTACCGCCAGGGCGACGCGGGCCAGGGCCTGGAGCTGGTGGCGACGACGGGCTGGGGGCAGGACACCACCACGCCCGCCGCGCTCTTCGGCACGGACCCGGCCGGCGCCGCGTGGCCCTTCGCGGAGGCGGCCGGCGCCCGGGGGCCGAAGCTCGTCACGGACGTGCAGGCGCGCTTCGGGCCGCTGCCCGGCGGCAGGTGGCCGGAGTCTCCCCGCACGGCCTGGCTCTTCCCCATCGCGCGGGCCGGCGCCGAGCACCCCTACGGCTTCCTGGTGGCGGGCGTGAGCGCGCGGCGCGCCCCGGACGACGACTACCGCGGGTTCCTGGGGCTGGTGGCGGACCACCTCGCGACGGCGCTCGGCAACGCCCGCGCCTACGAGGAAGAGAAGCAGCGGGCGGAGGCGCTGGCGGAGCTGGACCGCGCGAAGACCGCGTTCTTCAGCAACGTGAGCCACGAGTTCCGCACGCCGCTGACGCTGATGCTGGGCCCCATCGAGGACGGCCTCGCGGATGGCCGGCAGCCGCTGCCTCCCGCGCAGCGCGAGCGCCAGGAGGTGGTGCGCCGCAACGGGCTGCGCCTGCAGAAGCTGGTCAACACGCTGCTCGACTTCGCCCGCCTGGAGGCGGGGCGCGCCCAGGTGTCCTTCGTCCCGACGGACCTCTCCGCGCTCACCGTGGACCTGGCGAGCAACTTCGACTCCGCCGCGACCGCCGCCGGGCTCACGCTGCGCGTGGACTGCCCGCCGCTGCCCGAGCCCGTCTACGTGGACCCCTCCCTCTGGGAGAAGGTCGTCCTCAACCTGCTCTCCAACGCGTTCAAGTACACGCTCCAGGGGGAGATCCGCCTCGCGCTGAAGTGGCTGGGCGCGCAGGTGGAGTTCACCGTGCAGGACACGGGCATTGGCATCCCGGAGGAGGAGCGGCTGCGCGTCTTCGAGCGCTTCCACCGCGTGGAGGGCGCCCGGGGGCGAAGCCACGAGGGCACCGGCATCGGCCTGGCGCTGGTGAAGGAGCTGGTGCAGCTGCACGGGGGACGCGTGACGGTGACCAGCACGCTCGGCCAGGGGAGCACCTTCCACGTCCTGCTGCCCACCGGCACCGCGCACCTGCCCCGGAAGCCGGACGCGCGGGAGCCCGTGCTCCCGCCCACCGGCATGGGCCCCGGTGCGTTCCTCGCGGAGCTGTCCCAGTGGAACGAGGCCGCGCCCGCCGCGCCGCGGTCCACCGTCCGCGCGGACGCCCGCATCCTGGTGGTGGACGACAACGCGGACATGCGCGCCTACCTCACCCGGCTCCTGGAGCCCCGGTGGAGCGTGGAGGCGGTGAACGAAGGGAGCGCCGCGCTCGCCGCCGCGCGTGCCCATGCGCCCGACCTCATCCTCTCCGACGTGATGATGCCGGGGCTCAATGGCCTGCAACTGGTCCAGGCGCTGCGCGCGGACGAGCGCACGCGCGCCATCCCCATCCTCCTGCTGTCCGCGCGCGCGGGCGAGGAGGCCACCATCGAGGGGCTCGACAGCGGCGCGGACGACTACCTCGTCAAGCCCTTCTCCGCGAACGAGCTGCTCGCGCGCGTCAACGCGCAGCTCACCGTCGCACGGCTGCGGCAGGACGCCCTGACCGCGGAGCGCGAGCACACGGCGGAGGCCCAGCGGCTGCTGGAGGAGTCCCGCCGCGCCACGCGCCTGCGCGAGGAGACGCTCGCCGTCGTCAGCCACGACCTGCGCTCGCCCCTGACCGCCATCCGCGCCGCCACGGAGCTGCTCCAGCGGCTGCCACCCGAATCCGAGGCGACCGCCCGCGCGCGCAAGCAGGCGGACGCCATCCGCCGCTCGGTGGACCGGATGAACCGGCTCATCGAGGACCTGCTCGACCTGGCGAGCATCGACGCGGGCACGCTCGCCATCGAGGTCCACCCGCAGCCGGTGGAGGCGCTGCTGCGCGATGTCCGCGAGCTCTTCGAGCCCCAGGCCACGGAGAAGGGCCTGAAGCTCGTCGTGGAGCAGGAGCCCGGGCTCACCCTGGGGTGCGACCGGGAGCGCATCGTCCAGGCGCTCGGCAACCTCGTGTCCAACGCGCTGAAGTTCACCCCCGCCGGAGGCAGCCTCCACCTGCGCGTGGAGCGCGAGCCCGGCACGGACGACCTGCACTTCCGCGTGGCGGACACCGGCCCGGGCATCCCCGCCAGCGTGCAGCCGCACCTCTTCGACCGCTACTGGCACGCGACGCAGCGGCGGCGCGACGGTCATGGCCTGGGCCTCTCCATCACGAAGGGCATCGTGGAGAGCCACGGCGGATACATCCGGGTGGAGAGCGAGCCCGGCCAGGGCACCACCTTCCACCTCATCCTTCCGCGCGAGCCGCGGGTCCTGGCCGCCGCCGTCGCGCCCGTCCCGCGCGCTCTCGCCCCGGAGCCCACGCCGTCCACGCGGCCGGCCACGGAGGAGCCCTTCATCCAGCAGGGCGGCGACATGGGCGCGATGATGCGGGCCCATGACTGGTCCACCAACTCGCTGGGCCCGCTCGCGCAATGGCCGCAGTCGCTGCGCACGTCCGTCAGCACGATGCTGCGCTCGCCCTACCCCATCATCCTCTTCTGGGGCCCCGAGCTGCGGATGCTCTACAACGACCCGTTCCGGCCCATCCTGGGGGCGAAGCATCCCCAGACGCTGGGCGCGCGCGGCAGCGAGGCGCTCGTCGAGGAGTGGGGGCAACTGGGCCCGTTGATCCAGCGCGCCCAGGACACGGGCGAGCCCATCTACATCGAGGACGGGAACGTCAACTTCGCGCGCCGGCCCGGCGGCCTGCGGGAGGAGTCCTACTTCACCTGGTCCTACAACCCGACCATCGGCGAGTCGGGGGAAATCGCGGGCATGTTCGCCATCGCCAGCGAGACGACGCGGCAGGTGGTGGGCGACCGCCGGCTGGCCATCCTCCGCGAGCTGTCCATCCGCACGGCGCTGGACAAGACGGTGGAGGGCATCTTCCGCTCGCTGGAGGACGTGCTCGCGCAGGCGGCGCACGACCTGCCCTTCGCGCTGCTCTACCTCGTGAAGGGAGACCAGGCGCGGCTGGTCAGCTGCGCGGGCCTGGAGCGCGGGACGGCCGCCGCGCCGGTGACGCTGGCCGTGGGCGACACGGCCTCCTGGCCCCTCGCGACCGTCACGGGCGCGCGGCAGGAGGTCCTGATGGAGGACCTGGCGAAGCGCTTCGGGCCGCTTCCCGGCGGGCCCTGGCCGGAGCCCACGACGCGCGCGCTCGTCCTCCCGGTGCCCGTGGGCGCGGACGCGGACGCCATGGCGGTGCTCGTGGCGGGCCTGAGCCCCCTGCGCGCGCTGGACGACGAGTACCGCGGCTTCCTGCAACTGCTGGCGCGGCAGCTGGCCGCCGGCATCTCCAGCGCCCGCGCGTATGAGCAGGAGAAGCAGCGGGCCGAGGAGCTGTCCCGGCTGGACGCGGCGAAGACGGCGTTCTTCAGCAACGTGAGCCACGAGTTCCGCACGCCGCTCACGCTCATCCTCGGCCCCATCGAGGACGCGCTGGCGAGGACGACGAAGACACTGGAGGGCGAGCCACTGGAGCTGGTGCGCCGCAATGCCTTGCGGCTCTACAAGCTGGTCAACACGCTGCTCGACTTCTCCCGGATGGAGGCGGGACGGGCCCAGGCCAGCTACAAGCCCATGGACCTGGCCGCCTTCAGCACCAGCCTCGCGAGCGCCTTCCAGTCCGCCGTGGAGAGCGCGGGCCTGCGGCTGGTGGTGGACTGCCCTCCTTTGCCCGAGCCCGTCTACGTGGACCCGGAGATGTGGGAGAAGGTTGTCCTCAACCTGCTCTCCAACGCGGTGAAGTACACCTACCACGGGGACATTCGCGTGAGCCTGCGGTGGGAGGACGCGCAGGCGGTGTTGCGCGTCCAGGACACGGGGGTGGGCATCCCCGAGGAGGAGCTCCCGCGCGTCTTCGAGCGCTTCTACCGCGTCCGCGTCACCCAGGGCCGCAGCCACGAGGGGACGGGCATCGGACTCGCGCTGGTGCAGGAGCTGATGAAGCTGCACGGAGGCGCCGTCACGGTGACGAGCCAGCTGGGCCAGGGCACCACGTTCACGGTGCGGCTGCCCGGGGGAACGGCCCACCTGCCCGCGGAGCGCGTCGAGCGCACGTCCGCGCCGCTCCCGCTGTCCTCGGCCGCCGCGCCCTTCGTCGAGGAGGCGCGCCGCTGGTCCACGGACGTCATCGCTCCGGACACGGAGGCCGCTTCCGAGTCCCTGGCGGCGGAGGTCTCCCCGGAGCTCGCGCGCTCCCGCATCCTCCTGGTGGACGACAACGCCGACCTGCGCACCTACGTCATGGGGCTGCTCAAGCAGGCCTTCCCCTACGTGGAGACGGCGCGCAACGGACAGGACGCGCTGGAGCAGGCGCGCGCCCGGCCGCCGGACCTCATCCTCTCCGACGTGATGATGCCGGTGCTGGATGGCTTTGGCCTGGTGCGCGCGCTGCGCGCCGACGAGCGCACCCGCGCCATCCCCATCATCCTGCTGTCCGCGCGCGCGGGCGACGAGGCCACGGTGGAAGGCCTGGGCAGCGGCGCGGATGACTACCTGGTGAAGCCCTTCTCCGCGCGCGAACTCCAGGTGCGGGTGCGCACCCAACTGGAGATGGCCCGCGTGCGCCGGGAGGTGGTCCGCAACGAGGTGGAGCGGGACGCGCTGCGCGAGTCGCTGCGGACGCGGGACGAGTTCCTGCGGCTGGTCAGCCACGAGCTGCGCACGCCGGTGAGTGCGCTGTCGCTCAACATCCAGTCCCTGGTGCGCAGCCTGGACGGCCCGGCCGCGGACGCGGCGCCGGAAGCCACCCGGGGCAAGGCGCGGACGACGGAGAAGCACCTCCAGCGCCTGGCGCGCCTGGTGGAGCAGCTGGTGGACGTGTCGGAGTTCGTCACCGGGCCGCTGGACCTCTCCCGCGAGGAGGTCGACCTGGCGCGGCTCGCGACCAGCGTCGTGGAGCGGTCCCGGGAGAAGGCCCTGCGCGCGGACTGCGTCCTCACCCTGGAGGCGCCCCAGCCGGTGGTGGGACGCTTCGACCGCGCGAGGCTGGAGCAGCTGCTCGACAGCCTGGTGGACAACGCCCTCAAGTTCGGGAAGGGCAAGCCCGTGGAGGTGCGCGTGGCCCACGCGGCGGACGGGGTGAGCCTGGCGGTCCGGGACCATGGCGAAGGGGTGGGCCTGGAGGACCAGGAGCGGGTCTTCAGGCGCTTCGAGCGCGCGGTCCCCGCGAACCACCACGGCGGCTTCGGGCTGGGCCTCTGGATGGCCCGCCACATCGCGGAGGCCCACGGGGGCCGCCTGCACCTGGAGCCCACGGAGGGCGGGGGTGCCACCTTCACCACGGTGCTGCCGCTGGACGCGGCTTCGGGAGGGTGACCTCCGGTCGCTGGAGCACGGCCCCCCTGAGCTGTGCTAATCCCGCAGGCCCGTAGGCAGCACCTCACCCTCCTTCATCCCGGAAGACCTCCATGGCCGGCAGCAGCCTGATTGCGCTCATCGACGACATCGCGACCATCCTGGATGACGTCTCCATCCTGACGAAGGTGGCGGCGAAGAAGACGGCGGGCGTGCTGGGAGACGACCTGGCGCTCAACGCGCAGCAGGTGACGGGCGTGAACGCGGACCGCGAGCTGCCGGTGGTCTGGGCGGTCGCGAAGGGCTCGCTGGTCAACAAGGCCATCCTGGTGCCGGCGGCGCTGGCCATCAGCGCGGTGGCGCCCTGGCTGGTGACGCCGCTCCTGATGGTGGGCGGCGCCTTCCTCTGCTTCGAGGGCTTCGAGAAGCTGGCGCACAAGTTCCTCCACAGCAAGGAGGAGGACGAAGCGCACCACGCCGAGCTGCGCGAGGCGCTGGCGAACCCGAACGTGGACCCGGTGGCGCTGGAGAAGGACAAGATCAAGGGCGCGGTGCGCACGGACTTCATCCTCTCCGCGGAGATCATCGCCATCACGCTGGGCACGGTGGCGACGGCGGACTTCACCACCCGCGTCACGGTGATGGTGGGCATCGCCCTCATCATGACGGTGGGCGTGTACGGGCTGGTGGCGGGCATCGTGAAGCTGGACGACGCGGGGCTCTACCTCAGCCGCAAGGGCGGCTTCGCGAAGGCACTGGGCGGGGGCATCCTCCGCGCGGCGCCGTTGCTGATGAAGTTCCTGTCCGTGGCGGGCACGGCGGCCATGTTCCTGGTGGGCGGCGGCATCCTCGTGCACGGCGTCTCCAGCCTGCACCACGCGGAGGAGTCCTTCACCGCCTGGGCCGGCCGCGTGCCCGGCGTGGGGAGCATCCTGGGCGGGCTTGCCCCCATGCTGCTCAACGCCGCGGTGGGCCTGGGCGCCGGCCTCGTGCTGGTGCTGCTCTTCACCCTGGGCCAGAAGCTGTTCAAGGGCCGGGGCGCGAAGAAGTAGCGCGGATCCTGGGGGCCAGGCGCTCGCGCGCGAACGCTTCGAGCGTCGTGGGCGTCGTCGTCTCCGCGGTGCGAGGCTCGGAGGGCCGGTAGTCCGGCTGGCCGAAGCCCCGGAACATCTGGGCGTAGGCCTCGGCGACGGAGGGGCTCATGCCGCGCATCATGAAGTTGTGCCGGAGGGTTTCAGCCGGAACCCGCTGGCACCGCAGGGGCCCGCCGAGCACGCGCCCCAGGATGTCCGCCAGCTCGTTCGCGCTCAGGTCCTGGGGGCCGTGCACGCCCCGGACGTGATGGCCGCTCCAGGAGGCATCCAGCAGCCAGCGGGCGGCCACGTCCCCGACATCGCGCGTAGCCACCAGCGGGTACTGCTTGTCGGGAGGCAGCAGGGTGAAGAGCTGCCCGCCCTTCAGCGTGTCCACCGACGCGAGCAGGTTCTCCATGAAGCCCGCGCACCGCAGCGACACTGTGTGCGGCGCGGCGGCTTCCAGCAGCTTTTCCACCTCGCCCGCGAAGGTGACCTGGCCCAGGTCCGGACGGTCCGCGCCGTGGCTGGACACGAAGACCACGCGCGGGATGCGGTTCTCCTGGAGGGCCCGCGCCGCGTTCCGCGCCAGGTCCAGGGTGTAGGCCCTGAAGTCCTGCACGCCGTAGGTCGTCGGCGTCAGCCAGAGCAGGGCGTCGGCACCACGGGTCGCGCGGACCACGAAGGCGCCATCTTCCAGGGTCCCCTGCTCCACCTGGACCCGCGAGCGCAGCGGCTCCGGCAGCTTCTCCGGGTGGCGGACCAGCGCGACTGCCTGCGCTCCTGACTGAACGACCTGCTCCAGGGCACGGCCCGCGACGGGTCCCGTGGCTCCGACCAGTGCGATTCTCATCATGGCTTCCGTCTTTCTTGAACGGCTGCGGTGATTCGCAGTGCCTTGACTGTCCGCGAAATGGTGACAGCCTGTGGCACCTTTGAAGAAGGCACCCCACGAGAACGTCAGCGAGCGCCTGGACCGGCTCCTGGGCCTGCTCGCCTCCCAGCGGAGCTGGAACGGCCCGGGGCTCGCGGCGGAATTGGGCGTCAGCCTGCGCACCCTGCGCAGGGACATGGCGCGGCTCGCGGCGCGCGGGGTTCCCATCGAAGCGGAGCGGGGACGCGGTGGCGGGGTCCGGGTGCCAGCGCGCATGGGCCTGGGACGGCTCCAGCTCAACCACCGCGAGGCGCTCGACCTGCTCCTGGCGCTGGCGATTGGTGAGCGCATGCGCTCGCCCCTGCTCCTGTCGAGTTTGAAGGGGCTGCGGCAGAAGATCGCGATGGCCTTCCCTCCGGAGGAGCGCAGCCGCATCAACCGGCTGCGGCGCCGCATCCTCCACGGACCCCTCGCGTCGCAGCGGGTCTCGGACACCTGGGAGAATCCGCGTCCGGCGGTGCTGGGGCTCGTGCAGGACGGCTTCTTCGAGCAGCGCGCCATCGAGGTCGTCTACCGGAGCGCGAGGGAGCGGACCACGCGGGTCGTGGAGCCCCACTACCTGATGCTGGCGTGGCCCGCCTGGTACCTGCTCGTCTGGGACCATTTCCGTGAGGCCATCCGCATCCTGCGGCTGGACCGCATCGAGTCCGCCCGGCTCACGGACAGGACCTTCCAGCTCCGCGAGGCCGACGCGATGCTGCTGGTGGCCAGGGACCTCTTCACCGCCGTCTGAGGGCCGTTCGCCGCACGCGGGTGCCCGTTCACCGCAGGCACGTTCCCACCGGCTGAACGCTTTCCCGGCGCGAGGCCAGCACAGGCACCGTGCCGCCCACGTCCCCTTCGACTGGAAAGCGCCCCATGCCGCGTCGGTTGCTCGTGTCGTCGTTCCTGTTCCTTGGCCTCACGGGCGCTCCCGCCCTCGCCGCGGACACCCTACCCAAGGACCGCCATGCACAGGTGGATGCACTCTTCGCGCCCTGGAGCGGCAAGACCACGCCCGGCTGCGCCGTGGGCATCTCCCATGAGGGCACACTGGACTACGCGCGCGGCTACGGCATGTCGGACCTGGAGGACGACGTCTCCATAACGCTCCGGTCCGTCTTCCTCATCGCGTCCATCGCCAAGCAGTTCACCGCGTTCTCCATCGGGCTGCTGGCGCAGGAGGGCAAGCTCTCGCTGGACGACGACATCCGCAAGCACCTGCCGGAGCTTCCTGCCTACGCAAAGACAATCACCGTCGCGCACCTGATGCACCACACCAACGGCCTGCGCGAACAGGGACAGTTGCTGAACCTGGCCGGCTGGCGCGGCGATGACGTCTACACCGAAGCGGACATCCTCTGGGCGCTCAGCCGGCAACGCGGCGTGAACTTCGAGCCGGGCTCGGAGGTCCTGTACGGCAATGCCGCGTACACGCTGCTGGGAATCATCGTGCGGCGCGTCTCCGGCCAGTCGCTGCGGGCGTTCACCGACGAGCGGATCTTCAAGCCGCTCGGAATGACCGACACCCACTTCCGCGATGACCACTCGGAGCTCGTGCCCCGGCGCGCGTGGGGCTACGGCCCGCGCGAAGGCGGCGGCTGGCGGCTCAGCGTCCCCAACACCGACCACTACGGCTCAAGCAACCTGTTCACCACGGTCGGCGACCTGCTGAAGTGGGAACAGAACCTGCTCGACGGGCGCGTCGGTGGACAGGCACTGGTCACGCTGATGCGGACCTCCGGCAGGCTGAACGACGGCACCGTCACCGGCTACGGCGGGGGCCTGAGACTGGAGGGGTATCGCGGCCTGCGCATGGTGAGCCACGACGGCATGGAAGGTGGCTACCGCGCGGAAGCGCTCCTCTTCCCGGACCACCGTCTGTCCATCGTGACGCTGTGCAACGGCGGCAACATCGACGCCGGAGAGCTCGCGCGGAAGGTGGCCGACGTCTACCTGGGCAGGCACCTGAAGGACGTGATGCCCCCGGCCGTGAAGTTCGCGGAGGCGAAGCTGGCGGAGCTGGCCGGCAACTACTGGGGCCCCCAGACGGATGAAGTGGTGCGGCTGGAGTTCAAGGACGGAGCGCTGCGACAGGTCGGCGTGCCCACGGCCTTCGTGCCCATTGGCAACGGCGCGTTCCGTCCGGGCGAGTCGATGCACCAGTGGCGCTTCTCCACACCGAAGGCCAATGCCCCACGCGAGCTGAGCATCCAGGACTTCTGGCCGACGACGCGGAAGTTCATCCGCCTGAGCGCGCCCGTGCCCACGGGCCCGGCGCTGGCGACGTTCGAGGGGAAGTACCGCAGCGACGAGCTCGACACGACCTACGCGGTGCGCGTCGTGGACGGCAAGCTGGCGATCCGCTGGCCCCGCAGGGATGAAGTCATACTGGATGCCGTGGACGGTGAACGCTTCGTGGGCTCGCTCGGCGCGGTCACGTTCACGCGCGCGGCCTCCGGTGGAATCGACGGGCTGCTGATCAGCAACCGCCGGCTGCGCCGGCTGCGCGCGCAGAGGCTGGGAGACGCGAGCTGATGAGGGCTCAACACCCGACGGTGCGTGCCAGAGAGTTCACTTGAGGAGCACCTTGAATTCCGTGAAAGAGACGGAAGCAAAGGAGCAGCTCAATGCACGTTCGTCACCTGGTGGCCGGACTCCTGGTCGCCGTCGCTGTTGGTTGTGAAGGAAAGCCGGAGAACGACCCCGAGTTCCAGACGCAGGACGCCTCCGTGACCGCGGGCACGCGGCTCATCGGCGTGCAGTCCGGCCGCTGCCTCGACGTGGCTGGGAACACCCAGACGCCGGGGACCGAGCTCCACATCTACGACTGCAACGGCCAGGTGAACCAACGGTTCCTGTTCACGCCCGAGGGCGAGCTGCGCGCATTCGACGGCGCCCGGTGCATCCAGCCGGAGACGTCCAGCTCCGGAGCACGCGCGGTCAGCGTCCTCTGCGATGGGACGGCGAACCAGCGGTGGGTCCGCAACACCAACGGCGCGGTCGTGCACACGGCGACCTCGCTGTGCCTCGACGTGTCCGGCCAGGCCACCGCGAACAGCTCGAAGGTCATCCTCTGGACCTGCAATGGCCAGACGAACCAGCGGTGGTCGCTGCCGCCCGACACCCAGGCGCCCACCGTACCCACGGGGCTCACGCTGTCCAACGTGACGTGCAACACGGCCACGCTGTCCTGGTCGCCGTCCACGGACAACGAGGGCGTCGCCTTCTATGACGTCTACCACGACGGCCAGCTCATGAAGTCCGTCTCCGGCGCGGTCGTGTCCACCGGGCTGACCGTGGTCCCCGGCGCCACCTGGGGCCTGTATGTGAATGCGCGGGACGCGGCGGGCAATGTCTCCCAGGGCAGCGCCACGCTCTCCATCACCCCGCCGCCGTGCCAGGTGGACACGCAGGCCCCCACCGTCCCGACCGGCGTCACCGCCACCGCCTCCGGCACCAGCGTGACCGTGACGTGGAGCGCGTCCACCGACAACGTGGGCGTCACCGCGTACGACGTGTTCCGGGGAGGCGTGAAGATTGGCACGTCGTCCGGCTCGCCGCCCGGGAGGACCTTCGTCGACAGCGGCCTGTCCCCGAACACGGCCTACGCCTACGCCGTGCTCGCGCGGGATGCCCAGGGCAACGCGTCCGCCCAGAGCGCGTCCACGACGGTCACCACCGGTCAGGCCTGCGCGAACCCCGTCTGCTCCGTCACCCAGGTGGCCACCGACACGGACATCCCGTGGGGCCTGGTGAACCTGCCGGACGGCTCCGTGCTGTACGGCCGCCGGGACGCGCAGGACATCGTCCGGTTGGATCCGGCGACGGGCCAGAAGACGTCCGTGGGCACCGTCCCCAACGTGCAGAGCACCGACGGCGAAGGCGGCCTGATGGGGCTGGCCCTCTCCCCCACCTTCTCCACCGACCGGTGGCTGTACGTGATGCACACCTCGCCCACCGACAACCGCATCGTGCGCCTGCGGTATGAGAACGGCGCCCTCAACACCGCGTCGCTCCAGGTGCTGCTCCAGGGCATCGGCCGCAACAAGTTCCACAACGGCGGGCGCCTGCGCTTCGGGCCGGACGGCAAGCTCTACGCGTCCACGGGCGATGCGCAGAACGGCGCCTACGCGCAGGACCTCAACAACCTGGCTGGCAAGGTGCTGCGGCTCAACGCGGACGGCACCGTGCCGTCCGACAACCCCTTCGGCAACTACGTCTGGAGCTACGGCCACCGCAACCCGCAGGGGCTGGCCTTCGACTCCCAGGGCCGCCTCTGGGAACAGGAGTTCGGCAACTCCGTGATGGACGAGACCAACCTCATCCAGAAGGGCGGCAACTACGGCTGGCCCAACTGCGAGGGGACCGTGTCCCAGGGCGGCTCCGGCTGCGCGACGGCCGGGTACATCGCGCCGAAGCAGACCTACTCCACGGCGGAGGGCTCCTGCTCCGGCATCGCGGTGGTCCGTGACGTCCTCTACGTGGCCTGCGCCCGCGGCACGCGCCTCTACCGCGAGGTCATCAGCGGCACCAGCCTGACCAACGTGCAGCAGTTCTTCGTGGGCACCTACGGCCGGCTGCGCACCGTCGAGCCGACGCTCGACGGCAACCTGTGGCTGACCACCACCAACCAGGGTGACAAGGACAGCATCCCCAACAACAGCAACGAGAAGATCTTCCGCGTCGTCCTGGGGCCGTAGCGCGAAGGCTCACGCATGGCGCCCCGCTGCGCCATGCGTGAGCGTCCCGTCAGTCCGGCCAGGTCCAGTCCGCGATTTCAGGCCGGTCCCGGCCGTGCTCGTGCGCGTAGGCCAGGTTGTCGAGGATGGCGTTCTTCATCTCCTCCTTCAGGTGCCCGGCCTTCACGGACAGCCCCGGCACGCGGTCGATGACGTCGATGACCAGGTGGAAGCGGGACGTCTCGTTGAGGATCGCCAGCTCGAAGGGCGTGTTGATGTTGCCCTTCTCCCGGTAGCCGTGCACGTGCAGGTCTTCGTGGTCGATGAAGCGATAGGCCAGCTTGTGGATGAGCGACGCATAGCCGTGGAAGCTGAAGATGATGGGCTTGCCCGGCGGGAACAGGCTCTGGATCTCTCGCTGGGTGGACCCGTGCGGATGATCCGCTGACGACTGGAGCTTGAACAGGTCCACGACGTTGATGAAGCGCAGCTTCAGGTTCGGTGCGCGCGCGCGCAGGATGGAGGCGGCGGCCAGGGCCTCCTGCGTCGCGACGTCGCCGCAGCAGGCCATGATGACGTCCGGCTCCGCGTCCTCGTCCGTGCTGGCCCGCTTCCAGATGCCGATCCCCTTGGCGCAGTGGGCGACGGCCTCGTCGATGCTGGTGAACTGCAGGTGCTTCTGCTTGTCCGCGACGATGACGTTGACGCAGTCGGTGCTGCGCAGGCACTGGTCCGCCACCACCAGCAGCGTGTTGGCGTCCGGCGGCAGGTAGATGCGCGTGACCGTGCCGGACTTGTTCGTCACCAGGTCGATGAAGCCCGGGTCCTGATGGGAGAACCCGTTGTGGTCCTGACGCCACACCGTGGAGGACAGCAGGATGTTCTCCGACGCGACGGGCGCCCGCCATTTCACGTGGTTCTTGCTGATGTCCAACCACTTGGCGTGCTGGTTGAACATGGAGTCGATGACGTGGGCGAACGCCTCATACGTGTGGAAGAAGCCGTGGCGCCCCGTGAGCAGGTACCCTTCGAGCCACCCGAGCAGCGTGTGCTCCGACAGCATCTCCATGACGCGGCCGTCCCTCGCGAGGAAGCCCCCGTCTTCGTCCTGCGGCGACAGGTTGGCCATCCAGGTCTTCCCGCTCACCTCGTAGAGGGCCTGGAGCCGGTTGGAGGCGGTCTCGTCCGGGCCGAAGACGCGGAAGCGCGTCGGGTTGTCACGCATGATGTCGCGCAGGAACTCGCCGAGCGGCTTCGTGTTCTCATGCAGCGTGGTGCCGCGCGAGCCGACCTTGACCGCGTAGTCTCGGAAGTCGGGCATCTTGAGCGCCTTGCGAAGCAGACCGCCGTTGGCGTGGGGGTTCGCGCTCATCCGCCGGTTCCCCTTGGGCGCGAGCGACCGGAGCTCCGGCATCAGCCGTCCCTCCGCGTCGAACAGCTCCTCGGGCCGGTAGCTGCGCATCCAGTCCTCGAGCGCCTTCAGGTGCCCCGGGTTGTTGCGCACGTCGCCGAAGGGGACCTGGTGTGAGCGCCAGGAGCCCTCCAGCTTGTGGCCGTCCAGCTCCTTGGGGCCGGTCCAGCCCTTGGGCGAGCGCAGGACGATCATGGGCCAGCGCGGACGCGTCGGGGTGTCCGTCAGCCGCGCCTTCTTCTGCAGGGCGCGGATCTCCTCGACGGCACGCTCCAGGGTCTCCGCCATCTTCTGGTGCATCTCAACCGGGTCGCTGCCCTCGACGAAGTAGGGCTTGTAGCCGTAGCCGACGAACAGGGACTCCAGCTCCTCCTGGCTGATGCGGGAGAGGATGGTCGGGTTGGCGATCTTGTACCCGTTGAGGTTCAGGATGGGCAGCACGGCGCCATCCCGCACGGGGTTGAGGAACTTGTTCGAGTGCCAGGCCGTCGCGAGCGGCCCCGTCTCCGCTTCGCCGTCACCCACGACGCAGGCGACGATGAGGTCGGGGTTGTCGAAGGCCATGCCATACGCGTGCGACAGGCTGTAGCCCAGCTCGCCGCCTTCGTGGATGGAGCCCGGCGTCTCCGGGGTAACGTGGCTGCCGATGTGGCCGGGGAAGGAGAACTGCTTGAAGAACCTCCGCATCCCCTCCGCGTCCATGCTCTTGTCCGGATAGACCTCCGAATAGGTGCCCTCCAGGTACGCGGGCCCGAGCACGCCCGGGGCACCGTGGCCCGGCCCGGCCACGAAGATGACGTCGAGGTTCTGCTCGACGATGAGCCGGTTCAGGTGGACCCAGGTGAACGAGAGCGCCGGGCTCGCGCCCCAGTGGCCGAGCAGCCGGTGCTTCACGTCCTTCGGCGTCAGGGGCCGGCGCAGCAGCGGGTTGTCCTGGAGGTAGATCATCCCCACCGCCAGGTAGTTGCACGCCCGCCAGTACGCGTTCATCAACTCCACTTCCCTGGCGGTGAGCGGTCCCCCGCCCCGGGTCTGCTCGCGGCCTGGAACGTAGGGTCCCTGGCCGTGCTCCCTGGCCGACAACGGCGGCCCATACTCCGACGCTTCCGTCCCTTCGGGGTGTGCCATGACATGCCTCCCATCAGTGGTGGGTGTGGAGAGTTGAGTCGGACGGGCCGTGGATGGAGAACGGCTCCATGGCCCGGGCGAAGCCCGCTTCGCCCTCCATGTCCTCGCTGTACGTGCCCAGGGCCGCCGCGCTGTCGCACCAGGCGCGGTGGTGGAACATGCGCTGGGCGGCGGGCACCTGCTCGCTCCGGCCCGCCCAGGCTTCGAGCGCTTCGTCCTGCAGCGCGCGTCCGTAGGAGAAGCTCAGCGTCCAGGGCTTCGGGCCTTCCAGCGCGTTGATGGCGTTGAGGTGTTCCGTGGCCAGGACCGGGTCCTGTCCGCCGGACAGGAAGACGATTCCAGGGACCGCGGGCGGCACATGGCGCGTCAGGACGCGCAGCGTCGCCTCCGCCACCTCCTCCACGGAGGCCTGCCTCGCGGAGCCGTGGCCCGCGGTGATCATGTTCGGCTTGAGCAACATCCCTTCCAGGGACACCCGCGCGGCGAAGAGCTCGTTGAAGACCGCCTGCAGCACGCGCCCCGTCACGTCCTCGCACCGCTCGAGCGCGTGCGCGCCCTCCATCAGGACCTCGGGCTCCACGATGGGCACCAGGCCCTGCTCCTGGCAGAGCGCGGCGTAGCGCGCGAGCGCGTGCGCGTTCGCGTGGATGCACGGTGCGCTGGGCCGCCCGTCGCGGATGGTGAAGACCGCGCGCCACTTGGCGAACCGCGCCCCCAGCTCGCGGTACTCCTCCAGCCGCTCGCGGAGCCCGTCGAGCCCTTCCGTGACGAACTCTCCCGGCGCGCCGGCCAGGGGGCGGACGCCGGCGTCGACCTTGATGCCGGGGATGATGCCTCGGCCCGCCAGCAGGTCGACCAGCGGGATGCCCTCCGCGCTGTCCTGACGAATCGTCTCGTCCTGCATGATGACACCGCCGATGAACTCGGCGATGCCGGGTGTACTGAAGAGCAGCTCCCGGTAGGCGCGGCGGCTGTCCGCGGTCGACTCGATGGCGCGCGCGGTCAGGCGCTTCGTGATCGTGGAGACCGTCTCGTCCGCCGCCAGGATGCCCATTCCGTCAGCAATGATGGCTCTCGCGGTTTCACCGAGCCCTGGCGTCGTCGGCATGTGTTCCTCCCATCCCTCGGACGAAAACCTGAGCGCGTCCCGGTGCTCCGACAACTGCCGGTGGGGCGCTCGGCAACGGGTCTGCCTTTGAGCGCCAGGCAGCAGGGTGCGCATCCTGCTCCCAGCCCCCACTGTCACAGGCGAGGCCCGGCGTGCGGACATGGCGGCGACGAGCGGGCGGGCGGAGGCAGCCATGACCATCAAGTTGCTCATCGCGGACGTCGACGGGACCATGGTGACGCGGGACAAGGTCCTCACGCCGCGAACCTGCGAGGCCGTCGCCCGGCTGCGCGCCAGCGGCATCCAGTTCACCCTCACGAGCGGGCGGCCGCCGCGCGGGATGGCAGGGTTGGTGGCCCCGCTGAAGCTCACCGCGCCCCTGGCGGCGTTCAACGGCGGCATGTACGTCAAACCCGACCTCACGACGGTGCTGGCACAGCGGATCCTGCCGCCCGCCATTGCCAGACAGGCCGTCGACTTCATGCTCCAGGCGGGCCTGGATGTCTGGGTATACCAGGGGGTGGACTGGTTCCTCCGCGCCCCCGAGGCCTTCCGCGTGGCTCGGGAGAAGAGCAACGTCGGGTTCGACCCGATCGTCGTCGCGGACCTGCACGGCGTGCTCGACGCCGCCATCAAGCTCGTCGGGGTGAGCGAGGACACGGCGCGGGTCCAGCGCTGTGAGGCCGAGCTCGCCCTGCGCCTGGGGGCGGAGGCCTCCGCGGCGCGCTCGACGTCGTACTACCTCGACGTCACGCACCCCGAAGCGAACAAGGGCATGGTCGTGCGCGAGGCCTCACGCCTGCTGGGGCTTCCGCTCGAGCAGATCGCGGCCATCGGGGACATGGCCAACGACCTGCCCATGTTGAGCATCGCCGGCATGGGCATCGCCATGGGCAACGCCAGCCCCGAGGTCCAGGGCCTCTCACGCCACGTCACGCGCACCAACGAGGAGGAGGGCTTCGCCCACGCGGTCGACACCTTCATCCTGGGCCAGCCGCCCCTCGCCCGGACGAAGCTGGGCCTGCCGCCGCGCGCGCGCGCCTGCCTCTTCGGTCTGGATGGTGTCCTCACCCAGACCGCCAGCCTCCACGCCCGGGCCTGGAAGCAGCTGTGCGACTACTACCTGCGGCAGCGGGCGCGGTCCTCGCGGCAGCCCTTCATCCCCTTCGACCTGGTGCGCGACTACAGCCGCTACTTCGACGGCAAGCCGCCCCTGGAGGGCATCCACGCGTTCCTCGACGCGCGCGGCATCGAATTGCCGGAGGGCACGGTCCACGCGCTGAACGACCGCAAGGGTGAAGTCCTGGTGGAGCTGCTCCGGCAGGAGCGCGTGGAGACGTATGAGGGGACGGTCCGCTACGTCCAGGCGGCGCGCGCCGCGGGACTCCGGACCGCGGCCGTCTCCACGAGCAGGCACGGCGCGGAGCTGCTCCAGTCCGCGGGCCTCCCGGAGCTCTTCGACGCGCGGCTGGACGCCACGCCGCCTCCGGAGCTCTACCTCGCGGCCGTCCGGGCTCTCGGTGCCAGCGCCGAGGAGGCGGTCGTCTTCGAGGACTCGCCCGCCGGCGTCGCGGCCGCACGGGCGGCCCACTTCGCCTATGTCATCGGCGTCGACCGGGTGGGACAGCCCGCCGGGCTGCGCCGCCACGGCGCGGACCTCGTGGTGACGGACCCCGCCGCCCTGCTCAATACCTCTCCGGAATGAAGTTCTTCCCCCGGAGCGACGCGTCGTCGTCGTACTCGCCCTTCGTGGAGCGATGGGGCAGCTTCACCTTGGGACGCTTCACCTGTTCGTGGGGAATCTTCTCCAGCAGGAAGCGGATGCAGTTGAGCCGCGCCTTCTTCTTGTTGTCGGAGCGCAGGATGTGCCAGGGCGCATGCGGCGTGTCCGTCGCGGCCAGCATCTGGTCCCGCGCCCGGGAGTAGTCGTACCAGCGCGTCCAGGACTCGAGGTCCATCGGGCTCAGCTTCCACTGCCGCAGGGGGTCGTCGATCCGCGCCGCGAACCGCCGGTCCTGCTCCGCCTTGCCGACCTCGAGCCAGATCTTCAGCAGGAGGATCCCGCTCTCGACCATGTACTTCTCGAAGACGGGACACCCCTGCAGGAAGCGCTCGTGCTCCTCGGAGGTGCAGAAGCCCATCACGGGCTCCACCCCGGCCCGGTTGTACCAACTGCGATCGAAGATCACGATTTCGCCCGCCGCGGGGAAATGCGGCACGTATCGCTGCAGGTACAGCTGTGACTTCTCCCGGCTTGAAGGGGCCGGGAGGGCCACCACGCGAAACACCCGGGGGCTCACCCGCTCCGTGATGGCGCGAATCGTGCCCCCCTTCCCCGCGGCGTCCCGCCCTTCGAAGACCACGATGACGCGCATCCCCTCCTGCTTGACCCAGTCCTGGAGCTGGCAGAGCCGGGCCTGGAGCTTGCGAAGCTCCTTGTCATAGTCCTTGCGCTTCAGGGGCTCTGAATGGGTGTCCTGGGCCATGGACTCAGGGTCGTGCGCCCCAACGGCAAGCGCAATGCGTACCCGGGGGAGACGCGCCCGCCTGCCGAAGGCGCCCAACGGAAGACACCCACCTTGTCGGGCCGACGGCATCCACGTCGCCCCCGGGCCGGTGTCTCGCATTGCGGAAAGGACATCGCGGGCCGTCCCCCGGGGCATCCAGGTGGCTCGTACTTCCGCGCGCTCCGCGCAGTGCGGACCCTCCCAGCCATCGAGGTGTCTCGGATGCGGGGGACGAACAACACCATGCAGGGGATGAAGCCGGGGTTCGGCCCCATCGTCTACACATTGCCGCTGCTCGGCGTCCTATCCGCGCTCTCCGGGTGCACGGTAGGCCCCGACTTCAAGAGGCCCGAGACCGCGATCGCCAAGGAGTGGCGCACCCAGGACGACCCCCGGCTCGCGAAGCAGGCCGAGGTCGACACCCAATGGTGGAAGTCGTTTGGGGATCCGACACTCGATCGCCTCGTCGAGACCGCCTGGCGGCAGAACCTGCCGCTGCAGGTCGCGGGGCTGAGGATTGTCGAGGCGCGCGCCCAGTTGGCCATCCTCACCGGCCGGCAGTACCCGCAGGTGCAGGTGGCCACCGGCAGCGCCGCCGCGGTGGGCCGCAGTGAGAACTCCGCCGCGTCCAATCTGTTCGACGCGGCCAACCTCGGCGACATCGACCGCCACTTCCTGGAATACCAGCTGGGCTTCGACGCGCTGTGGGAGGTGGACTTCTGGGGCAAGTACCGGCGGGGCGTGGAGTCGGGAACCGCCAATCTGCTCGCGTCCGTGGCGGACTACCAATCCTCGGTCGTGTCACTCACCGCGGAGGTCGCGCGGACCTACGTGCTGGTGCGGACGTACGAGGTGCTCATCGAGCAGGCGCGGCAGAACGTCCGCATCCAGGAGGAGGGCTTCGGGATCGCCGAGGCGCGCTTCAGCAGTGGCGCCACTTCGGAGCTCGACATGACGCAGGCCGCGACCCTGCTGGAGAGCACCCGGGCCACCATCCCGCAGCTGGAAGGTGGGTTGGAGCAGGCGCGCAATGCCCTGAGCACGCTGCTGGGCCAGCCCACGGGCGCCGTGGACGCCTTGCTGGCGGGGCCCAAGCGGATCCCCATGGCGCCCGCGACGGTGGCGGTGGGCATGCCGGCTGAAATCCTGCGGCGGCGCCCGGATGTCCGCAGCGCGGAGCTCTTCGCCGCCGCGCAGTGCGCGCGGATCGGGATCGCCGAGGCGGAGCTCTACCCGAGCTTCTCCCTCTTCGGGACCATCGGGCTGCAGGCGAGCACCGCAGGCACGTCCTCCGGCAACCTCTTCTCCCTGGGCAGCCTGGTCTATTCGGTGGGCCCCCGCATCGTCTTTCCCTTCCTGAACTACGGCCGCCTGAAGAACGGGGTGCGTGTCGAGGACGCGCGGTTCCAGCAATTGCTGGTCAACTACCGCAACACGGTGCTCAAGGCGGGCCAGGAGGTGGAGGACTCGCTGTCAGGGTTCGTCAGTGCCCAGAAGGCCTTGGCGTTCCAGCAGGCCGCCGTGAAGGCCGCGCAGCGGTCGGTGGAGCTCGCGGTGGTGCAGTACCGGGAGGGCGCCGTGGACTACCAGCGCGTGCTGGACGCGCAACGCTCGCTCCTGGAACAGCAGAACAACCTGACCCAGACGAGCTCGTCCATCGCCACGAACCTGGTCGCCCTCTACAAGGCGCTGGGCGGAGGCTGGGAGGTCCGCCGCGGCCAGCCCGTCGTGCCGGAACCGATGCAGGCCGAGATGGAGCAGCGGACGAACTGGGGAGACATGCTGTCCAAGCCACGGGCGCAGGAAGCCAAGACGCTTTCGCAACCGGGAAAGCAATAGGGAGTCCGCCATGCCCAAGCTTCCGGAAGGAAAGACGAAGTGGGTCATCGGGTTGGTCGCCGTCGCGATCCTCGCGTTCATTGGCTTCAAGTATTGGAAGGGGAAGCAATCCGCGCTGCCGGAGGGAATCTTCTCGGGCAACGGCCGCCTCGAGTCGAAGCTGGCGGACGTCTCCGCCAAGGAACCCCTGCGGGTGAAGCAAATCCTGGTCAACGAAGGTGACCTCGTCAAACCAGGCCAGGTGCTGGTGCAACTGGACACCACCACGCTGGAGTCCAACCTGGCGGAGGCCCGGGCGAACCTCGCCGCCACGCAGGAGAAGCTGGCGGTGGCCCAGGCAGGGATCGTCAAACAGAAGAGCGAGATCGAGCTCGCCACCATCGAGGTCGAGCGCGCCCGCAGGCTGGTGGCCCGGGGCGCCGGCTCGCAGCGGGACCTGGACGTCCGCACGAGCCAGTTGGAGACCACGCGGGCCAGCCTGGCGGAAGCGGAGGCCACGCTGAAGACCTCCAAGCAGGAGATCGAGGTCGCGCGCGCGAACGCCGAGACCATCCAGACGCGCATCGCGGATGCGACGCTCAAGTCTCCGGTGACGGGACGGGTCCTCTACCGCCTGGCCGAGCCCGGCGAGGTGCTGTCTCCCGGAGGGCCGGCGCTGACGCTGGTGAACCTGGAAGACGTCTACATGGAGATCTTCCTGCCGGCCAGCGAGGCCGCCCGCGTGAAGCTGGGCTCCGAGGCGCGCCTCACCGTCGACTTCGAACCCAACCGCGCCATCCCCGGGTACGTGTCCTTCGTGTCCCCGGAAGCGCAGTTCACGCCCAAGCAGGTGGAGACGAAGAGCGAGCGGGAGAAGCTGGTGTTCCGCCTGAAGCTCCAGGTCCCCCGGGAGCTGGCCAGCCGCTACGTCGAGCGCATCAAGACGGGCATCCGGGGCGTCGGCTACGTCAAGGTGGACCCTTCCGTGGAGTGGCCCGCTCGGTTGCGGAACGTCATCACGGAGCAATCCGCGTCCCGTTAGCCGGACACCGGGAGGGCTCCGCCATGGTCTCAGCCGTGTCTCCAGCATCGCCGGGCGGCTCCTCCAGCAAGCTCGCGGTGTCCATCCAGGACGTGACCCACCGCTACGGCAAGGTCGTCGCGCTCGACGGCATCTCGCTCGACGTCCCGGCCGGCATCATGGTGGGCATCGTGGGGCCTGACGGCGTGGGCAAGTCCACGCTGATGGCCCTGGTGGCCGGCTCCAAGAAGATGCAGCAGGGCCGGGTGATGGTCCTGGACGGGGACATCGCGGACGCCCGGCACCGGCGCGCCGTGGGGCCGCGCGTCGCGTACATGCCCCAGGGCCTGGGCAAGAACCTCTACCTGGAGCTCAGCGTCTACGACAACGTGGACTTCATGGCCCGGCTCTTCGGACTGTCACCCGAGGAGCGCAAGGTGCGCGTGCCGGAGCTGCTCGCGGCCACGGGCCTGGGCAAGTTCGCGGAGCGCCCCGCCGGCAAGCTCTCCGGCGGCATGAAGCAGAAGGTGGGCCTCTGCGGCGCGCTGGTGCACGACCCGGATCTGCTCATCCTCGACGAGCCCACCACCGGCGTGGACCCGCTCTCCCGGCGGCAGTTCTGGACCCTCATCGACGACATCCGCGCCGGGCGCCCCGGCATGAGCGTCATCATCTCCACGGCCTACATGGACGAGGCCCAGCAGTGGGACTGGATCGTCGCCATGGACGCGGGGCGCGTGCTGGCGACAGGGACTCCCGCGGAGCTGATGGCGCGCACGGGGACCCAGGACCTGGAGAAGTGCTTCATCGCGCTGCTCCCCGAGGAGAAGCGCCGGGGCCACAAGGA
The DNA here is from genome assembly GCF_017302985.1 of Corallococcus macrosporus. Taxonomy (NCBI): domain Bacteria; kingdom Pseudomonadati; phylum Myxococcota; class Myxococcia; order Myxococcales; family Myxococcaceae; genus Corallococcus; species Corallococcus macrosporus. The sequence goes on from NZ_JAFIMU010000007.1 coordinate 616,792, forward strand.
GATCGTCATCCCGCCGCGTGTGCAGGGCAACGCGGAGCTGGCCATCGAGGCCCATGGACTGACCCGCCGCTTCGGGACCTTCACCGCCGTCGACCACGTCACCCTGTCCATCGAGCGCGGGGAGATCTTCGGCTTCCTGGGCTCCAACGGCTGCGGCAAGTCCACGACGATGAAGATGCTGACCGGCCTGCTGCCCCCCACCGAAGGGACGGCGAAGCTCTTCGGCAGCTCCGTGGATGCCGGCAGCATGGAGGTGCGCAAGAACCTGGGCTACATGACGCAGGCGTTCTCGCTGTACGGCGAGCTGAGCGTCCAGCAGAACCTGGTGCTGCACGCGCGGCTCTACCACCTGCCTCCAGACAAGGCGAAGACACGCATCGATGAGCTGGTCGAGCGGTTCGGCCTGGGCGCGCACCTGGAGGCGCTGGCCGGGGACCTGCCCATGGGCCTGCGCCAGCGGCTGTCGCTGGCCGTCGCCGTGCTGCACGGGCCGCAGATCCTCATCCTGGACGAGCCCACGTCAGGCGTCGACCCGGTGGCCCGGGACAGCTTCTGGGAGCTGCTCATCGACCTGTCGCGCAAGCAGGGCGTCACCATCTTCGTGACGACGCACTTCATGAACGAGGGGATGCGCTGCGACCGTATCTCCCTCATGAACGCCGGGCGGGTGCTGGCGGCGGACTCCCCCCAGAAGCTCATCGAGGCCCGCAACGCGGACAGCCTGGAGACCGCCTTCATCGGCTACATGGAGGACGCCATCGCGGAGAAGGCCCGCGCCGAGAGCAAGGGCGCGGCGCCCAAGGAGGTGCCTCCCGCGCCCGCGCCCAAGGCCGCCCCGCCCCCGCCTCCGGCCGCGCATCGTGTGGACCGGGCCGGCCTCCGGCTGCGACTCGGCCGGTTGCTCGCGTACAGCCACAACGAGACCATCCAGATCCTCCGCGACAAGGTCCGCCTGGCGTTCGCCTTCATCGGCTCGGCGCTTCTGATGCTCGTCTTCGGCTTCGGCATCACGACCGACGTGGAGAACATCCGCTACTCCGCGCTGGACATGGACCAGACGCCGGAGAGCCGCGCGTACCTGGAGCAGTTCAGCGCGGCGAAGCCCTATTTCGCCGAGACGCCGCCCGTGTCGTCCTCGGACGAGGCGCTCCGCCGGCTCCAGTCAGACGACGTCTCCATGGTGCTGGAGATTCCGCCGCGCTTCGGCCTGGATCTCCGCAGGGGCTCGGGGCCGGAGGTGCTGGCGCAGGTGGACGGCGCCATGACGTTCCGTGGCGACACCGTGGAGCAATACGTCCAGGGGGTCCACAACCGGATGCTGCGGGATCCCGCGAGCGGCTTCTTCTCCGCCAGCGCGCAGAAGGACACCGCCAACATCGAGGAGCGCTTCCTCTACAACCCCACCTTCGAGAGCGTCTACTCCATCGTGCCGAGCGTCCCGGCGCTGCTCCTGCTGCTCATCCCCGCCATCCTCATGACGGTCAGCATCGTGCGTGAGAAGGAGCTGGGGTCGATCATCAACTTCTATGTCACGCCCACCGGGCGGCTGGAGTACCTGCTCGGCAAGCAGCTGCCCTACGTGGTCATCGGCATGGCCAACTTCTTCATCCTGACCGCGCTGGCGCTGGTCGTCTTCGGGGTGCCCATCAAGGGCAGCTTCCTGACCTTGACGCTCTGCGCGCTGTTCTACGTCGCGGCGACGACAGGCATCGGGATGGTGACGTCCACCTTCACCGGAAGCCAGGTGGCGGCCGTCTTCGTCACGGCCATCCTGACCATCGTGCCCACCATCCAGTTCTCCGGCTTGTTGCAGCCGGTGTCCACGTTGCAGGGCGGGGCCGGTGTCGTCGGCTCCATCTGGCCCGCCACCTATTACATGCACGCCAGCCTGGGCGCCTTCACCAAGGGACTGGGAGCGGGCCTCATCATGCGGGACGTCCTCTTCATGGCCGTATGCGTTCCCCTCCTCCTGGCCGTCAGTGTCATCGGCCTGAGAAAGCAGGAGAAATAGCGGTGAACTCACTGCTGAACATCCTGTGGCTCGGGCTCAAGGAACTTCGCAGCCTGCTCAGCGACGCGGTGCTGGTCGTGTTCGTCGTGTATGCGTTCACGCTGGCCATCTACGTCCAGGCCACGGGGACCTCGAGCGAGGTGAACAACGCCTCGATTGCCTTCGCCGACGAGGACGGCTCCGCGTTGTCCAAGGAGCTGCTCAACGCCTTCTACCCGCCCCGCTTCAAGCTGCCGGAGCTCATCTCCCCGGATGAGGTCCAGGCGGACATGGACCGGGGCCGGTTCATGTTCGTCGTGGTGATTCCGCCCCGCTTCGAGCACGACCTGCGCGCGGGGCGCAATCCAGACATCCAGGTGAACATCGACGCGACCGCCATGCAACAGGCGGGCATCGGCTCCGGCTACATCAAGAACATCATCAACGACCGGATCGCCTCCTTCCTCAAGCGCACGGAGGAGACGGGACCGAAGCCCGTGAACCTGGTCGTTCGCAAGCTCTTCAACCCCAACGGGGTCTCGTCCTGGTTCAAGAGCGTGGTGGCCATCATCAACCAGATCACCCTGTTGACCGTCGTGCTGACGGGCGCGGCGGTCATCCGCGAGCGCGAGCACGGCACGCTGGAGCACCTGCTCGTGATGCCGCTGACCTCGTTCGAGATCGCGATGGCGAAGGTCTGGGCCAACGGGCTGGTGATCCTCGTGGCGACCGCGGCTTCGCTCCTGCTGGTCGTGCACATGGTGCTGAAGGTGCCGTTCGCCGGCTCGGTGGCGCTGTGGTTCGTCGGCGTCGTGCTCTACCTGTTCTTCGCCACGGCGCTCGGCATCTTCCTGGGGACCATTTCCCGCTCCATGGCGCAGTTCGCGCTGCTCATCATCCTGGTGGTGCTGGTGCTGATGCTGCTGTCGGGCGGGAGCACGCCCGTGGAGAGCCAGCCGAAGTGGCTGCAGTACGTGACGTACCTGCTGCCTGCCCGGCACTTCGTCAGCTTCTCCCAGGTCATCATCTACCGCGGCGGAGGGCTGGGGGCCGTCTGGCGCCAGTTCCTGATGGTGAGCGCGGTGGGCGTGGGGTTCTTCGTCTACAGCCTGGCGCTCTTCCGCAAGTCCATCGCGGTGAGCAAGTAGGGACCCGTCGCGGAGGGATCCACGGGTCCGCGTCCGCGCGATAGGACCCAGAAGCTGCCCGCGCGGATTCGGCGGGAGCCACGGGACTGGCATCGCGAGGAGGCTCTAACGTCCTCGCCATGCGACTGCTCCCCCGCCTCCACCTCTTCGAGTTCCTCGACCAGCCGTGGTTGCCCGCGCTGTTGCGCCGTGGCGAGGTCGACTACCTGCACATCGTGCTGGACCGCACGCGGCCCTACGACGCCGTGGCTCCGCAGCTGGGCGATCTGCTGCGCATGACCGGGACGAACCGGATCATCGACCTGTGCTCCGGCACGGGTGGCCCCTGGCGCACGCTGCTCCCGACGCTGCGCAAGGCGAATCCCGAGGCCGAGGTCGTGCTCACGGACCTCCACCCCACGCCGGTGCCGGGGCTGCCCGAGGGCGTGCAGTACCGCGACACCCCGGTCGACGTCACCCGCATCCCGGAGGAACTGACGGGGCTGCGCACCCTCTTCGAGGGGCTGCACCACTTCCGTCCGAAGCAGGCGCGCGCCCTCCTGGCGGACGCCGCCACGCGCGGAGTCCCCATCGCCGCCTTCGAGCTCACGCAGCGCTCCCTGCCCTACGTCCTCATCCAATTGCTGCTCATCATCCCCCTGGTGTGGGGCTTCACCCCGCTCATCCGCCCGGTGCGCTGGTGGCGGCTGCTGCTCACCTACCTGGTGCCCATCATCCCGCTGCTCATCCTCTGGGATGGCATCGTGTCCTCGCTGCGGACCTACGCCCCGGAGGACCTGGAGGAGCTGACGGAGGGGCTGGATGCCAATGGCTACCGCTGGCACAGCGGGGTGCATCGCGCGCAGGGAATGACCATCACCTATCTGCTTGGACTGCCCCGGCCCCGGTAGAGAGGGCCTGCCCCTTCGCACGAACGACACGCGGCCTCCCAGGACACTCCCACCCCCTTGGGGTGCCCCTTGGAAGGCAACGCCTCGCGTCCCACCGTCCGCGCTTCGTGGACCGGGAGGCGTGGACATGCATGCAAGGAATTGGGGGGCCCTGCTGTGGCTCAGCCTGGCAGGGGTGGGTTGTGGGGGATTGCCAGAGGCGGTGGAAGACGGCTCTCGCGAGGTGACCGCCCAGGCATGCCCCCCTGGGGTGGCGTCCCGGGTGGCGGCCATCACACCGCCGGGTTCCGCGGGCTTCATGGGGGAGCTCACGAACGTCCAGGGGACGCTCTACTTCGTCACCTCCGACTTCGACACCGGTTCGGTCCTGTGGCGCAGCGACGGCACGGAGGCGGGGACCGTCCCGGTGAAGACGTTTCCGGGGCCCCCCGGCGTCTACCAACCGACGAACCTCGTCGCGGTGGGCAACAGGCTCTTCTTCCAGACCCGCACCGACGCCACCGGCATGGAGCTGTGGAGCAGTGACGGGACGGAGGATGGGACCCAGCTGGTCAAGGACATCACCCCCGGTCCAGCCGACTCCGTCCTGGACAAGGCCTACGAGGTCAATGGCCGCCTGGTGTTCTTCCGCTGGGTGCCGGTGTCGTCAAGCGAGTCGCGGCCGGAGCTGTGGCGGTCCGACGGGACGTCCGCCGGCACGCTGCGGGTGCGGAACTTCCGCGCGTTCACGGGCTTGAGCTACGACAAGTTGAAGGTCGGCAACGCGTTGCTCTTCTTCTTCTCGGAGGAAACGGGCACCACGCTGTGGAGCACCGACGGCACGCTGGCCGGGACCACTCCCGTGAAGCAACTGGACGCGGGGTTCACCTACGTCAGGGGCGTGAGCCGCCCGGGCGAGCCACCGCTGTTCATCCTGGATGACGGCCCCAACCACGAGGTGTGGAAGACGAATGGCACCGCCGCGGGAACCCTCCGTCTGGATTCCTTCGGCAAGCCCGTGAACCTGCTCGGGGCGCTGGGCTCGTATGTCTATCTGACGTCCGTGGACAGCCCGGTGACGAAGCGGCTGCGCATCGACCGGCTCTCGTTGAACGGCGGTGGCAAGGCACAGGTCACCACCCTGCCCAACCCCTATGCCTCCGACGAGTACGCCTCTCCCGCCGTGCGGATGGCGGCGGTCTCCGGCAGCGACCTCTTCTTCTCCATGGTCATCCAGAGCGACGCCCCCGTGCCCACGAACGTGTCGCTGTGGGCGACGAATGGAACGGCCGCGGGGACCCGCATGCTCTTCAACAATCGCTATGTGGAGTACGGGTACCCGTACCCGGTGTTCGCCACCGGCACGGGTCAGGTCCTGTTCGGCGGCGCGCCAGACGAAGACGGCCCCGTCCTGCCCTATTTCACCCGGGGCTCCGTGGCGACGCAGGGTCAGCTGGCGGACGTCTTCCAGCCGCAGTCGTTCACCCGCGTGGGCAATCGCATCTTCTTCACCGCCCTCGACGCCACCGACGAGGGCCAGCTGTGGTCCGTGCCGGCCACCTTCAGCTGCCCGCCAGGGACGACGCCGGTGCGCTGAGCCGCCCGGCGGTGAGGTACACTCCAGCGCACTCGCTGGCATGCCCTCCGACCTGCTGGAAATCTCAGACCTCATCGTCGACTACGACGTCGCGACGCTCCAGCC